>NZ_PIBO01000062.1:0-19845 GCF_002806725.1 Raoultella sp. T31
TTCTGGACAGCATTGCACTGTTTCGAGGCTATCCGGCGACGATAAGAACTGACCAAGGGCCGGAGTTCACCTGCCACGCACTGGATCAATGGGCCTTTGAGCATGGTGTTGAGTTACGCTTAATCCAGCCGGGCAAACCAACGTAGAACGGATTTATTGAGAGCTTTAACGGACGATTTCACGATGAATGCCTGAATGAGCACTGGTTCAGCGATATCGTTCATGCAAGGAAAATCATTAATAACTGGCGGCAGGATTATAATGAGTGTCGCCCACATTCAGCACTGAATTATCAGACGCCGTCAGAGTTTGCAGCACGGTGGCGGAATGGAGAATGTGAAGGTAAACAAACCGACATTACTAACTGACGGTTGTTCTAATACTGGGGGCAGGTCAACTCGGCCATGACGATTGATGCCTGGTCCTCCCGCCAGAATTTGATGTCATCATCAGCAGACACTCACAGCGGACATAAATATTCTGGATATGAAAGAAAAACTTGATGTGTAGCATTTGCTATACATAACTGTTGCGCTATGCTTGTAAAGCAAACGCTATACAAGGGGTTCACATGAAATCAGATGTTCAGCTCAACCTAAGGGCTAAGGAATCGCAGCGGGCACTCATCGACGCCGCCGCTAAGATCCTTCATAAATCTCGTACAGACTTCATTTTGGAAATGGCCTGTAAGGCTGCTGAGGATGTTATTCTCGACCGCCGTGTCTTTAATTTTAACGATGAACAATATGCAGAGTTCATCGATATGCTTGATGCACCGGTTGAAGATGATCCCGTTATCGATAAACTGCTTGTAAGGAAGCCTCAGTGGGACGTGTAACAGCACCAGAACCTTTATCCAATGTTCATCAGGTGGTAGGGTTTGTTAGCGGTGAAGCTGTGCTCGATGACTGGTTAAAGCAGAGGGGCCTCAAAAATCAGGCTCTCGGAGCGGCTCGAACTTTTGCTGTTTTCAAGGAAGAGACGAAACAAATAGCCGGTTTCTACTCTCTTGCCACTGGTAGCGTCAATCATACAGAAGCTACAGGAAGCCTTCGGCGTAATATGCCAGATCCCATTCCAGTCATCATACTTGCCCGCTTGGTTGTCGATTTATCATTCCGGGGACAGGGGCTCGGTGCGGATTTACTCCATGACGCAGTGCTTCGTTGCTATCGGGTTGCCGAGAACATTGGTGTGCGTGCAATCATGGTTCATGCGCTTACAGAAAAGGCCAAAAATTTCTATATTCATCATGGTTTCAAACCATCACAAACCCAACAGCGGACATTGTTCCTTAAACTTCCTCAATAGTATGAAAATGCCATATCGCCAAAACGCTATGAGCGATAATGGGATAGTACGCCTGTTGTTCACTCAGTCGAAATCCTTCCAGTGAGAAGAGGGTGGACGTATTTATGAGACAAGACAGGGCGAAGTAAGAATGCAGCGCAATTGATAATTCGGTTGCGTAAAAGTTTATTTATCTTTAGCAGGAAACAAAAAAAGAGCCCATGTATTAAATGGACTCTTCTCAGATACATCGGTTAATCTGTCCAACTTTTTGGGGTCAGTAGAACCCCAGGCAATCCCTATGTCTAGTCAGCATCAGGTTAGCCTCTTACCTGCCTTTTGGCAAGGATAAGCAGACTATGAAACTGCCACAGATAACCGTTCTGTTGTGTGAACTGATAGCGTGTCTCACGCTGCTGGTATTCACCTGGCTTACCCGGACGTACCGCTCAAAAACGGAGGTAGACATCCGCGTCTGATAAATTCCAACGAAGGCTATTCGTAAGGTAGTCGTAAATTAGCTGGGTCAAGCGGGTGAGCAGAAACGCTATTGAGATCCCACCAAATAGTGCTTCAAATGATTCAGCTATCACTGATTAATTTTTTATCTTTCCTGAGAGCCAGCATGGCACTAACTCGGTTCGTGACTGGATCGCTATCAGAAGCTTTAGCGCCAACCCTTGGCCGATGCTGCCTTTTCTGAGCTTTAAACACGTCAGAGGGGCGGACGGTAGGGCTGGAGATCAGCGCATTTAGACCTTCTAGCAGGTTCATTTCACGCAGGATCCCAATGAACGTTACAAAGCTGCAGGTCCCATTTTGCAACCGTGCATACGTTGGCCGACTTATGCCGAGATTCTCGGCCAGTTTTTCCTGAGATATTCCCCGAGATTTCCTATACGACTCAAGACGCTCAAAAAGCTCTTTTGCAATGGCAGTGTCTGACATAGATATTGTGATTTTCATTCGTATGCCTCTGCAACGTATACATTACAGAATATCCTCATTTTGATTTTTTCGTGATGTTTACGTTGCAAGAAATTGTGACTGATTTCGCCGACAACATTCCTTTCCGTTGGCAAAAGAGTCCCATGATTGCATTATGGGGGCGTATGCAATTCTCGGATGACATGCAACTTTCCAGAAGTTCCACAGATAATTTCGACATTTCCAAGCCCGTCCTGGCAGACAAACCAGCCCTTTTGGTGGAATTTTAGGGTGTGAAGTTATCACGCTCCGAGAAGACCGTAACAGATTTAGCCCCCCTGGAGAGCGCAACATACAAATCACTTGCCCCCATGTTTCCCACATCCAGTATCAGCGCGTGATCGCATTCCAGCCCTTTCAGAAGAAGAGTTGAGCCTATTGAGCGGTGCGATACGCGTCCTTCCCCCTGATATCTACGTTGCTCACGAATAACTGATGCTGACTCTCTAATACTTTTGTCAGGTGAACTGATTGACAGATTTATTGCATCTTTTAGAACTTGCAGAGCTCCGCCCCTAAAGACACGCGTTTCTTCCTTTTCCTCGAGCAAAAGGAGTGTCGTTCGCATATTTTGTCGGGTAGGGGCCAAAGTAAGCTCTACCAATGAATTCTCAAGTGAAGAAGGGACTGTCCTGCTTCGTCCAGCCTGAATAGAACCAATTCTACGTAAGGTTGTGCTAACACCAACATTTGTCATCAGTTCAGCTGCCGCTTGTAAAAGATTTGGTATAACGTTGGTGGCATTTGCTTCGTCAAGGGATGTGGCCATTCTCATTACGTCACTCAGATCCACCGGTTCGACAACATTAAGACCATTGATTCGTTGTGCAAATTGATGCCGGGATGAAGCTCTTCGTGAATCACCCATGACTAAGACTGAATTGTCGGGAAACTGGCGCAGCAGTGAGTAATATTCGCGCTGCTGGCGTTGGATATTGTCATTGTAATTTCGTGAAAGAGAGTGAAAACGAACATAATCAGGACAGGATCTTAAGTCGATTCGCTCCCCGCGAAGTAAGCGGTTCCTTTGCTCAAGGATCCACTGGCCCAAATCAGGCGTTTGCGCATTGTTCCAGCGCCAGGGGGTCTGCAAGGTTGCCAGAGTAGGGAAAAACGTTTCAACATGTTGGCTCCAGTCAGGCATAGGGCCACTGAAGCTGAAAATACACTGCATCGGGTCGCCAAAGACGACTGTTGGTAGTAAGCGTGAAAGTGCACAGGTCAGTTCATGCTGCTGGCTATTGCAGTCCTGGTATTCATCGACCAGCAAACGCGAATAAGTAGCTGTGATGATATCGCTAATATTACCGTTAACAACCAGACTCAACACGGCACGGCGAAGAGAAGGGTAGAAAAGTGTTGGATTTTCGGGACCAACCTCAAGCGGGCACAATCCCGGGAAACAGCCAGCTATCTTAAGCGCCCATCCATCGATTGTTGTCACAACATAGTTTCGCGGGGGAATAGCAAAACGACTCAGTCGCTTTTTGAGTGCAGTTACACCTGCAGTTGTGTGTGTCAGCACGAGATACGGCTTACTTTGTGCAACACCCAGAACTTCAGTAATCAGGTGCGTTTTACCACATCCTGCAGGTGCAACAATCAGACCTTTAGCGGTATTTAAAACGGCATCAACACTCATTGTGGGTCACCGTCTTCTGCAGCCCACCTCAGCAAATCTCTGATGATCGCCTTGAACGGCTGTGAAAAATTAACGAAGGCCGGGCCCACGATATTTTCTGCTAGGTCTTCAGCCTTGCCGATCGTTTTAAACCAGCCATAATTGCCTGCTGCACGAGCCACGGGCGCTCGCATTTCCTCCGTTGGTTCGCCAGTGCATGCTTCAAAGTTATAAGCTCCCTGGGAGCAGTTCTGAATATGCTGATCAACCTGTTGTTGGCTGTTCAGAGCCGCAGCGAGAAGAACGATGTCACGGATAGTCTCAACAGGGCACCAGGTAAGCAGGGCTCCCTCTGTCGAAAAACCATTACCCCATTCAAAAATGGTCACGCCACTGGCCCGGCAATCTTCTGTCTTTTGCCTGTGTGCTTGCGAGATAATATCTGAGTCTTTTAGTAGTGCAGTACGATACCCCAGTCGCGCAAAAACCTCGGCGCGTTTGAAATACTTTTCCCCGCCGGCACCATCAGTAGCAAAGGCTCCCTGATCCTGAAATCCAGTTCTTCCTCTGCTTTGCCTGTATAAGTCCAATCCTCTGATAAAACCAACCTCAGTCCCACCTTCACCTACAATCACAGCTTTGCTAAAGAAGGCTTCAGCGCAGGCCCGTAAGGTTGCCTGTTCCTGATCTTCTCCGCTGAGTGTCAGGAAAATGTGTGAAGGCTCTGGGGCCGGTAGATTTACTTTCCGCAGCACATAGAGTTGGGTTGCTTTAAGTTCCCGGAGGACATAGGGGGAATGGGTGGTGATGAATACCTGTGAAGTGGGCTCAGGATCACGGGAACCCAGTTGATGCAACAGTTGGCTTATTCTGTATGGCTCCAGCCCATATTCCGCTTCATCAATGAGTATGGTCCCTGGGCGCCCGACGGCTTTCTGCAACCCGCTTACCAGTAAACGGGTAGACCCCGTGCCAAGCATTCTCAGAGGCGTATTATCATTGTTATGCAGACTGATTGCGCTGTTAGAGAGTGAAACACCGTTAACATCGAGAAGCGCCTTCAGTTCACCAACCTGCACCCCAAGTGAATTCGCGATTGTTCTGACTTCGGTCAGAATGGCATCAAGTTGCGGAAGTTCCTGGGCAGCAAAGCTTTGTCGGGTTTGCCGGGAAAGCTCGGCGAGCGTCGCGCTGACATTGAAATCCTCTTCTGAAAGTTTGTTTAATACAGAGCGATTTCCCCATGCAAGGTGGTGGTGGGATGCAGCGCCAAGGCGCGTCGGGCTTAATTGCTCCCGATGCTTCCATTGCAGTCTTTTCTCCAGGCCTTCCGCAGTTGTTCGTTCAGAAAATAAGAGCCAGTCTGGTTCAAGATCATCTTTGACGACCATTCTCAGCGTGAGTACAGTCTCATCACCTGCCTGCGGTTCATCGTGGATTTCTTTGTTTTCAATGTTAAACCCGCGAAAGTAACGTCCGTAAGCTTCGAGATTCAACAATCCGTCATCGAGCTGTCCAAGTGTAATGCTGATGCAGATCGGCGTGGTTGTGTTCATCAAATGAAAATCTGCATCACTGAACGGAAACGATCTTCTTGCGCCAAGTACCAGGTCAATCGCGTCAATAATGGTCGATTTTCCTGAGTCCCCCGGGCCTATCAAACAATTGAGGCCTGGGACTGGACACCATTCGGCTTGTCGCACTGTCCGGAAGTTTTGGATGCTGATGTGGCGGATAACAGCCATGTGTCGTTCCCTCGTAGTCCACTAATTTTGCATTAATCTGAAACAGCAGGAATTATGACACAGCCTGTCTGATTATATTGTGATGTAACAGGTATCATGATTTGGCTGAAGAAACATTAAGAAGAGGGACTAAAGCGACCCGCATAGTGGATGAAGATCAGCCTGCGGGCAGTGAATCTGGTGTATCCATGAGCAACAACACGAGGTATCTCTAAATGAGCTGCAAGCGTTGTCCGGAAGTGTGTGAAATACATTATTCGTGCACCAGATCAATTTTCTTACAAATGGAGTCGATAAAACCCCGTGCAGTCCGCAAGGTCAGCCGGAATACGCGTTTAATCACCAGGGCAGTGGTGATAGCAAGGTCAGAATAACGCTGAGGTCTGCCTCGTGATGAGGGCGTTGCTGACTCGTACCACGCCTGAATGGCTTCGTCGTCCAGCCAGAAAGTGACGGAACCACGATGAATGAGGGCTTTGTTGTAGGGCTTCCAGTTAGTGATTTTGAACTTTTGCTTTGCCACGGTACTACCTGCGCTATCAGAATGGTGCGTGATCTGATCCTGCCGTTTGGCAAAAGTTCGATTTATTCAACAAAGCCAAGAGAGAGTTGAACCCCATTCGCTCTCCCTTCAATACAGCGTGACCTCACATATTGAGAAAAGACTATTGCCTTAGATTAATTGTGTTATCGACAATGCTTTTTAATGTGTTAATTTTTTTCATTCGTTCGTATGTATTTCCTGCTTTGCTCAATAGAAAGTTTTCTGAATTCTTTTTCTCTATCAGGCATTATTATTGTTAATTCTTCATAAATTTCTTTTGCTCCAGATATTTTTTCCAATTCGCCCGCATATTTATCAATAAGGCGTTTCAGAGTAATTTTTGTATCATTACATATCTGAAGTGTGGTGTGTTCAATTTTTGAGAGTGTAATGTCTGATTCGGGATAGATTAGAACTGTACTTTCGATTGCACGGTCAAACTCCTGAGTAGTGGAGTATAAGTATTGATAAATTCCTTTTTGCCTTACTTTATTTAACAACCCTCTATTGACGAGATTCTGTATTTGATTATATGAAAAAGCTTTTGCCTTCAAATAATCTCTCTGCAATGAAAATCTCTCAACAAGAATCCTTGCTAAATCGTTGCTAGTAAAATTAACTTTACCAAGATAAATAATTGCAGAAAAAATGTACGATTTAGGAGCGATTACACGACTATTCATAATGACTTTAGCGAGGCAGTTGACTTAGGATTGCTAAGTATACAACAATGGCCGATACTTAGACAATCTAAGCATCCAGGGCCGATGAAGATGAATAAGTGTCAGAAAAAAATCCGATACCAGAGAGACTTAAGGAAGCCAGAAGCAGGGCCGGACTATCCCAGCGCTCTCTGGGAATCATGGTTGGTTTTGATCCCGCGTCGGCCAGTAGCCGTATGAACCATTACGAGAAAGGGCGTCATGTCCCGGATATCGATACGCTACGACGGATAGCTGCGGAGTTAAACGTGCCATTGAACTACTTTTTCTGTGATGATCAGACGACGGCAGAACTTGCATTGATCATATCCCGGATGACAGATGAAGAGCGAACTAAACTTGTCGAAGCACTCAAGTTGTCATCAAGGATTAACCATGCAGACAAAAAATGAATTGATTCGCCTAGCTACAGCGCTTTTCGAAGGCAACGTAAACGCCGCACTAAACTGGTGTAAAAACCAAACCGGGCGTTACATTGGAAGTCTCCCTTTGAAGTCATCGACTTAGAAGAGGGCGCGATGATGGTTGCCACACTCATTTTGCGTATAGAGCATGGTGTTTCTTCTTGATATTGGTGCTTAAACACACATCCCTTTATCAGCTCATAGATTATTTTTCTGTTTGTGTAACTCCGTAATCAGATACGGAGCCAAAAGATGTTCTACAGGAATGACTGTATTAATTTTAACTGCTTTCACAATTTCAATTAAAGACAGTGTGTTCTGTGCAAGTTGTTCGCGTAGCTCTTTATTTTCCTCCTGTAATTGCTGATTACGGCCAAGCAAAGCCTGGCGAGTCTTACGATTAACGTACTGCTGTTTTTCTTTATGACGAAGATTTAGAGGCGATAGTTGTTGATCGACATAGGCTGCAATAAGACGCTTACGTTCCAAGTTACTTAATGTACTTAACCCGCCTTTGACGATGCCTTTTGATTTCAGTCTGGCATGTAAGCTTTTAGCTGAAATAGGTGATTTATCAAACCCTTCAATTAACATCAGTTGTAGTTCATGCTCGATCTGAGTATTCAATTCTTTACCACGCATTAGTCTTCCCCCCTATTTAATTTTTTGGTACTCGAGGGCAAATAATTGAGCCAGAGTACGAATTTCACCTTCAACCTTTATATCTCCAGATAGGGCCATCTGAGAGGTGATTACTTGCAGAGAGTTGGAGCGTCTGTGTAATTGCTCACTTATTACATCTAGTTGTGCTAGATTATCGTCAATGTTGCCTTGTACAAGCTGCTTGCCCGGTAGGCCCTCGATATATTTTTCAAGAGCAAGCTTTGCCTCGTTTAATGCCAGACTTTTAACTTTAACAGCGAAGTACTCATCAATACGACCGGTCAATGTGAAATGCTCACATGGCTTCAAAGACTGACACTTCATACGGTAAGGGCATCCCCACAAGTTAACGTCTCTCATGCAGGAGCCCAATTTCAATGGATGCAGTAATGCATGCCTTTTCACCATTTCAGATGCTGGTAATGGCCCTTCATTTTTACTAATTTCCTCGAACGCAGCGGCTATGTCGTCGAATAATCCATCGCCAAACGATGCTTCGATGAAGCCTGCTACATCGTCGCGATTATCGAAGGTATGCAGATTCGCTTTTATGTTGGTTTCCAGATTCTGCGTGCGGCTAAATACCATCATACCGCTTCGCTTTACCGCATTGAGCGGTGTATCAGCGTCCATAGCAGTATATGCTGTCTGTACCGGTACGGTTGGAACTAAAGGGGTCAGAGATGCAACTTTTCGGCGTTCCTTGAGAGCCAGGTGCTGATAATGTTGATTTTGACTAATATCAACACGCCCCATCAACAGCGCTTGTAAGTGGTCTGAAATTTCAGCAATCGCTAGAAAAGTATTTATATTGTGTCGAGGTATATGCGTACGGAGTTGGGTAGGGCGGCCGTCATCTTCTAGCAACCTATATTTGCTGAAAACGGATATGTAACCCTCATAATTACCAAGAAATTTGTTTAACCCATTATTATTCAGTGGTAATGGCGTGGCTTTTAGTTCCAGCGTTCTCTTTAAAGTCAGTGATCCTTTGGGATAAAGGAACAATAGATCTTCATACTTAATCTCGTATCTCCTGCCATTTTCTACCCATGCGTGAGTACAAGGAGTGTTTGAACTGTTATCCCCGAATTCATTTTTAAGAAAATGACTTAGGTCTGATTTTAAATAGTATTTTTCTTTTCTATTACCTGGCCCAATAATGACTTTAATCGGAATGCAGCCGCGGTTCGCTAACGCTTTTGACGCTTTATCACGTAATCCTGCACGCCCTCGAAACTCTGATGAGGACTGGGCTATGTGTTCTAAAATATCATCAAGTTCAACGAGTTCGCCAGTAATATCACTGATTGACTTTGGTAGATAATCAGAAAATTCTTTTGACCGTAAATTTGTGAGATGTTTGCGAAATTCAGCTGTTAACAAATTAACCGATTTGAATATATTTTCGACTAGCGGTACAGCTAGAGGCTCGACCCAATGAGTTCGTTCGCCAGCCCCCTTAACACCAACATAGCGTATACCAAGAAAATAATCTGGCAATCCTTTATCTCTCAGACTTTTACTGATATCATAATTATCTATCTGTCGTTTTACCAACGCATCCTGCCTTATATTGAATGCTTCAACAGAACGAAATCCAGTTATAATTAGTAACAGAAGGCAATTGAGAGCAATCTTTTCAGTACTGCTTTCGACTAACTGAATTAATGACACGATATTGAGGAACCCTCTAATGGTAATCAGCGCATCTTCATTATCAGTGGTCGTATCATCCAGCTTGTCTTTTTGTTTTAGAGCGATTGTTTCCCGGGCTTTCCGGGTCAAATTGGTCTGGTTGGTGTAACGTTCATCGGATACATATTGCAATGTTACTAAGGTGAAAGCGTGATGATTTACTAATCTTTGAATCTTTACACACCGTCCCTTGTAGTTGGCTATGTTGGGATCACCTGGCCGGGATGCCGCACTCAGAATATCCATTGCGCTACGTATGACACCTGTAGTCAGATAGATGGGATGAGTTTGTCCGGTTAACTTGAAGAGAGCGCAGTACCAACGTTTCAAAATGACCAGTGTTGCAACAGCAACTGCAGGAGAGATACTACAATTTCTGCCTCGATAGGTGAGTACCAGCATAGCTTTCATGAACAACTGGTAAGGCTCGGATACAATATGGCGATCGTCAATCCCTTTGAGCCGAGTAATTTCATCAAAACGCAATATATTGGCCCCATTGCCACGCAACCAGCCGGAGCCTTTACTCCCACATACCCAAGCGCGACTATCCCACGGCTCTGCAAAATTTTCTGCCAAATTCTCGTCGAACCAGGTTTTTTGTTCCGTAACAAAAGTGTCAAAGTTCTCGATATTTTTTTTCATTGTTCGCAACCTTTGGTGTGATGCAAATGACAACGGGCTATCACTGACTTGACTTCGATCTGCGTTGTTTCGTGGATGGAAATTAGTGGATTGTGAGCATTACCGACGCTATCGGAAACAGCTATCAGCTCATTGACTTCTTTAGAAATGCTATCCAATACGTCCTGGTGGTTGCCATCGAGGAAAGGGCGGTAATACAAGCAACCATAACAGCAACGAACTTCACAGAAAGGACATTCGTCATCGGTTCTTGCACAGCCGCCAATCTCATAGTGCAATCGATCACCAACCATGCCAACCACACGTCGACCTTGCCATTCCTCTGACCTGACCAACTTGCCTGTCAGCATCATAGCTACCATGTTTTGCCACACAGGGTTAAAACCGAGAGCTTTAGCGCGGATCAATGCCAAGGCAGGCGTCGCCAAAATGTAATGTTTTGCCACAACTAGAGATGAATGACCGAGAATATGAGCAATCTCCTCCGCACTGGCACCTTGCATAGCTAATGAGTGACCAACGTTATGGCGGAGATCAGTCGGTGTAATTGATGGCAGGGCGGCTTCTCCACAAGCAACAGCGGTTTGATAATCTGAGGGACTGAAGTTTAAAACTGTTTGGCTAATAGCTTGAGAGACAAAAGTTGGGGCGGACACCCCCATTTCAAGCAATTTATCATCAGGTAATAACTGAACTCTGTCCACATAATGCTTGATTAACTCTCCAATTTCAGGCGGAATAGCCAGCAGTAAACGCTCTGTTGTGAGACGTCTTTGTTTTACGTAGGGTAACAGAATACTGTATCTAATTAATCCTGTATCAGTATTACAGGTATCAATACGAAAGTCATTAACAGCTAGCTTTGCCAACTGTACAGGACGCGCTCCTGTAACATAACTTAATCCGAGTACAACAGCATTTTTGAGCTCTCTAATGGCATAATATTTACCTCTGGTCAATGCCGTTGCCATTTCAAATAAGCCTTTACTTATCATGCTTTTTTCAACAGGATCAAGAAGATTGTCAATATCCTGATAAACCTCCCAGTTATATGCATTTGGTCTGGGTATAAACTCAAGATCCTCATAGTCTTCCAAGGTAAACCCAGGGAACTCTTCAGAACAAAGGATCTTCAAGCCGAATAGTATAGAATAGAAGGATCTTACATCTAGAACATCGCTTTCTATATATTGTCGCAATATATGTAATGTAAAACCACCATTTCCTTTGCAGTAATTGAATGCTTGTGTCCAATGATGTGACAGTACTGGTAAGAAAGTTGGGAACATCGTTGACGCATATTTAAAACAAAAATATTTCAAGAGTGTATTTGTTAACTCATCAAGCTTAAAATAAACATAGCGCTTACTGCCGGAATAATAAAAACCCCATTTGCTCCCTTTATTATGAATGTGCTTATCATCAAAATTGCTGCTGGATTTCAAGAAAATACGTTCAGGAATAACTAAAGATACTAATTTTGAAGAGAGATCCTGATCATACATTCCAAAATCTTGCGGGAGAAGTGTGTTAGGCTTAATTTCCATTAAATAACTCCTTTATTAAGTATTCCAAATCAGAGTTATGTTGCAATATTCGCTGAATGTTTGCTGCATTAGCTTGCTCAGATAAAAATCTTTTAGCATAAAGATCAGGCATTTGGCTTTTTATGCTCCAACCGCCAAGCAAACGGAGAGCCTCTTTTGCCTCATCCATCAACCCTATTGAAAGTGAGTTATACATTTTCGACCATATCAACAGTCATGCTCTGAAATCCTTCAATAACTCGAGAGTAAGACCGCTGATTGTTTCTTTCTAGAGTTTTAAACTCGTTTTTGCATATCAGCAAACGAGTGTTGAGGCGGGATGCATACCGAGACAGTTCTTTTGGCGTTTCATCTCGATAGTACGGAGATATATAGGTAGCGATTAGGTAGCCTATGAATCGAATTACTGAACGGACTCTGGCAGCATTTGTCATGCTGCTAGAATGTTTAAATGGCAATGCTCGTGGTGCGAAGCTAACTAGTCGGCCATTTTCCAAATATTGAAAAAAGGCCGCCAGCTCATGAATGGCGATTGCAGGGTCATGTCCGGAGCAGTAAAAGCTATAGCAGAATGTCGTTCCATGCTTTATGAACCAAAACTCATAAAAAAACTTAATCGCTTGAAGAGAAGCTGATTGAGTTGAGAGCGAGCGATACTCCAGGTGGTCAACTAGATACCTGAGCGGATAAAGTGCTGGCAAACAGATTTTTACATCCATCAAAATCCATTGCCTTCGGCCACCTGAACTTACAATCTGGGTAAGTGAGTACATCGAAACACTCAACAATCAAAATGCGGTGAACTAAATGTACGACAGACCTAATGCAAGAAAAGGGAGGTATCTCAAAATTCACAACATGCTGATTTCTGTGGCTGAACCAGAGATCCATGAAGTAAAAGATCTATGGAGGTTATTTAACATAATATACATTATGCGCACCAATGATAAGGATGGCAGAATCTGGCGGGAATCGTTGACACTGGCCGTCAACGGGCTACTATCGACAATGATTCAAAATCATCCGTTTCTCCAAACGAATCAGAATCAAATGTCTGTCAGCAGTAAGTGAACGGCCTGACCTCACCAATCAGGCCTGTTCATCCAGTTGCAGTTGGTAAATCTGTACCTGATACACAAGAATCAAACACCACTTCTTCAGTGCCATCATCATGATGTCGGACAATCTGGTAACCGGATTGCGGGTTCTGCCTCTCAGCTTCATAAGCAGCCCGGAATGCTGGATCTTTGAGAAGTATCACTTTCAGCTCCTGATGCGTCATGAATTTTTTCATGAATAACCCCCGATGAATGCTGCCGCGCCGAATCAGCCATAACGCTGAAAATGGAAACTGTACGGCTTGGCCAACCCCGGACAGCAACAAAACAAGTTTTGTCACTGACCGGAGTTATCTTTCAAAACAGATAGTTAACGATTTTTTGTCTGGTATTTATGCGTAAAATTTCGTGCGTACGAAATTCACCACCAATAAACAAACGGACGATGACTGACCGGAAAAGCAATGCCATCAGCATCATGACCACGCATTACCTGATTGAGAAGCCTTCTGACTTCACAGCGCTCAGGCCTGGTCATCATCATATTGCGATACCAGGACGGCGATTTATCAAACCATCTGGCACAACTGGCAAAATGTGAACCTACACGACGATAAGACTTAAGGCGGCCACCGGGAAGTCGGTCACGCGCCTTATTTTTTACAGACATAATAAATCCTCTAAGTAACTGAATACCTAGAAGATGTCGTACTGTTCGTACCCCATAAAAGTTAACGCCATAATAAAAATCCATACAATCAGTTCAGGTTGTCCCGGAACAGTTCACCGCTCCTCGCGGCGCTGCGGGGCGTCGCCCTGCTCCGGTCAACCTTTCTGACCTGAAGCATCACCATAATATCAGTCTTGTTGCTTTCACTGGTACGGGAACCGAAAAAGCTCCAGCCGGAACTGGCCTTACTATCTTTCTGTTCAGCAAGGCCACCGAGTAAAATAATATCACCATCTGCAAGGCTGACTTCGGTTGTTACATCACGCTTGATAAGGGTTGGCGAGTTATTGACGCCGGTTTCAGTGGTCACAAAGTTGGAAAGCTGCTGCTGAATCTTGAGATCCATTGTCCGACTTTTGATTGATGGCGTCACATTAAACAAAACACCGCTGGAACGATATTCAACGGATTGCGTGGTCGTATTGTTATTCACCGTAACACTGCCCAGTACTGGCACATCAGAGCCGACTGAAAAAGACGCTGAGGCATTATTTTTTACCCGCAGTCGTGGCGCACTGACAACAGTAAAACGACTGTCAGTTTTCAGCAGATTGAAAATGGCATCAATGGAGCCGGTTCGAATATTGATAAAATTATCCAGTCCGGCAGCGCCTACTGAAATATTGAATTTATCAGACAGGATTTTAGCCGCTAAAAGAATGCCGGAGCCGTCAGACTGCGAGGTCTGAACCTCAAAAACATAACCAGAAACAACCACTTCATCACTCATCGTATCCAGCGAAGTAACCAGTGTTTTCAGGATGGCGATATCCTCTTTCGTACCATAATAAACCAGAATATCACCGGTTCGATTGATGTAGTTGCTTGCCCCTGATGAACCTTTTAGCGAATCATCAGAAATCACGGCTCCACTGTTATTGAAGGAGCCTGAAACGTAGCCGCCAAGAATATCAGACAGGTAGGCAACAGAACGGTACTGAGGCGTATAAGTCCATGTATAACGTGGCTTAACCGGCTCTTTCGGCGTATAGGGCGCTATAAAATCAACACCCTTTTTCGTCCATATTCGAACGTTCATATTGCCAAGATAACGGGTTACAAATTCCCGTTCATCAATATCAGGCGTTAACCTGAATGTAATCATTCTTTCATCATTAACAAGTTGCGGATCGAGCATATACGGGACTTTAAGTACCTCACTGTAAATAAGAGAAATAGCTTCCGGTATCTTGACTTTATTTAATTCAAGCTCTGACCCGGCGAAAGCACATGAAGAAAACAGTAGCATTAATGTGAGTAAAATCTTTTTCATTATTTCTTCCCCGTATAAAGCGTCACACGCTCACCATCAATAATTCCACTCATCAACATCCCTTTGTAATTAAAACTGGATGCAGGAACGGCACGCAAAACACCGGCACCGTTAACAAGAATCACAAACGCCCTGCCTTCAGTGGTCATTCTCCCTGATATACGCCACTCGGTTGAAAGTGGCGGTTCAGCTGGTTCTGAGGGAGTATCTGGCGCTGGAGTAGCAGCGGAAGAACGAAACATGGCCGCATCACGTACATCTGCTGTAGCCAAATCTGGCGAGGGATCGCTTCGGCCAAACGTGCTGAAAAATGAGTAAATCAGCCAGCCTGACCCGATAAACATCAATGGAAAAAGCACAAGAAAGAATCTGACTTTGCCAGAATTCCAGATGCTCTGGCGTTTATCAGTCTGCTTTTCATTACCGTTAGTCCCTTCATAACTTTTGTAAAGTTCAAAAATATCAGGGTTATATTTATTGCGATAACTGGTGACGAGATTACTTTTATAGATTTTGTGCCCCGAATATACGTCAACACAGTAATGATTATTCAGGCCCAACGCTTTCAGCTTACGCATCCGGTAAGTTGTTTCTATTTTGTCTTTCAAGAAACGAGCGATATTAGAAAGTGATTGATTTACAATAACTAAATCACAGCTAATGCTTGTTTCAGGATGAGTAAAATGACGATGTTCAGCAATAAATGATTTCTTCTCAGCCGTCATATCCTTATCGCTACCGAAGATTCTCCATGCTTCATCAATAACAATTAAATCCCCAAACTGGCAAAAACTCCCTTCCCCACCTTTAAAAGGAAAGAAGTCAGCTTTAAGCATATCGTCATTATCCACAACAATAATTTCTCCCGTTGCATCAGGATAACGCTCAGTGATTTTATCTTTCTGTAATCCATAAATAAGAGCCTGAGATACACGAATAATAATCTGGTCTTGCTTAGTGCCGCCAAAACCATCAGGAATCTCTAAGCCAACACCAATTTCATTATAGTATCCCTGACCATTGACCTTATTACGCTGGCGAGCACCAAGCATTTTACCTTTTACAAAAAGACCATAATTAGACATATCACTCTCCTTTAATGCCAGTTACTGGCATGTGAAATACGGTTATAATCGAAAATTAAACCTTTCTCATAAACCCATGATGGAATTTTGGCTGGTTTGGCTTCAAGAGTACGAACCAACGGAACAACGTTATTAGAATCCGGTGATTCACAATAAAAGTTAATATCTATTCCGAAAGAAAGTAATTCTTTACGGTGTCGGTAGAATGTAGGTTTCGGTAACATCTCTTTCATGTTCGCGCCCTGCTTCCACAATAAATATGTAGACTGTATTTTTCTTGGGGGATTAATTATTTTTTCATCAGTTAATATAGTATTTTGATTCATTTCTATTCTCCCTACATATTCAGAGAATAATTTATTGGGCGTCTCAATATTCCAGCTATTACCAATCGTAAGATTCAAATCAATTAATTCAGTTGTTCTTAATGTTAATTCAATGCGTAATTTATCTTTTGACCAGTCCAGTAAACCAGCTTTAACGAATTCGTCTGCCATCTGGTGCCCTTTTTTGCCAGATGTATGTTCATCATATTTTGAATAAAATTTCAGGCTCCACCGACGGGAGTTTTTCCCTAAGTAAACAGTGCCACCTTTACCACAGGCGCGACCGTGGCGAGTTTTAGCTTTAAATTCTGCGGCATATAACCATGCGCGGACATTTTCTAATGTTGACAATGAATACATGTAATTGATATCGATGCGCGAGATCTTAAATTGCCCTTCCATGACCTGTCGATAGGATGGTAGATCGTGAGGAATATGCAGTAATGCCAATATTCTGGCGTAAGCTGTTAACAACAACCCTTGCAAATCGTCGGAACCGATAACAGAGTGACCTTGCAAAAACTTTGATGGATTACCGTCAATATAGAGATGTGTTGCCCGACCTTCACCATCAGATCCAACAGACCTTACTTTCATTGTGGACTCATGCGAACCGCGAACGGTCAACCGTTTTACTGTTTCCCACTCCACTGCACCGTCAGCATCGACGCTGACGACACTACCAGCCGGTAACGGTCGGTGTGTGCAAGGCAGGATTCCGGTAAACCAGTCGATCATAAGTAGTCACACCCATCAAAATATGTGTCAATAGTCACTTGTGAGCAGATTGAATGGTCACAATGTAATATGCTCAGATCTGAAAGTCAATACATTTGCAATGTTTAAATTGTCATAAATGAGCATCAAATCTAACTATTGAAAAACCACTGTTAAGATGGAGAGAAGTAGATGAGCAACAATGAGCATGAAGTCATGGCGGATAAACTGAGAGCTGAACGTATCAAAAAGGTCATACTGGAGCACTCGACTTACGAGGAGCTGGCCGAAAAAACCGGCATTAGCGTAAGTACCCTGGTCAGGATCGCGTCCGGCAAAACTGAGCCTAAATTCAGCGACATCATTCAGATAGCTAAAATTACTGGTGCAGACTTAAACACCTTAGCTTATGGCTATGCTCTTGATGTTAAAGAAGAAGCAACCGAGCGAAAGCTAATCACCTCTGCGGACGGATGTACTGACGAGGAAACCACGAACGCCCATAATTTCATTGTGTGGAACATCAGAACACTGGATAAACAGGATATTCTTGCGCTTGCAAGGCAGGTTTCCGCATTAAGTTCATACACTTACAGTACGAAAATGTTTATGAAAAAAGCGGTGTCAGGCGAAGAGTAAAAGGATTAACAGTCTCAGGAATGAGACAAACGTGCAGTATTACCGCGAACGGTCAACCGTTTTACTGTTTCCCACTCCACTGCACCGTCAGCATCGACGCTGACGACACTACCAGCCGGTAACGGTCGGTGTGTGCAAGGCAGGATTCCGGTAAACCAGTCGATCATAAGTAGTCACACCCATCAAAATATGTGTCAATAGTCACTTGTGAGCAGATTGAATGGTCACAATGTAATATGCTCAGATCTGAAAGTCAATACATTTGCAATGTTTAAATTGTCATAAATGAGCATCAAATCTAACTATTGAAAAACCACTGTTAAGATGGAGAGAAGTAGATGAGCAACAATGAGCATGAAGTCATGGCGGATAAACTGAGAGCTGAACGTATCAAAAAGGTCATACTGGAGCACTCGACTTACGAGGAGCTGGCCGAAAAAACCGGTATTAGCGTAAGTACCCTGGTCAGGATCGCGTCCGGCAAAACTGAGCCTAAATTCAGCGACATCATTCAGATAGCTAAAATTACTGGTGCAGACTTAAACACCTTAGCTTATGGCTATGCTCTTGATGTTAAAGAAGAAGCAACCGAGCGAAAGCTAATCACCTCTGCGGACGGATGTACTGACGAGGAAACCACGAACGCCCATAATTTCATTGTGTGGAACATCAGAACACTGGATAAACAGGATATTCTTGCGCTTGCAAGGCAGGTTTCCGCATTAAGTTCATACACTTACAGTACGAAAATGTTTATGAAAAAAGCGGTGTCAGGCGAAGAGTAAAAGGATTAACAGTCTCAGGAATGAGACAAACGTGCAGTATTACCAACACTGCACGTTTTGAATTGTGCAGATTTCGAACAGAGAAAAAGGATCTAAAGGATGAGCGGAAACAATGAAACAAACGGCGTAGAGCTGGTATTCCTCGGCGCGGCTGTCTTTGTTCTGGCGGTCGTCGCGTGGCTGATGAAGACTTTTGATGTTGAATGGCAAACAGCTCTGGCAACCGCGCCAAGCCTGATTGTTTGGCTTATTGCCGTTGGGGCTGGGATCTTTTTTGGGATCAAAATGGAGACGGGTCTTGTTCGCTGGGGTACTCCGCTGGCTATCGCCTTTCTGATTCCAGTATTCAAACCAATTCTTAAGGAAGCTGCCGGAGTTCGTGATATGGGTGGGCTGGTTTTCGATGATATGGTTTCGTGGTATGGGACTGGTTGGGGTATGTCACTGATGTTCTTCGGTATTCTTATTGTCGGATATGGCCTGCTTTATTGGTGGCACAAAAGGAGTTCTTATTACTGGTAACGAACGAGCCAAATTATTTCGATAAAATCAGAATTACAAAGTATTCTTTTACAATTTAAGGATAAATAATATGTCAGAAAGAAAGTTCATTACTGAATTCGGAATGAATATGCTTGGTGCCAGGCATGTATTATTGCAACAAGAGCACTTGGATGATGTGAATGACATTAACAACCCAATATACAAGGATTTCTCACCTCATATTTATTTCATATGCAGACGACCAAGAATTACTTTAGTTCCTGAGTCGGTTAAGTTTACGGAAAGTGAAGTTACAGGGTTATTTAGAAAGCAGGTTAAAGATAAATATGTAGATATTCCCTTTATCACTAAGAATCTGCTAGACACATCTAATGTCTCCCTAGAGTGTGAGTACCCTTATACCGAATTTAAAATCAGGGATGAAAACAATGATGTAATATCCGAAGATAAATCTGTATTACTGATGTTGTCGTGCTTAGGATATGAAGCACAGGAGCATCTTGATCTGGAAATTATCTATATAGGTCAATCATTTGGGTGTGATGGTGACCGTAGCGCAGCAGATAGACTAGCAGCTCATTCAACATTACAAAATATCTATGCGCAAGCGATGAAGAATACTCCTGATCAGGAAATATGGTTAATTCTCACCGATTTTGAAAACCCGTGTCTACTAATAAGTATGGATGGTCGTTCTGAAAACTATGGAACAACGTTAGAAGAGGATGACCAACATATAAATAATGTGCTTAGCAATGAAATAACAGCGCGACAAAGAATTAATTTCACCGAGGCAGCATTAATTAGGACCCTGTAAATAATTCTGTGTAATTGCCATCCGATTAAAGGTGGTCGCTCAGGC
>NZ_PIBO01000063.1:0-18173 GCF_002806725.1 Raoultella sp. T31
AACCGCCGACCCCCTCCTTGTAAGGGAGGTGCTCTCCCAGCTGAGCTAATCACCCCCGCTGTGTGGAGTCGCATTATAGGGAGAGTTGAAAATGAGTCAACGCCTTTTCTAAATAATTTGTTTGTTCGTCGTAAAATTAGCCAAAACGATCGCAAAAGCATCCGCGGAGCATGATTTATAAACAAAAATAGCAAAGCGTGACGTTCAGACCTGAACAACATTGAGGAATCAGCCCACGGTGTTAGAATATTCACCCATAAATACCCACGGACTCTGCCGGTTGTCGGCATCTTTATTAAACGTAAGGCCATTTCATGAAAATCAAAACTCGCTTCGCGCCCAGCCCGACAGGCTATCTGCACGTTGGCGGTGCGCGTACTGCTCTCTATTCCTGGCTTTTTGCTCGTCATAACGACGGTGAGTTTGTTCTGCGTATTGAAGACACCGATCTTGAACGCTCAACGCCGGAAGCAATTGAAGCCATCATGGATGGGATGAACTGGCTGAACCTGGAATGGGATGAAGGTCCGTACTTCCAGACCAAACGTTTTGACCGCTATAACGCCGTCATTGATGAAATGCTGGAAGCGGGTACCGCGTATAAATGCTATTGCTCCAAAGAGCGTCTGGATGCGCTGCGTGAAGAGCAGATGGCAAAGGGTGAAAAGCCGCGTTATGACGGACGCTGCCGCCACGGCCATGAACATCATGCCGATAATGAACCTTGCGTGGTGCGTTTTGCTAACCCGCAAGACGGATCTGTTATTTTTGACGACCAGATCCGTGGGCCAATCGAATTCAGCAACCAGGAACTTGACGATCTGATTATCCGTCGTACCGATGGTTCTCCGACCTACAACTTCTGTGTGGTTGTGGATGACTGGGATATGGAGATCACCCACGTGATCCGCGGTGAAGACCATATCAACAACACCCCGCGTCAGATCAACATCCTGAAAGCGCTGAACGCGCCGGTCCCGGTATATGCCCACGTTTCCATGATTAATGGTGATGACGGTAAGAAACTCTCCAAACGCCATGGCGCCGTGAGCGTGATGCAGTATCGTGATGATGGCTACCTGCCGGAAGCGCTACTGAACTACCTGGTGCGTCTGGGCTGGTCCAGCGGCGACCAGGAGATCTTCAGCCGCGAAGAGATGATCAAGCTGTTCTCCCTCGGCGCGGTCAGCAAATCGGCCAGCGCATTCAATACGGATAAACTGCTGTGGTTGAACCATCACTATATTAATTCGATGGCGCCGGAATACGTGGCGACCTATCTGCAGTGGCATATTGAGCAGGAAAATATCGACACCCGCAACGGCCCGCAGCTGGCTGAGCTGGTCACTCTGCTGGGTGAACGTTGCAAAACGCTGAAAGAGATGGCGGCAAGCTGCCGTTATTTCTACGAAGAATTTGACGCGTTTGATGCTGACGCCGCGAAGAAACACCTGCGTCCGGTGGCTCGTCAGCCGCTGGAAGTTGTGCGTGACAAACTGTCTGCTATCACAGACTGGACAGCAGAAAATGTTCACCACGCTATTCAGGCGACGGCGGATGAGCTGGAAGTCGGGATGGGTAAAGTCGGGATGCCGCTGCGCGTTGCGGTAACCGGGGCTGGTCAGTCGCCGGCGCTTGACGTTACGGTCCACGCTATCGGTAAATCCCGCAGCGTAGAACGTATCAATAAAGCGCTGACTTTTATTGCAGAACGCGAAAACCAGCAATCCTGATTCAGGTTTGCTCGTCGAAGCTTAACGAAACGGCAGGTTATATCCTGCCGTTTTTTACTTATTTCTGACTGGCAATACCGAGACGCGACAAGAACCCGCTGATTCCTTCACGGGCGAGAAGGTCCCGCAGGTGCTGTTGCTCTTCAATCGTCATAAGATGCAGCGTTTCGGCAATTTGCCGCCAGATAGCGCCCGCATCGTTAACAAAATAGTGGCTGGACGGTTCGGCCAACTGATGTTCCGTCAGCAGATGACGGAGTGCCGGAATATTGGCCAGAAAATCGAGGACTGTCTTATCAATAATGATGAGACGAGCGCGGCCACCCTTGACGCCGGGAATGCTCTCCGTGCGCCATTGTTGTTCTCTGACCCAGCGATTAATCGTTTGTCTGGCCAGCCCAAGGCAATCTGCCAGCTCTGCCGGCGTCATTTTATCTTTTAGTTTCATCATTATATTACTGGTCACGAATATCCAGCCGCTGGAGTAACCCGCGAATGCCTTCGCGCAGTAGCAGCGACATCAACTGTTTTTGTTCCCCGGGCGTCATCTCTTTACTGAGCGTCAGCAGCAAGGGTTCAAGGTCGTTTTCTGCCGGGGAATAAGAAGGGGAGGGTTCCGCCACGCGCTGTGCGCTGCGAATAAATTCTTTAACCTGGTCATTAACGTGGACGAGACGCGCCTTACCGCCCTGCACGCCGGGACGAGGTGATGTTTGCCATCCCTCTTTACGTACCCATTTATTGATCGTCTGCCGGCTGAACCCGGTAAGATGCGCAATTTCTTCAGGTGTCATTCGTTCCTTGAGCATACTATTTCCTGAGTAAAAATGTGGGAATTAGTTGCTCATGTTATAGCATCCTTTTACATGAAAGAGTGACATGTTTAACGTCTACCTGCGATAAGGCTCGCAATGTCAGCAAGTTGCCTGCTTTTTCAGCGATCAAATGGTGAGGATTCATTTTGCCGTTGACACCTGACGAAGGAATTCATATTATGCCGCCCGTCAACACGACACGTTTTACGGTTCGGGGCTATAGCTCAGCTGGGAGAGCGCTTGCATGGCATGCAAGAGGTCAGCGGTTCGATCCCGCTTAGCTCCACCAAATTCAGAACCCTCGCTACGGCGGGGGTTTTTTTTTATCATCGCGAATGTAAAGTACTTTCTGGTTAAGTCAGAAAACTTGCTGCTATCAGTATTCTGCGTAATTTAAGATTCTTCCCCAGGTTATTTCCTTGCCTGGATTTATTATCCCCTTTAGTATTTCTTTTATATAAAGCAGTATTGCCCAGCGCCGGAGTTTTCCTTAACAATAATGATTGCTAACTTTAACATTAATATCAGAAAAACGTTACTCGCGTTGGTTGTTTGTTTAATTTCGATCCCATTAGCCAGGTTTATTTCACCTCTGACTCTTGTCGACGGGAATCAGGTTTTTCTCGCCTGGTTGCCGTTAAGTATGATGTATGCGGTTATCTTTATTTTTGGCCGCTACGCAATCGCCCCATTAATCGTTTCTTTTGCGATTACTAATCATCTCATCCTTCCCCTGACGGCACTACAGTCGGTGCTGCTGCTATTTTGCCAGCTATTTTCAGTGCTGGTATCCTGCGCGATTGTCAGAATGCTGACTGGCAGAACCTGGCGCAGCGGGCTGACGGCCAGGTATATGGGGACATGGATTTTCTGGGGCGGTTTTTTTGCACCGGTGTTAATGAAACTGACGATGTATCTGGTTGGCGTGTTTTTCGCGTTCCCGTTGGCCATCTCTAGCTATTTCAAAGAGATGCCAGCCGTGTATACCATTATTGATATACAAAGCCTGATCAGCGCTGCATTAATATTTACCACTTTCTTTTATTATCCAATGCGGATGGTTATCAGTCCGCGTTACGCAAAATTATTCTGGCGACGCCATTGCCAGCCATGGTTTACCCGCGAGCGGCGGGCATTTACCCTGTACTGGTTTATGGCTCTGGGCGCCATATTGCTGGTGCTGTGCGCCCCCTATAATTCTGATTATATTGCAGGTTATTTAGTACCACTTATTTTCATTGTGTGTTTTATTGGTATTAGTCGACTAGGCCATGTATTAATTCGTATTTCCTGGTCTGTTTCGGCATTTTTACTCGTTGCCTATAATCGAAATTTTCTCCAGGGGGTACAGACTGAATACTCCCTGTCATTTGTTCTTTCCGTACTGATCTCATTCACCATCTGTTTGTTTTATATGGTTGATATTTACAGCCAGAATGAACGAATTAAGCTCAGATGGCGGGATCAGGCCCAGGAAGACCCGTTAACCGGGCTGCCGAACCTGCGCGCGCTGGAATGCTATCTGCGCCAGGATGCTGACTTCGTCATCAGCAGCTTACGGATCGCTAACCTCGACTTCCTCAGCCGTCATTACGGCATGATGATGCGGGTGCATTGCAAACAGCAAATTGCCAGCAAATTACGGCCGCTGCTGGGGGAAAGGGATGAACTCTTCCAGCTACCGGGGAGCGAGTTGTTACTGGTTTTAGACGGGCCCGATCCTTGCGCGCGACTGGGTCATATGGTGGCGATGCTGAATCACAAGAAATTTAGCTGGCACAATCAAACGCTGGATCTGGAATTTGGTGCGGCCTGGGCAAGACACCGCGGCAGCGAAGAAGAGCTTCACCCAATGCTGGGCCAACTGAGCTGGCTGTCAGAGCAGGCGGGGAATGGTCGCCAGGTGCTGGCACTGGATGCTGCGCAAGAGCAGGTTTCTGACCAGACCAGCGAGCAGGTTCGGATGTTGACCCAGGTGAAGCGGGCGCTGAATGAACGTGATCTGGTGCTGTATGCCCAGCCTATCCAGAATTCGGCGGGTGAGGGGTATCATGAAATCCTGACGCGGATGCGGTGTGGCAAGTCGATGATGATGCCGGACCAGTTTATTCCGCTGATTGTTCAGTTCAACCTGAGTCAGCGTTTTGACATGCTGGTGCTGGAAACGCTCTTCAGTATGCTGCACCGGTACCCAGGGCACCATTTTTCCGTTAATTTGCTGCCTTACACGTTGATGCAAAATGATGGCGCCGGGCAGATTATCGCCTTGTTTAAACGCTATCAGCTGTCGCCGGAGACCCTCACTATCGAGATTACCGAAGAGCAGGCGTTCAGCGATGCGGGAGAGAGTATGCATAATATTCAGCAGCTGCGGGATTTTGGCTGCGCTATCGCCATTGATGATTTTGGTACGGGCTATGCCAACTATGAACGGCTGAAGCGCCTACAGGCGGATATCGTCAAGATTGACGGCTGTTTTGTCCGCGATCTCGAGAACGAGCCGCTGGATGTGATTATGATTAAATCCATTATTGAAGTCGCGAAGGTTAAAAACCTGACGGTGGTGGCGGAGTACGTCGAGACGGAAGAGCAAAAAGAGAGACTGCTGGCATTAGGCGTCGACTATTTGCAGGGATATTTAATCGGCAAACCGCGGCCGCTCAGCGATCTGCGGACGTAAAAAAGCCGGGCGAGCCCGGCTTTTTCATCATCTTGTGCGCTTACAGAACCAGTGCGGCGATAGATGCTGAGAGCACGCTCACCAGCGTCGAACCGTAAACCAGCTTCAGCCCAAAGCGGGAAACCACATTACCCTGTTCTTCGTTGAGGCCTTTGATCGCCCCGGCAATAATCCCGATAGAGGAGAAGTTGGCGAAAGAGACCAGGAAGACAGAAATAATGCCTTCAGCGCGCGGAGAGAGCGTGCTGGCAATTTTCTGCAGATCCATCATCGCCACAAATTCGTTCGAAACCAGTTTGGTGGCCATAATACTGCCCACCTGCAGCGCTTCCCCTGCCGGTACGCCCATGACCCAGGCAACCGGATAGAAGATGTAGCCAAGGATCCCCTGGAAGGAGATGCTGTAGCCAAACCAGCCGGTAACGGTAGCAAACAGGGCGTTCAGCGCGGAGATCAAGGCGATGAAGCCGATCAGCATGGCGGCAACGATAATGGCAACTTTAAAGCCCGCCAGAATGTATTCACCCAGCATTTCAAAGAAGCTCTGACCTTCATGCAGGTTGGACATCTGCAGATTTTCTTCTTTTTCTTCAACGCGGTACGGGTTAATCAGCGACAGGACAATAAAGGTACTGAACATGTTGAGCACCAGCGCAGCCACGACATATTTAGGCTGCAGCATCGTCATGTATGCACCGACGATAGACATGGAAACGGTCGACATCGCGGTCGCAGCCATGGTGTACATCCGGTTGCGCGACATTTTGCCCAGAATATCTTTATAGGCAATAAAGTTTTCTGACTGGCCCAGAATCAGGGAACTGACGGCGTTGAATGATTCCAGTTTGCCCATGCCGTTAATTTTGGACAGCACGGTACCAATGGCGCGAATGACGACAGGCAGGACGCGAATATGCTGCAAAATACCGATCAGCGCAGAGATAAAGACGATAGGGCAGAGAACTTTCAGGAAGAAGAAAGCCAGGCCTTTGTCATTCATATTACCGAAAACGAAGTTGGTCCCTTCGTTGGCAAAGCCGAGAAGTTTTTCGAACATCTCGGAGAAGCCTTTCACAAAACCCAGACCGATATCAGAGTTCAGGAAGAACCATGCCAGCAAAACTTCAATGACAAGTAATTGAATAACATAACGAATGCGAATTTGGTTACGGTTATGACTGACCAGAAGAGCCAGTATAGCCACCACTACGATCGCGAGGATAAAATGCAAGACGCGGTCCATATTTGCTCCAAATATGAGGCAGGTTAGATTTCTGTGCACATTCTATGTAACAAGACCAAAGAAAACGAGATCAAATTAACACTATTGCAATGAACTGTGACCAATCGCCAAATTAGTGATCAAACATACATTTTTGTTATGTAGCGTAAAGGTTTTAAAAGTTGCTTAGATTGTACTAATCTGTGAACCGGCGAGATGCGAATTCATCAATGCCACTTCAATGCCACTTTTTTCGTTGTTAGCCGCTATCGTTCCCGCCTATCAAAGCAATAATGATCATCTTTCCAAATGAACTTGATAATCATTCGCATTTTGATAACATAAAACATAGCAAAGGCTATATTTCAGAGGCAGAAAATGACTAGCAGTCGCGTTGAGAATAGCAGCGGTCGCGCAGCGCGCAAGATGAAGCTCGCATTGATGGGGCCTGCGTTCATTGCTGCCATTGGATATATCGATCCCGGCAACTTCGCCACCAATATTCAGGCGGGCGCCAGCTTTGGCTATCAACTGCTGTGGGTGGTGGTATGGGCAAATCTGATGGCGATGCTGATTCAGGTGCTATCGGCAAAGCTCGGTATTGCTACGGGTAAGAATCTGGCGGAACAGATTCGCGATCACTATCCGCGTCCGGTGGTGTGGTTTTACTGGGTACAGGCGGAAATTATCGCCATGGCGACCGACCTCGCCGAATTTATTGGCGCAGCTATTGGTTTTAAGCTGATTCTTGGCGTGTCGTTACTGCAGGGAGCGGTATTAACCGGGATTGCCACCTTCTTGATCCTGATGCTGCAGCGTCGCGGACAAAAGCCGCTGGAAAAAGCGATCGGCGGTTTACTGTTGTTTGTTGCCGTCGCCTACATTGTGGAACTGATTTTCTCCCAACCGGCGCTGGCGCCGCTGGCGAAAGGGATGATTATCCCGAGTTTGCCGAACGGTGAAGCCGTGTTCCTGGCCGCCGGTGTGCTCGGCGCGACGATCATGCCACACGTCATCTATTTACACTCGTCGTTAACGCAGAATCTGCACGATGGTACGCGCAAAGAGCGTTATCACGCCACCCGTTGGGACGTTGCGATTGCGATGACCATTGCCGGGTTTGTTAACCTGGCGATGATGGCCACCGCCGCTGCGGCATTTCACTTTAACGGCCACACCGGGATTGCCGACCTCGATCAGGCATATTTGACGCTGGAACCGCTGTTAAGTCACGCGGCTGCGACTATCTTTGGCCTGAGTCTGGTGGCCGCTGGTTTGTCATCGACGGTGGTGGGAACGCTGGCAGGACAGGTCGTTATGCAGGGCTTTATTCGCTTCCATATTCCGCTGTGGTTTCGTCGTGCGGTCACGATGCTGCCTTCGTTTATTGTCATTATGATGGGGCTGGACCCGACGAGAATTCTGGTGATGAGCCAGGTGCTGCTGAGTTTTGGTATCGCCCTGGCGCTGGTCCCGCTGCTGATTTTCACCAGTAATTCACAGCTGATGGGGGATTTGGTCAATACCCCGTGGGTGAAGCGCACGGGGTGGGTGATTGTCGGCATCGTGGTATTGCTCAATGGCTGGCTACTGGTCGGCACGATCTTCGGGCTGTAATCACGTCGACAGTCATGAAAAAGGGGAGCCAACTGGCTCCCCGATTTGATTAATGATGGCCATGACCGTGGCCGGGACCGCCGCCCGGCCCGCGTCCCCAACCGCCCGGTCCGCGACCCCAGTCGCCGCGTCGGTCGTCGCGGTCATTCCAGCCCTCGCGATAGCCGCGTTCGTAGGCTTTACGTTTATCCCAGCCGCGATGCCAGCCGTTATCGTGACGTCGCCAGCGGTTATCACGCCATTCATAGTGACGACGCCAGTAATCACGGTCGCGCCAGCCGCCACCGTCCCAGTAGTTACCGTAATTATCACGATCGCCTATTTGTAATTTTACAGATGGCAGCAGGGTGATCTCTCCGGCATTTGCGACCAGTGGTGCTGAGACCAAAAGCACCGCAGCCAGAATCAGTGACCTGAACATACTCTTCTCCTTCACGATCGGGGCCTGAGCGCCGGATGATAGTGGCGCTCATTGGGCCTGTTAACGTGATATTACGAGGCGGTAAAGCCCCGCCGCATTGGATGAACTCCTAAATCGCGGATAAGAGCACTTTTTGCTAAAGCGAAATGGTGTTTACGCCGCAAGGATTGCGTCGATTGCCGCGCACTCTTCTGCGCTGAAATGACGATGAGCCAGCATGCCCACGGCATCATCAAGCTGTGCGGTTTTGCTGGCGCCAATCAGAACTGAAGTCACTTTCTCCGCGCGTAAAACCCAGGCCAGCGCCATCTGAGAGAGCTTTTGCCCACGGGCCTCAGCCAGCGCATTCAGCCGACGAACCTTCTCGAGCTTCGCCTCGGTTAACTGTTCCGCTTGCAGGAAACGGCTGCTGCTGGCGGCGCGGGAGTCTGCCGGAATGCCGTGCAGATAGCGGTCGGTGAGTTGACCGCCAGCCAGCGGTGAAAACGCGATGCTGCCCACGCCTTCAGCCTGCAGAAAATCGAGTAGTCCATCCTCAACCCAGCGTTCGAGCATGGAATATTTAGGCTGATGAATCAGACATGGCGTCCCGAGGTCATTGAGAATGCGCACCGCTTCGGCTGCCTGCGCGAGCGGATAGTTGGAAAGCCCGACATACAGCGCTTTGCCCTGGCGCACGAGATGGTCCAGCGCGCGCATGGTTTCCTGTAACGGTGTTTCGGGATCCGGGCGGTGATGATAGAAGATATCAACGTACTCCAGCCCCATACGCTTCAGGCTTTGATCGAGGCTGGCGACCAGGTATTTACGCGATCCCCAGTCGCCATAGGGGCCGTCCCACATGGTGTAACCGGCTTTACTGGAGATAATCAGTTCATCGCGCCAGGGTAAAAAGTCCTCCCGCAGGATCCGGCCAAAATGGCTTTCCGCCGAGCCCGGAGGCGGCCCGTAATTGTTGGCTAAATCAAAATGGGTTATGCCAAGATCGAAGGCGTGTCGCAGCAGTTGACGGCTGGTTTCCACCCGCGTTTCGTCGCCAAAATTGTGCCAGAGGCCGAGGGAAATGGCCGGTAGCTTTAATCCGCTCCGGCCACAACGGCGGTATTCCATCGTCTGATATCGTGCCGCATTTGCCTGGTAAACCATACTTTCCTCCGCAGACAGGACAGGTTGTGTATACGTTTACACTAAAGAATATTCAGCGTGGAGTACACACTTCAAAGGCGTAAATTTTGCTTTCCACCCCGATTATCGACCGCTATCTGGACAGTTGGATCGCTTATTCAATACTCAGATCACCTGCAACGGGAAGAGGAGTATGGAGATGCAACCGACTTACACCATTGGCGATTATCTGCTGGATCGTCTGGTAGATTGCGGCATAGACCGCTTGTTTGGCGTACCTGGCGATTACAATTTACAATTCCTCGACCGTGTTATCGCGCACCAGGCGTTGGGATGGGTTGGCTGCGCGAATGAGCTGAATGCGGCCTATGCCGCCGACGGGTATGCGCGCATCAAAGGCGCCGGGGCGCTGTTGACGACCTACGGTGTCGGTGAGCTGAGTGCGCTTAACGGCGTGGCCGGCAGCTATGCGGAACATATTCCGGTACTGCATATCGTCGGCGCGCCTTGCTCCGGGGCCCAGCAGCGCGGAGAACTTCTGCACCATACGCTGGGAGATGGTGACTTCACGCACTTTGCGCGGATGAGCGAACAGATCACCTGCACCCAGGCTACGCTGACGGCGGGGAATGCTTGCCACGAAATCGATCGCGTGCTGAGCGAGATGCTCACCCACCATCGTCCCGGTTATTTGATGTTAGCCGCCGATGTAGCGAAAGCAAAAGCGACGCCGCCCGCTCGTCGTCTGGCGATCGAAGGGCCGCCTGCCGATGAGAATCAGCTGGCCGGGTTTCGTGAACATGCCGGGCAGATGCTGCGCAGCAGCCGTCAGGTATCGTTGCTGGCGGATTTCCTCGCCCAGCGCTATGGCCTGCAGAATACGCTACGGATGTGGGTGGCGAAAACGCCGATTGCCTGTGCCACGATGCTGATGGGAAAAGGGTTGTTTGATGAGCAGCAGCCTGGTTTTGTTGGCACCTATAGCGGGATCGCCAGCGCGCCACAAACGCGTGCGGCCATTGAAAATGCCGATACCATCATCTGTGTAGGAACCCGCTTCACCGACACCATTACCGCCGGATTTACCCAACATTTACCCCTTGAACGCACGATTGAAATTCAGCCCTTTGCCGTCAGAGTGGGCGACCACTGGTTTAGCCGCATCCCGATGGATCAAGCCCTTAATGAGTTAATGATTCTGTCCGCCAGCCTGTCAGCAGAGTGGAAGCTGCCAGACTGCTCTGCGCCGAAGGTGGAAAGCATGACGGGCGGCAACCTCACGCAGGGGAGTTTCTGGAGTACCGTACAAGAGCAGCTGCGTCCCGGGGATATCATTCTTGCCGATCAGGGAACCGCGGCTTTTGGCGTTGCGGCGCTCAGGCTTCCCTCAGACGCCACCCTGCTGGTCCAGCCGCTGTGGGGATCGATAGGATTTACCTTACCGGCCGCCTATGGCGCACAAACCGCAGCGCCGGGCAGACGGGTGGTGCTGATCGTGGGCGACGGGGCAGCCCAGCTGACGATTCAGGAGCTGGGGTCGATGCTACGCGATAAACAGCACCCGCTGATCCTGTTGCTTAATAACGAAGGTTATACGGTTGAACGAGCGATTCACGGCCCCGAGCAGCGGTATAACGATATTGCGCTGTGGGACTGGAACCGCTTGCCGGGAGCCTTTGCCCCTGATGTCCCTTCCCGATGCTGGCGCGTGACGCACACGGAAGAGCTTGCGGAGGCGATGGCCAGCAGTATTGGATCCGATAAGCTGACGCTGGTGGAGGTCATGCTGCCCAAAATGGATATACCCGACTTCCTGCGCGCGGTAACCCAGGCTCTGGAGGAGCGAAACAGCCGCGTTTAGTCGTTTCGTCGCCTGGCTATCATCATAGGCTTCCCGGCCAACAGCAGCCAGGCCGGGAGCATCACAATACACAGCAGCGGCAGCAGCGTCGTATCCGGGACGACGACCGCGGCCATAAACAGGCTGAGCCAGCCATCGCGGGTAACGACCAGCATCATGCCCAGAATAGCGCAAGAGACCGTGATGGCGGCCGGAACGGTATCAACGTGCGCGTGCAGCATTAAACCGAGCGCCACGCCGACGAAAACCGCGGGGAAAATGCGCCCGCCGCGAAAACCACTGGCGGCGGCGATGACCAGCGCTGCCAGCTTCACCAGCGCTATCAGCAAAAAGTCGCCGGCCGTCAGGGTCTGGTCCACGGCGATTTGCTGCATCTCCTCCAGCCCTTTAAACAACGTAATATGTCCGCCTGCGGCGCCGAGAATCCCCAGCAGCAGGCCACCGAGGCCTAACGTCAGCACCGGATTTTTCAGGCGGTTCATCAACGCATGCAGTCGCGGCAGGCACCAGACGGCCACCATTCCTACGGCAATGGCGATAAGCGTCACGATAGCGCCGCTGAAGATATCAACGACGTGCATTTGCGGATAAACGGGGATGGGCAGCGAGAAACGGGGATGGAAGAACAGATCGGTGGTCAGGGCGCCCGCCGCCGCCGCCAGCAGGGGAGCGAACAACCGGTCCCACAGCGGCACATCGTGACTGCCGTTGAGGGTTTGCGAAAAAATTAACGCGGCGGCCACCGGGGTGCCAAACAGCGCGCCGATGGTGCCGGAGGCGGCAAGAATGGTCCAGTCCAGCGAACTGACGCGGGGGAACAGGTGAGAGCCGATCGCGACGGCAAGGGCGATATTCATTACCATGACCGGATGCTCAGGCCCGAGGCTGACTCCGCCAGCGAGACCTAATACCAGCGCGGCGACCAGGCCCGGTAGCGCGCCGGTGCTGATGGGGGCGCCAATTAACGATTCGGTGGCCGGGTCCGGCCCGGCATGCCCGGGGCTAAAACGGACCACCAGACCCACGGCGATACCGGTCAGCGTGAGTACGGCGATAGTCCATAACGGCCCGCTGGCTTCAATGCCTAAACCCGTCGGCACGCTGGACCAGATAACATGCTGCAATATGGCTGCAATCTTCATCGTCACAATCAATACCAGACTGGAAGCGATACCGATAATCACGGCGGGTATCGATAACAACAGCATCGTTCTGGCGCGTGGATGCAGCATGAAATATTTCCTTTTAAAGGTCGTGAAGCCCGATTTTGTCTGTGCCCCTGCGGGGCGTCGATGCAAATGATGCTGAAACGAGAAACGGACGGTTATGCCTGACGATCTTACCGTGCGTTGAGCATCATTTTGCACAGGTTACAACCCAAATGTGATATAGGTCGCTAAATTGTGGGCACTTATATGTTGGTCGTTGTTGTTAAGGCATCATGAATTTACAGTGTGCCAAAAGAATCATTTTGACTTTAGTGGAGCCGTAACGGAATGACAAAATTTGCTTTAGTAGGAGACGTCGGCGGAACCAATGCCCGTCTGGCATTATGCGATATTGCAAACGGGGAGATTTCCCGGGCAAAAACCTATTCCGGGCTCGATTACCCCAGTCTTGAAGCCGTTGTCCGCGTCTACCTTGACGAGCAGGGCGTTGAGGTTGAAGACGGTTGCATCGCCATCGCCTGTCCGATCACCGGTGACTGGGTGGCGATGACCAACCACACGTGGGCCTTTTCCATCGCCGAGATGAAAAAGAACCTCGGTTTTTCCCATCTGGAGATCATCAACGATTTTACCGCGGTATCGATGGCGATCCCGATGCTGAAGGCTGAGCACCTGATTCAGTTTGGCGGCACAACGCCGGTGGAAGGAAAACCTATCGCCGTTTACGGCGCAGGTACCGGCCTGGGCGTTGCGCACCTGGTGCATGTCGACAAACGCTGGGTGAGTCTGCCGGGCGAAGGGGGACACGTTGATTTCGCGCCGAACAGCGAAGAAGAGGGGATTATCCTCGAAGAGCTGCGCGCAGAGCTGGGGCATGTCTCTGCCGAGCGCGTGCTATCCGGTCCGGGGCTGGTTTATCTGTATCGGGCGATAGTGAAATCAGATGGCCGCCTGCCGGAAAATCTCCAGCCGAAAGATGTGACCGAACGCGCGCTCGCCGACAGCTGCATCGATTGCCGTCGCGCGCTGTCGTTGTTCTGCGTGATTATGGGGCGCTTTGGCGGCAACCTGGCGCTGACGTTGGCCACCTTCGGCGGCGTGTATATTGCTGGCGGCATCGTCCCGCGTTTCCTGGAGTTCTTTAAAGCTTCTGGTTTCCGCGGCGGGTTTGAAGACAAAGGGCGCTTTAAAGCCTTCGTCCAGGATATTCCGGTCTACCTGATCGTGCACGATAATCCGGGCCTGCTGGGTTCCGGGGCGCATCTGCGCCAGACGCTTGGGCAGATTCTCTAACCTTGTCATCGTCAGCCCGTTCCGGCGCAGCCGTGCGCGGGCGACTCTCTTCAGCATAGCCCTGCTACAGATGCATAAGCTGGCGAAATTCTTTGACCTTGCTGCGGCTGACCGGCACCTGAAACTCCAGATCGCGTAAGCGCAGAATATAGGTATTGTTGAACCAGGGCTCAATCTCGCGAATTTTATTCAGGTTCACGCAGTATGAGCGGTGGCAGCGGAAGAAGTGCGCTGGCGGCAGCTTGCCGCAAAACTCCGTAATGTTCATTGGCATCACGAATGATTCCCGCCGGGTATAGACAAAGGTCATTTTTTCGTGGGCTTCCGCATAGTAAATATCGTGAATACTGGTCACGATAATTCGCTCATCTTTTATGAGATTGATCGTGTCATTTTCCCGCTGCGGATTGGTCGTCGTCCCGGTCTGGCTGCCTGTCTGCTGCTGTAGCTGCCAGGCGCTGGTCAGCTTTTGCAGCATGTTAATGATGCGTGATTCCTGGTACGGCTTCAGAATGTAGTCGAACGCTTCCAGTTCAAAGGCCTCCACCGCGTGCTCTTTCCAGGCGGTGATAAACACAATAAACGGTTTATGCGCGAACTGGCTGATATTTTGCGCCAGCAGGACGCCGTCCAGCGAAGGGATGTTGATGTCGAGAAAAATGGCATCAACCTTGTTGTGCTGCAGGAACTTCAGCACGTCCAGCCCGTCGTCGAACGTCCCGACAATCTCCATCTGGCTGTGGGTGTTAATTAACCATGTGAGCTCCTGCTGCGCCGGGAACTCGTCTTCAACTATGATGACTTTCATTTTTTCTCCGTTCATGGCAACAGAGACACCGCAGTGGTCTGGGAGACAAGCTTGTTAGGCACGTAGAACGCAATCTCGGTTCCCGGATTCATGCGGCGGATGTGCAGCCCTTCGCCATACAGTAATTTTACCCGATGGTGCACGTTGAGCAGACCGATTTTATTCCCCGGCATTTCATCCGCCTCCACCCGCGCGATCACGGCAGGATCGATACCATTTCCGGTATCGCGAACGCTAATCCGCACCCGATTACCGCACTCGTTGATGCCGAGGGTGACGACGCCTTTGCCTTTGCACGGCTGGATCCCGTGGACAATGGCATTTTCCACCAGCGGCTGAATCAGCAGGCTCGGTATCACGCAGCTGACTTCATCGTCGATGTCGTAGATAACGGTGAGCTTATCGCCGAAGCGCGCCTGTTCGATGGCAATATAATCCTTGATTTGGTACAGCTCTCTTTTGATATCAATCTGTTCGTCGTCTTTTAATTCAATGTTATAGCGTAAATAGCGCGACAAATTAAAAATAAGCTGACGGGCGGTATCCGGATTCATGCGGATCGAGGATGAAATCGCATTGAGGGCGTTAAAGAGAAAGTGCGGGTTGATTTTGCTCTGGAGGGCGCGCAGTTCGGCTTTGTTGGCCATTTCCCGCAGCTGTTCCGCCCGTGAGACCTCCAGCTGAGTGGAGATGATTTGCGACAGACCGACGGCCATCTCCTGCAGGGACGAGGTGATGCGGTGGGCGTGGCAGTAATAAATTTTCAGCGTGCCGGTCACCACGCCTTTCTCCCGTAGCGGAATGACCAGCATGGAGTGAATCTCCGGCGTTCTGTAAGCCTCATCATTGTTTTTAATAATGATTTTTCCGCTTTCGATCGCCTGGCGCGTGGTGGGGCTGATGTCATCATCACTATCGTGATAGTTGCTTTCGCCAAATCCGACGTAGGCCAGAACCCGATCGGTGGTGGTGATGGCCACCGCGTCGGCGTTGATATCGCGGCGAATGATGTCGCACACCTGGCGCAGGGATTCGCTGTTGACATGACGGAAGAGCGGCAGCGTTTTGTTGGCGATATCCAGCGCCAGTTTTGCCTGGCGCGCGGCGCTGGCCTCCTTTTCACCCTCGACGCTCTGGACCAGCAGCACGATAAAACCGATACAGACGCTGCCAAGGATCATCGGGATCCCGATTTTGGAGACGATATCGAGGCCCAGCGAAAACGACGGCGCCCAAAAGACCACGAGGATCATGGTTAACGTTTCGCAGAGCATCCCGGCGAGAATCCCGATCTTCCAGCGCTGAGCCTTCGGCACTTTGCGATTAATCAGCCCTGACAGCAACCCGGCAACAATGCTGGTGATAAAGCAGGGGATAGCGGTTACACCATCAATATCAATAAGGTAACGATGTACACCGGCAATGGCCCCAACGATAGCTCCGACCCAGGGGCCAAACAAAATCCCCCCGGACATCACTGCGATAATCCGCACGTTGACCAGAGAACCCTCTACCGGCACGCCAGACCAGGTGCTGAACAGGGCAAACAGGGAAAAAATGGCGATAACCGCCAGCAGCTCTTTCGGTGTATGCGCAGATTTATGCAGTAGCTCGCGAAACAGGCGCAGACGGATTAGGAAAAAAAGGCAAATCAGCATGAGTGCCGCGCGGTCGAAAACCGCCAGCAGCATTGTAAATATTTCGTGCATGGGTGCGCCGTGTCTATCGCGGGAAAGCAACATCATAAAAAACCTGGCGACAGAAGGCCAGCGAAGCGTCGAACAGGGAAAAGTCACACGAAAAAAAGGGATTGATAGCCGGGCCAGCGCCGACATGATGAGTGGGAGATAAATGATAAAAACAGGTAAATTAATAGATATTAATATGTTGCACCTAATTTTCGTGGCGGCTAAATCGAGGATATCCGCCGTCGGATGTCATTAGCCTGATGCCCGCATTTTTCGCCGGCGATTATTTTTTTCTCACCCTCTCGACAGCATCATTTTTTTCGGGTTATTTTCTAAGCTCGTCGCAAACGCGACAGCGTCGCTCGGACGGTCCGGGCGCTAACGTTACTCTGAGGAATCTATGACTGCATCCAGTCCTGAACGCCGTTTTACACGTATCGATCGTCTGCCCCCTTACGTTTTTAATATTACAGCTGAGCTGAAAATGGCTGCGCGTCGGCGCGGTGAAGATATTATCGATTTCAGCATGGGCAACCCGGACGGCGCGACGCCGCCGCATATCGTTGAAAAACTTTGCACCGTTGCCCAGCGTCCTGATACGCACGGTTACTCCACCTCCCGCGGTATTCCTCGCCTGCGCCGCGCCATTTCGCGTTGGTATCAGGATCGCTACAACGTTGAGATCGATCCGGAATCGGAAGCGATTGTCACCATTGGTTCAAAAGAGGGGCTGGCGCATCTGATGCTGGCGACGCTGGATCATGGCGACACGGTGCTGGTGCCTAACCCCAGCTACCCGATCCACATCTACGGCGCGGTGATTGCCGGTGCGCAGGTGCGTTCCGTGCCGCTGGTGGAAGGCGTTGATTTCTTCAACGAGCTGGAGCGGGCGATTCGCGAAAGCTACCCGAAACCGAAAATGATGATCCTCGGTTTCCCGTCCAACCCGACCGCGCAGTGCGTCGAACTGGAATTTTTTGAAAAAGTGGTCGCGCTGGCGAAGCGTTACGATGTGCTGGTGGTACACGATCTGGCCTATGCCGACATCGTTTATGATGGCTGGAAGGCCCCTTCAATTATGGAAGTTCCCGGCGCGCGTGATGTGGCCGTGGAGTTCTTTACCCTCTCCAAAAGCTACAACATGGCCGGCTGGCGTATCGGCTTTATGGTCGGTAATAAAACGCTGGTCAATGCATTGGCGCGTATTAAAAGCTATCACGATTATGGCACCTTCACCCCCTTGCAGGTCGCGGCAATTGCGGCGCTGGAAGGCGACCAGCAGTGCGTTCGTGATATCGCCGAACAGTACAAGCGCCGTCGCGATGTGCTGGTTAAAGGGCTGCATGAAGCGGGCTGGATGGTCGAGTGTCCGAAGGCATCGATGTACGTTTGGGCGAAGATCCCCGATCAGTATGCGGCGCTGGGCTCGCTGGAGTTTGCGAAAAAGCTGCTGCATGACGCAAAAGTATGCGTTTCGCCGGGTATCGGCTTCGGCGATTACGGTGATACCCATGTGCGCTTTGCGCTTATCGAAAACCGCGATCGTATCCGCCAGGCCATTCGCGGGATCAAATCGATGTTTCGCGCCGACGGGCTGTTGCCTGCATCGGGTAAGTCAGCCGGTGAAAGCCTCGAATAACGGCGAAGCCAGGAACAGCACCAACAAAAAACGGGAGCCGCTGGCTCTAATGCCAGTCAGTTAAGCAACTGACTGGCCCTTTTTCGGGGCTGTGGGGTATTT
>NZ_PIBO01000064.1:0-17246 GCF_002806725.1 Raoultella sp. T31
TGCGCGCCTGTCCGGGCTACAAAGCACAATATCGCGGTGGACCCGTAGCCCGGTCAGCATAGCGCCACCGGGGAAATACCCATGCTCTTCCTAAGTTCTTTTTTGATATAGATAAGAACTTTTTCTTCTTTGTCGGAGACGGTCGGTTTGTGGGAGCGTAACAGCCACAACATAAAAACAGGGATTCAGGGGAAATAATCATGCGCATTGCAAAAACAAAAATCGCGCTGGCGCTGGGGATTCTGGCGCTGACCGCCCAGGCTCAGGCAGACCAGCTGGCAGATATCAAAGCCGCTGGCGTGGTAAAAGTCGCCACCTTCGATGCGAACCCGTCGTTTGGTTCGGTCGACCCGAAAACTCACCAGCTGGTGGGCTATGACGTTGATTTCGCTCAGGCGCTGGCGAAATCGCTCGGCGTAAAACTGGAGCTGGTCGCCACTAACCCGGCGAACCGTATCCCGCTGCTGCAATCCGGCAAGGCCGACCTGATCGTCGCCGATATCACCATTACGCCGGAGCGTGCACAGGTTATTGATTTCTCTACACCATACTTCGTTACCGGCCAGCAGTTCCTCGTCCCGGTGAAATCGGCGGACAAGCTTGAGGATTACAGCAAAGCGCGCATCGGCGCGGTAAAAGGCACCACCGGCGAACAGGCGCTGCATCAGCGCTTCCCGCAATCACGCGTGCTCTCTTATGACGATATCCCGCTGGCGCTGACCGCCCTGCGTAACGGTAACGTGCAGGCCATCACCCAGGACAGCACCATTCTCGCCGGCCTGCTGGCAGAGGCGCCGGACAAAGCCAACTTTAAAATCATCCCCGATTTGCTGAGCAAAGAAGAGATTGGCGTTGGCGTCAAGAAAGGCGAACCGGCGCTGCTGAAAGCGGTCAACGACGAACTGGTCAATCTGGAAAAATCTGGCCAGGCCGCCAAAATCTATGATGTCTGGTTTGGCCCTGCCACCAAAACTCCACAGCCGCGCGCGTTTACCATAGAAGCTAAATAATATGTTATCGGGTCTGTTTTCACGCTCCGCGGCTTCGTCCGCGGATTTTTCGCATTTGCAGCGCGCCAGTATAGAATTTCGCCAGGCGGCAAAACGCTACGGCGACCATCAGGTGCTCAACGGTATCAATCTACAGGTCGAACCCGGGGAAGTGGTCGCGATCCTCGGGCCGTCAGGATCGGGGAAATCAACGCTGATCCGCCTGGTCAATCAGCTCGAATCCCTTAGCGCAGGCGAGATTCTGATCGACGGCAAACCCACTCGCCACCTTACGGACAGCGCGCTGCGTCAGTTACGCAGCCGCGTAGGCTTTGTTTTCCAGCAGTTCAACCTCTATGCCCATCTGACGGCGCAGGAAAATATCACCCTGGCTCTGGAGCGCGTGCACGGCTGGGAAAAAACCGCCGCCCGCGAACGCGCGCTGGCGCTGCTGCAACAGGTCGGGCTGGAGGATAAAGCCCGCCAGATGCCGGCCCAGCTCTCCGGCGGCCAGCAGCAACGCGTAGCCATTGCCCGCGCCCTCGCCTCGTCGCCGCAAATTATTCTCTTCGATGAACCCACCTCGGCACTGGATCCGGAAATGATCGGCGAAGTGTTGCTGGTCATGAAGCAGCTGGCGCACAGCGGCATTACCATGGTGGTGGTGACGCATGAGATGCAGTTTGCCCGTGAAATTGCCGACCGGGTGGTGTTTATCGACGGCGGCGATATTCTCGAAGTGGCGCCGCCGGCGGACTTTTTCGCCCGGCCACAGCACGCCCGCACGCGGCGTTTTCTGCAAAAGGTGCTCAATCCGCTGCACCAGGAGGGTCTCGAGTGACCCCGGGTCTCGACTGGCACGGCGTACTGAGCGGGCAGCCGCTGCAGTGGATAATCTCCGGCTTTCTGACCACCGTGTGGGTCAGCCTCGCCGGGATGGTGCTGGCCACGCTCCTGGCGGTGCTGCTGCTGGCGCTGCGCTTAGGCGGCGGCCGCGCCGGACGCGGGCTGGTGGCCTGCTGGGTCTCGCTGTTTCGCAATACGCCGCTGCTGGTACAACTACTGTTCTGGTATTTCGCCGCCTGGAACCTGCTGCCGCTGACGGCGCGAGATTTCATCAATGCCGACCACGCCTGGTCCATTCTGCCGGGTAACGTCTGGTGGCTGACCCCGGAGTTTCTCTGCTCGATGTGGGGGCTGGGGGTATTCACCTCGGCGTTTCTGGTCGAAGAGATCGCCTCCGGGCTGCGCGCCGTCAGCCACGGTCAGCGGGAAGCCGCCCTTGCGCAGGGTTTTACCCCGTGGGGCGAACTGCGTCATATTCTGCTGCCGCAGGGGCTGGCGAACGCCTGGCAACCGATTATCGGCCAGTATCTGAACCTGATGAAGCTCTCGTCGCTGGCCAGCGGCATCGGCTTTGCCGAACTGACCTACCAGGTGCGGCAAATCGAAAGCTATAACGCCCACGCGCTGGAAGCCTTCGCCGTCGGCACGGCGCTGTATCTGGCGCTTGGGGTGGTGATGGGGATGGCGCTGGCGCGTCTGGGTCCGGGCAACACGCAGCACAGGAGCGCACAGCATGAACGCTAATCTGGCGGTTATCGCCGATAACCTCGATTACCTGCTGTGGGGACGGCTGGCGGACGGCATTCCCGGCGGCGTGGCGTTGACGCTGATGATGGCGCTCGGCGCCGCGGCGCTGGCGCTTCCCCTCGGTATTCTGCTGGCAGGCGCCGCCTGGCGTTATGGCGGCCTGGTGCGCCGGCTGCTGTTCCTGTGGGCGGAGTTGATTCGCGGCATTCCGCTTATTTTCGTCATTTTTTGGCTCTGGTATCTTCTGCCGATGCTGACCGGGAGCGACCTGCCGGGGGCGGTGACCGTCACCCTGGCGCTGGCGTGGTTTACCGCCGCCTCGGTGATGCACTCGGTGCTGGCGGGGCTGCAGTCATTGCCCGCCGGGCAATTTGAAGCGGCGCGAACCCAGGGATTTTCTGCCGGGCAAGCGCTGCGTGTGATCCTGCTGCCGCAGGCGCTGCGCAATGTTCAGCCCTCGCTGGTCGGGATTTTTATCAACCTGCTGAAAGACACCTCGCTGGCGTTTATTGTCAACGTGCCGGAGCTCACCACCGTCGCCGGCCAGGTCAATAACCGGGTACAAATCTACCCACTGGCGATTTTTGTCTTCACCGGCGCGGTCTATTACCTGCTGTGCTGCGGCCTGAGTCTGCTGGCTAACCGTCGTTATCTCCGGCGCTACGCCCGCGGCTAAGACACGGCGGCGCATCCACCCCTGCGCCGCCGGTCTGGCCCTTCGTCCCGACGGATTGGGCGACATTGCTCGCGCAATAACCGCACCGTTCACCGTTTTTTCGTCTTACCGTCATATAACGATCACATAAAAAACCATTAATAGTGCCCAGTTTAATGACGAATCTGGACGCTCTTATGAATAGTTCTCTTGCCGCGGTAACCGAAACCGATTATCCGCATTTTGGTCAGCCGAATACCGACCGGCAGCGGAAAGTCTTAAGCGTGCGTAACCTGAATAAGTCTTACAGCGCGCAGCAAACCGTACTCGATAACATCAGTTTTGATCTGCATGCCGGCGAGCTGGTGGGCGTGATTGGCCGCTCCGGCGCCGGGAAGTCGACGCTGCTGCATGTGCTGAACGGTACCCACAGCGCCACCAGCGGTGAGATCCTCAGCTACCCGGAAGTGGGCACGCCGCACGATGTGGCGAAGCTAAAAGGCCGCGCGCTGAACGCCTGGCGTAGCGAGTGCGGCATGATTTTCCAGGACTTCTGCCTGGTGCCGCGTCTTGACGTGTTAACCAACGTCCTGCTGGGCCGGCTGAGCCAGACTTCCACGCTGAAATCCCTGTTTAAGATCTTCCCTGACGCCGACCGCGCGCGCGCCATCTCGCTGCTGGAGTGGATGAATATGCTGCCCCATGCCCTGCAGCGGGCAGAAAACCTCTCCGGCGGGCAGATGCAGCGCGTGGCGATTTGTCGCGCGCTGATGCAGAACCCCGGTATTTTGCTGGCCGATGAGCCTGTCGCCTCTCTCGATCCGAAAAACACCCAGCGCATCATGAACGTACTGCGCGAAATCAGTGAACAGGGCATCAGCGTGATGGTGAACCTGCACTCGGTGGAACTGGTGAAAGAGTATTGCACGCGGGTGATTGGCGTAGCGAAGGGCAACATTATTTTTGACGACCATCCCTTACGGCTGACTCAGGATATTCTGCATCGGCTGTACGGGGATGAAATTAGCCAATTGCATTAATTTCCACTCACACGGACAATATAATGAAACAATACATCACTGGTGCAGTTCGTATATCCGCCGCGGTCGCGGGAATGATGATGGCATGGCAGGCTGGCGCTGCGGAACAGCCAAAAGAATTAAACCTGGGGATCCTGGGGGGTCAGAACGCCACCCAGCAAATTGGTGATAACCAGTGTGTAAAACAGTTTCTCGACAAAGAGCTGAACGTCGATACCAAATTACGCAACTCCTCTGACTATTCCGGCGTTATTCAGGGTCTGCTGGGCGGTAAAGTGGACGTCGTGTTGAGTATGTCGCCTTCGTCTTACGCTTCGGTTTATATCAATAACCCGAAAGCGGTCGATATTGTTGGTATCGCCGTGGATGATAAAGATCAGTCCCGTGGCTACCACTCGGTGGTCATTGTCAAAGCCGACAGCCCGTATAAGAAGTTAGAAGATCTGAAAGGTAAAGCATTCGGCTTTGCCGACCCGGACTCCACTTCCGGCTATTTGATCCCGAACCACGCCTTCAAACAGAAATTCGGCGGCACTTCGGATAACAAATACAACAACTTCTTCTCCAGCGTCACCTTCTCCGGCGGCCACGAGCAGGACATCCTGGGCGTGCTGAACGGCCAGTTCGCGGGTGCGGTCACCTGGACCTCGATGGTCGGCGACTACAACAGCGGCTACAGCGTCGGTGCTTTCAACCGTCTGATTCGTATGGATCATCCGGATCTGATGAAACAGATCCGTATCATCTGGCAATCGCCGCTGATCCCTAACGGCCCGATCCTGGTCAGCAACGCGCTGCCGGCTGACTTTAAAGCCAAAGTCATCACCGCTATCAAAAAGCTGGATACCGACAACCACTCCTGCTTTGTGAAAGCGATGGGCGGTACTCAGCATATCGGTCCGGGCAGCGTGGCCGACTTCCAGCAGATTATCGATATGAAACGCGAGCTGGTAAGCGCCCGTTAATCTCGCCCCAACGCCGCCTCCGTGGCAGTCCGCGTGAGGCGGCAACATCCTGAAGACCCGCGTATGAATATATCGAACACCGAATTTGAACGTTATTACCAGCAGATACGGGCGCGACAAAAGCGCGATACCTTTAGCTGGTCGGTGCTCCTGCTGGTGCTGTATTTCGCCGCCGGCAGCGCCGCTGAATTTAATCTCTTCACCATCTGGCACTCTCTGCCGAATTTTCTCGATTATATGTTTGAGACGCTGCCGACGCTCCACGTCAGCACGCTGTTCGCCGATGTCCACACCAAAGGCTCGCTGGCCTACTGGGGCTATCGTCTGCCGATTCAGCTGCCGCTTATCTGGGAAACATTACAACTGGCGCTGGCTTCCACGCTGATTGCGGTGGTCATTGCTACCCTGCTGGCGTTCCTCGCCGCCAATAACGCCTGGTCGCCGCCGCCGCTGCGTTTCGCCATCCGCATTCTGGTGGCGTTTTTACGCACTATGCCGGAGCTGGCGTGGGCGGTGATTTTCGTGATGGCCTTCGGCATCGGCGCCATTCCCGGGTTTCTGGCCCTGATGCTGCACACCATCGGCAGCCTGACTAAGCTGTTTTACGAAGCGGTGGAAAGCGCACAGGACAAACCAGTACGCGGCCTGATGGCCTGCGGGGCTTCGCCTGTCCAGCGCATTCGCTTCGCGCTGTGGCCGCAGGTCAAACCGATTTTTCTCTCCTACGGCTTTATGCGTCTGGAGATTAACTTTCGCTCGTCAACCATTCTTGGGCTGGTGGGTGCCGGCGGGATCGGTCAGGAGCTGATGACCAACATCAAGCTGGATCGTTACGATCAGGTCAGCATCACGCTGCTGCTGATCATCATCGTGGTGTCGCTGCTGGATATGCTGTCCGGCCGCCTGCGACAGTGGGTTCTTGAGGGTAAAAAATGAGTCAATGGCAGAGCCAACCGGATGTCGCCGCCAGCCGTCGGCAGCATCGGCAACTGTATCAAGCCCAGGGGCGCTATTTGCGCTTCGTCGGTCTGCTGACGCTGGCGGGCCTGCTTTACTACGTCTGGTTTTTTACCCAGTTTGGCATCAGCGGCGAGCAGCTCACTAGCGGTCTGCAGCAAATCGGCCGTTATCTGCTGCGGATGTTCGTCTGGCACGACTTTTTCAACTGGCCGTTTGCCTACTATTTCACGCAAATCGGCATCACTCTGGCGATTGTCTTCGTCGGGACCCTGACCGCGACGGTGATTGCGCTGCTGCTCTCTTTCCTCGCAGCGCGTAATATTATGCGCGGATTGATTCCCGGATTTATCGCTCTGCTGATGCGCCGCCTGTTTGACGTGCTGCGCGGCATTGATATGGCTATCTGGGGGCTGATTTTCGTCCGCGCCGTGGGTCTCGGGCCGCTGGCCGGGGTGCTGGCGATTATTATGCAGGATACCGGGTTGCTCGGGCGGCTGTATGCGGAAGGGCATGAGGCGGTTGACCGCTCGCCGGGACGCGGGCTGACCGCGGTGGGCGCGAACGGTCTACAGAAGCACCGCTTCGGCATTTTTACCCAGTCTTTCCCGACATTTCTGGCGCTGAGCCTGTATCAGATTGAGTCGAATACCCGTTCCGCCGCGGTGTTAGGCTTTGTCGGCGCCGGCGGTATCGGCCTGATTTATGCGGAAAACATGCGGCTGTGGAACTGGGACGTGGTGATGTTTATTACCCTGCTGCTGGTGGTCGTGGTCATGGCGATGGATACGCTCTCGGCGTGGTTACGCCGCCGCTATATTGGCGGTAGCGTGGTGCCGCTATTTAAAGCCGATTAGCTTTTCCCGGATCGCGCTGCGCTTATCCGGGCTACAGGTTCATGCTGTTTGGTAGCCCGGACAGGTGCGCAGCACCGCCTCCGGGAAGGCATCAATACGCCAGATTATCGTGCCCACGCCAGCGATAGTTAACCACCGCAGCACCCGGCCCGTAGCCCGGACAGGTGCGCAGCACCGCCTCCGGGAAGGCATCAACACGCCAGATTATCGTGCCCACGCCAGCGATAGTTAACCACCGCAGCACCCGGCCCGTAGCCCGGACAGGTGCGCAGCACCGCCTCCGGGAAGGCATCAACACGCCAGATTATCGTGCCCACGCCAGCGATAGTTAACCACCGCAGCACCCGGCCCGTAGCCCGGACAGGTGCGCAGCACCGCCTCCGGGAAGGCATCAACACGCCAGATTATCGTGCCCGCGCCAGCGGTAGTTAACCACCGCAGCACCCGGCCCGTAGCCCGGACAGGTGCGCAGCACCGCCTCCGGGGAAAATCACAGCCGCCACTCCAGCACTGGCCAGTTGTGGCTGGCATTCGCCGCCGCCAGCTGCGGGCATGGGTTAACCAGCCGGACATGGTCGGCATGCAGACACAGCGGCAAGTCGTTTATCGAATCGGTATAGAAAGTCACCTCACCAGAATACGCGGGATGCGCCTGTCGCCACTGCGCCAGACGCACGACTTTCCCCTGCTGATAGCTCGGCGTCCCGGCAATCACCCCGCTATAACAGCCATCGGCCATCTCCACATCGATACCTAACGCCTGCTCAATCCCCAGCTCCGCCGCTACCGCTTGCACTAACAGGCTGACCGACGCCGAGATAACCAGCATCTGCTCGCCTCCCGCCTGGAGAGTACGAATGAGATCCCACGCCTGCGGATAAACGCGCGGCACAATCTCTTCGCGCACGCAGCGCGCGAGCAGAGAGTCCACTTCCGGCTTCGGCACGCCGATCAGCGGAGCCTGAATCAGGGCCACGTAGTCGGCGATATTCATTTCACCGCGATCGTAATCGTCCATCAGCGTCGCTTCCCGCGCCAGATACGCCGGATCGCTCACCCACCCTTCGCGCACCAGGAACCGGCTCCATACCGTGCTGCTGTCGCCCTTAATCAAGGTATTATCCAGATCGAAAATCGTCAGATTTTTGGCCATCATTATTTTCCCTAATCAGCAAAATTGGCTCGCCAGAGCATGCTTAAGCAAGATGACGGAGAATGGCTCGCCTGCGCACCGGACAAAGGGTAGCAAAAAGAGAGGGAAAACGGTCAGGATCGCGAAATAGTGTTTCATAGTGAAAAATTTATTAACAAACACCCCCAATTTTTTCTCTTATATTTAACTGCGCAAATGAAGAGTGTGAAGTAACAGATTTACGCTACGTAAGGTTTCGTAAATTTTTTAGTGAACCATTCTGCCAATATGGCGGATACGCTATAAATACCCACGGCCCATTCTCCTTTACGAAAAATAACGATATGACGCCTAAACTTGCTCACGCTTTATTATTGATGCCGTTTTTGATTCTGGCAGGATGCTCATCTTCATCTAAACATCCGTCAAAAACCGCCGCCGGAGATCAATATGCGCCGATCGATAGCGGATCTGACGATCTGATTCCGGTGGTTGCCGCCCTTCACGATCAAATGCACACCTGGCACGGCACCCCCTATGAATGGGGCGGTACCGAGCAAAGCGGCGTCGACTGTTCCGGCTTCGTCTGGCGAACGCTCAAGGACCGCTTCAATTTGCCCATGGATCGCGTAACGACGGGCGATCTCCTGCATATGGGCATTCGCGTCAGCAGGCAGCAGCTCCGTCCGGGGGACCTGGTCTTCTTCCGGATTCATGGCGGGATGCACGTCGGTTTCTATGACACCGAGCACAGCTTCCTGCACGCCTCCAGCAGCCAGGGCGTTATGCGTTCTTCGCTGGACAACCCTTACTGGAATTCGGTGTTCTACCAGGCGCGTCGCCTGCCGAAAGAATATAACGCGCAGATCACCATGAATAATGACAACCTGCACGTCGCTAAAAATCACTGATTGCACATAAAAAAGCCGCGGCGCCAGGCGCCGCGGCTTTTTTGATCCTTCCCTGTATCGTTTACGCCGTCCTGGCGTCAGCCTAATCAGAACTGATAAGTCATACCCACAGCCACGATGTCATCATCGTTGATGCCGAGTTTATTATCGCTCTTCAGCTGGTTGATTTTATAATCAACGAAGGCGTTCATGTTTTTGTTGAAGTAATAGGTCATGCCAACATCGATATAGTTGACCAGATCTTCGTTACCCACACCTTCGATATCTTTGCCTTTTGACAGCACATAGCCCAGGGACGGACGCAGACCGAAGTCGAACTGGTACTGAGCAACCGCTTCAAAGTTCTGTGCCTTGTTAGCAAAACCGCCGCTGATTGGGGTCATGTTGCGGGTTTCGGAATACATGGTCGCCAGGTAGATATTGTTGGCGTCATATTTCAGACCGGTTGCCCAGGCTTCTGCTTTTTTACCCACGCCGCGGGACAGCAGGTTCTGCGCATTCGTGCGGTCAGAGTTGGTATACGCCGCGCTGACGGCGAAGTCGCTGCCACCGAAGTCATAGCTTAAAGAGGTACCAAAACCGTCACCGTTTTGTTTCTTAGCGTCACGGCCGCCTTCGTTTTTACCCTGATACTGCAGGGTCATATCCAGGCCATCAACCACACCGAAGAAATCGGTGTTACGGTAGGTCGCCAGACCATTGGCACGCTTGGTCATGAAGTTATCGGTCTGCGCGGAAGAGTCGCCGCCGAATTCCGGGAACATATCGGTCCAGGCTTCAACGTCATACAGAGCACCGAGGTTACGACCGTAATCGAAAGAACCGAAGTTTTTCAATTTCAGACCAGCAAACGCCAGACGGGTTTTCTGGGTGGAGTCGCTTTCCGTTTTGTTGCCGGAGAATTCGGATTCCCAACGACCGTAGCCGGTCAGTTGGTCGTTAATCTGCGTTTCGCCTTTGATGCCGAAACGTACATAGGTCTGGTCGCCATCTTTGCTGTCATAGTCGCTGAAGTAGTGCATCGCTCTGACTTTGCCGTACACGTCCAGTTTGTTGCCATTTTTATTATAAACTTCTGCTGCCTGTGTAGCTGAAGAAGCAACAACACCCATCATCAGTAATGCCAGTGAGCTCTTTTTCATTATTCAGTCCTGGTGATTTATTTATACGCGCTAATCAATTCCGGGCGAAGGCCCCGTGAAAAACAGGAGGTTTTTTAACGCTCAGATATTAAAGTTTTATGACAACATGGAACTTTTCATAAAAAAGAGTATTTAGATGTTTCTGTCATAAAATTGTCATCACACTCCTCCATAATGACCGATCTCGCGCAATAAAGTGGCCCTCCCAATACGCCAGGTGTTGGCAAGCGGCCTGAGTCCTGTTACAACATCAGCTCGATATCGATATTCCTTTTTGAACGGCAGAGAATCATGAGTGATAGCCAGACGCTGGTGGTAAAACTGGGCACCAGTGTTTTAACGGGCGGATCCCGTCGCCTGAACCGCGCCCATATCGTCGAATTAGTGCGTCAATGCGCACAGCTGCACGCCATGGGCCACCGAATTGTCATTGTGACCTCCGGGGCCATTGCCGCCGGGCGTGAGCATCTCGGCTACCCGGAACTGCCCGCGACCATTGCGTCGAAACAGCTTCTGGCTGCGGTAGGACAGAGCCGTCTGATCCAGCTGTGGGAACAGCTGTTTTCCATTTATGGTATTCACGTTGGCCAGATGCTGCTGACCCGTGCGGATATGGAAGACCGCGAGCGTTTCCTCAACGCCCGCGATACCCTGCGCGCGCTGCTGGATAACAACATCGTGCCGGTCATTAACGAAAATGACGCTGTGGCGACCGCCGAGATTAAAGTCGGCGATAACGACAACCTCTCCGCGCTGGCGGCGATCCTTGCCGGCGCCGATAAGCTGCTGCTACTGACCGACCAGCCGGGTCTGTTCACCGCCGATCCGCGTAATAACCCGCAGGCAGAGCTGATCAAAGATGTCTATGGCATTGATGACGCCCTGCGCGCCATCGCCGGCGATAGCGTTTCCGGCCTGGGCACCGGCGGTATGGGAACCAAGCTGCAGGCCGCCGATGTCGCCTGCCGTGCAGGTATCGACACCATTATTGCCGCCGGCAACCGTCCCGGCGTGATTGCCGATGTGATGGAGAGCGTATCGGTCGGTACCCGTTTCCACGCCCAGGAATCACCGCTGGAGAACCGCAAGCGCTGGATCTTCGGCGCCCCGCCGGCGGGTGAAATCAGCGTGGATGCCGGCGCCACCCAGGCGATTCTGGAACGCGGCAGTTCACTGCTGCCAAAAGGCATCAAAACCGTCACGGGTAACTTTTCCCGCGGTGAAGTTATTCGCATCCGCAATAGCGAAGGACGCGATATTGCCCACGGCGTCAGCCGCTACAACAGCGATGCGCTGCGCCTGATTGCTGGCCAGCACTCGCAGCAGATTGATGCCATTCTGGGCTACGAATACGGCCCGGTTGCCGTCCATCGTGACGATATGATTATCCGTTAAGGAGCTGAAAATGCTGGAACAAATGGGCATTGCTGCCAAGGCGGCCTCTTACCAACTCGCGCAACTCTCCAGCCGTGAAAAGAATCAGGTGCTGGAAAAGATCGCCGATTATCTCGAAGCGCAGAGTGAAGAAATTCTGCGCGCAAACGCCGAAGACCTGACGGAAGCGCGCGCCAATGGCCTGAGCGAGGCGCTGCTTGACCGTCTGGCGTTGAACCCGGCGCGTTTGAATGGCATTGCGAACGACGTGCGCCAGGTATGTAATCTGGCCGATCCGGTCGGCCAGGTGATCGATGGCGGTCTGCTTGACAGCGGCCTGCGCATCGAACGCCGCCGCGTGCCGCTGGGCGTGGTGGGGGTGATTTATGAAGCCCGCCCTAACGTCACTGTCGATGTTGCTTCCCTGTGCCTGAAAACCGGCAATGCCGCGATTTTGCGCGGGGGAAAAGAGACCTGGCGCACCAATGCCGCCACAGTGAGAGTGATTCAGCGGGCGCTGGAGGAGTGCGGGCTGCCGGCCGCAACGGTCCAGGCGATTGAGAACCCGGATCGCGCGCTGGTTGGCGAGATGCTGAAGATGGATAAGTACATCGATATGCTGATCCCGCGCGGCGGCGCCGGTCTGCACAAGCTGTGCCGCGAGCAGTCCACGATTCCGGTGATCACCGGCGGGATTGGCGTGTGTCATATCTATATTGATGATTCCGCCGACATTGCTGAAGCGCTGAAGATCATCGTCAATGCCAAAGTTCAACGCCCAAGCGCCTGTAACTCGGTAGAAACCTTACTGGTGAATCAGCATATCGCCGACCGTTTCCTGCCAGCCCTGAGCACACAGATGGCGGAAAGCGGCGTAACGCTGCATGCTGACGCCGCCACCCTGCCGGTATTGCAAAACGGCCCGGCAAGCGTCGAGCCGGTGAAGGCGGAACAGTACAACGATGAGTATCTGTCGCTGGATCTGAATGTCAAAGTGGTTGCCGGCCTCGACGAGGCCATCGCGCATATCCGCGAGCACGGTACCCAGCATTCTGATGCCATCCTGACCCGTACGCTGAGCAATGCCAACCGCTTTATCAACGAAGTGGATTCTTCAGCGGTCTACATTAACGCCTCTACCCGCTTTACCGACGGCGGCCAGTTCGGCCTCGGCGCAGAAGTGGCGGTCAGCACCCAGAAACTGCACGCGCGCGGCCCGATGGGCCTGGAAGCGTTAACGACCTATAAATGGATTGGTTTCGGCGACGATACGATTCGTGCTTAAGTCAAATCGACAGCAGCAGTGAAATGGGGGCGATTGCCCCCATTTTTATTTACTGGCTAATCTCCAGGCCATCGCAGGCAGAAGAGCCATTGTTATCAATAATCAGGGTAATATCTTTGTTGTGAAAATCACGCATATCGACAACCACGTTCTCCGCCGTGGCAATATGCTTTTCTACACGCTGCGTCGCATCCTCGATGATCACCTTCACCCCATCGGTTTTCCCGCAGTTTTTATTGACGGAAGTAATACGTAACGTGTCATATTCCCCGACAAACATCCTGACAACAGTCGGCGTCGTTGCGCCCGGATGGGCGTAGATTCGCCCTTCACGATACATACTAAACTGACCCCAGGTGTCGCCTTTCTGTACCGCCGCGCTCAGATAACTCTCCGTAAGATTATTTTCATATTCCGCTTTCCATGAAGGATAGGAGCGGGCAAATTCATCAATCATGCTTCGGTATTCATCGATCGTATACGGTCTTGTTTTTTCATAGACGTATGCCTGAACACCGCCACTGAGTATAAAGGGCTGGCTCACTCTTATATAAGCAGCACCGATCCCCTTGCCTTCCAGGATAAGGTTATTTGGCAGAGAGATAACCTGCTGCCCATGAATATCAAGGTGCGTTTGTGTGGGGTCGGTCACAATAGCATAACGAGAACTAAAGGCTTCAATCGTCAGTTTATCACGCAAGTCTACCTGTGAGACATTGGCGATATGACTGACAAATGATGCCGGTGAAATAGCTGCAAACAGATCATTATTCAGCGAACCACTGGAGGCAAAAACAGCTACCTTATCATCCGCACCGATACGCGCACTCATAAAGGCAATAAGCTCATGATAATGGTCAAAGTTCTCTAATCTGAGCGGATATTCTTTACCGGGAAGATAGCGGCTGACCCATTCCGGTTTACCAAATGGTTTTGAATAGGTGCTAATGAAGACCGCAGCCGTCAATAATGCGAATGCGATGGTAAGCGTTGTCGCCAGCCCTTTTTTTAACTTATCAAAGAATAGCTTTAAAGCCGAAAGCACGAGTATCGCCAACCAAAAACAGAGCGGCATCCCATGCTGCATCCCGGGCGTCTGTGTTCGGGTAAATATAATATAAGTGATGATAAAGTTAGCCAGTGCAAAAGCACAAAGAACTTTAAGTCGGGAACTGGAACCGAAGAAGATATAGGTCACACCCAGAAAAATCAATGGCAGCAGATATAACCCTGCGTAGTTAAGGGTTATGAGTAACGTTGCCTCTTCAGTCGCTTTGTATGCTGAATAAATATCAGAATAGTTGGTCGTCAGTATTCTTTTCGCCAGTTCAAACTGAAAGAGACAGACTGCAAAAATAACCACCACCGCAGAAATGGTAAAGAAAGAAAAGTATTTAAATATTCTCTCTTTACTAAACCTCGCCTCCCCACCAAACAAAAAAGTATTCAGAAAAGGTAAAGTGATAAACAATGAAACCACGCTATATGCATACCACCGCCGGAAAGCAAAGGGCAGCCACAGCAACACCCCCACGGCGATTGCAAGCAATATAAAACGGTATCCACGATAGTTTAAAATATCAACTTTAAACAAAATCAAGCAGCACAGCGATAGTGGAATCATTCCTACAATATCAGGATAGCCACGCAATGTTGGTGTAACAAAAGGAATGAAACTTGCTATAAAAATGAAAACATAGGGCTGATATTTTTTATCCAAACCTGCAGCAGAAGTAAACAAACGCATGGCAATATAAGCAAATGGTAACAAATAAAGAATATATACCCCTAAGATGTAAGCTTCCCGATTCCCCGTTGGCAGATAGTTAAACGGGATCAGCGCAATTATTGGCAATGGGTTGTAGTCTGTTGAATAGACTGAAGATTTTATATTACCAAGCCATTGGCTAAATGAATCATGCAATAACCCAGTATATTCATTCCATACTACCCAGTAAAATCTGGAATCCCATGTATAAGCCTGATTTTCACTTGCCACAAACGAATAGCAAAGTGCTGATAATATGGCCACAGAAGCCACATACAGTATTCCCCTGATAATTTTTTCGCTATTCATCATCAACCTTCTGCTGCGTTGTTTTTTCGATAAAATATTTAGGCCGACGTTTGGCCTCCATATAAATTTTACCTACATACTCACCTATGATACCTAACGATAGCATCTGCACTCCGCCGAGGAAGAAAATTGCGATCATGACTGAAGTCCAACCTTCAACGGTATTTCCAGTGAATTTTTCGAACAGTGCGTAAATTGCTGCCAAAACCGAAATAACACTGATCGCAAACCCTGAGACAGCGATAATTCTTAATGGCGTAATGGTCAGTGAAGTAATACCTTCAATGGCCAGAGCAAGCATTTTTTTCAATGGATACTTCGACTCGCCGGCCAGACGCACTGTTCTCGAATATGCTACCTGAGTGGCACGATAACCAATCAGCGGCACCAACCCACGTAAATATAAATTTTGCTCTTTAAAGCTCAGCAGCGCCTTTTTAGCACGATCACTTAACAATCTAAAATCAGCATGCTGAGGAATCTGTTGCACTCCCATCCATTTCATGAAGCTATAAAAGAGGCCTGCGGTTTTTCTTTTAAATGGGGAATCTGAAGTCCGATCGTTACGTACGCCATATACAATCTCATTTCCATTGAGATATTCTTTAACCATTAATGCAATAACGGAAGTATCATCCTGAAGATCCGCATCAATGCTCACGGTAATATCAGATTCGGCGGCTTCAAGACCCGCAACCAGGGCAACCTGATGACCACGGTTTCTTGAAAGCTTAACCCCTTTAACCATGGAGTAATCTCTCGATGATTGAGCAATCAACTGCCACGTTGCATCACGACTACCATCATCAACAAATAAAATATAGCTATCTGCCGAAATCAGTGCCGCCGAGACTAACTGTGTAAGAACCGCTTGTAATTCAGATAAGCAGTAACTAAATACCTCTTCTTCATTGTAACATGGTACAACAATAGCCAACTTTGGTTTTTTCATTATTTCATCACCCAGAGTTTATTAATTAAAAAACCAGCAATTGTGTAAACGATCATGCCACATAACTGAGATATATAAATCAAATCAGGAAATATCAATAAAAATATTTTGATCGTTATAATATTTGCTACCCAGCACATAGCACAAGATGCCAGAAATTTTATAAACCGTTTGCCGGTCAGCGCTATTGAAAACGTAAACAACGAATTAACGACAAAGCTAAAAAGAATACCGACCACATATCCCATGGCATTTGATATATATACCCCAACTCCGGCAGACATTAATAAGAATATCACCACCGCAGTTATTGCTGTATTCAACAACCCCACCATTACGTATTTCAACGCGGGATTAGAAAGTATTCTTTTCACTGCATCATCCTGTTATTAGCCGCTACTAATTTTATCATTCAGGGGAAAGCTGACAACTACTAAGGTTAGCCAATGTCCTTGAATGGCATGCAGTTAGCATTTTTGCAAATCCTGTGAGTTGCGGCGACGGTATTCAAAAAATGCACGGCTTCAGAGCGGCCAACACCCTCAGTGACCTGGACCCGGTCAACGATCGTCGTGGAAGTGGGACAATTTGCTGCTTAACGCCGTGCAAGTGCTGGAAAAATAGCCATTCAATACAAGAGGGCATTGACGCCCCCTCGACTTAGTTTTAACCTTCTACCCCGTGATTCACATTCGTGGGCACGTCCTCTTCAGGGCCGATATAGCTCAGTTGGTAGAGCAGCGCATTCGTAATGCGAAGGTCGTAGGTTCGACTCCTATTATCGGCACCATCATGTAAAGATCCTTATAAATCAATAAGTTAGACTTAAAAATCTGTCTTTTATTCATCTATAAGAATCGGTAAATCATCCCTCATAACTGCCGTTATGGTTGATATGGCAATTGGGAATGTTAACTGTAACGGCCTGTAGTTGTACAGCTCGAACAGGTACAAGCTCAACTCGAAGCCTATGACGTTGCCAGCGTCTCTAATCAATCCCAACACTTTTAACCGTTCCACACTTAGCGCGGTGTCCCGTAACAGCCTGTCGTGATGACACGCCACGGATAAACGAGCAAATGATGGGAATCCTAACCAGTCCGGGAAAGGGGCTGGCTCTCTCGTGGTGTTCACCGTGCCATAAACGAACGGTACTCGATAAGAGAACGGTTAACTGAAAGATGCGCATAAGGCGCTTGTTATGGTGTCCCATCACGGCGCTAAATGGCTGCTATTGCCTTGAAATCACTCATGCCGATTCAATCAGGTGAGCCAATGCCAGCAATCTCACGCGCTGCTCTGATAATCCGCCCAATT
>NZ_PIBO01000065.1:0-16078 GCF_002806725.1 Raoultella sp. T31
ACAGTAAAGTATGGCACTGGCTGCTTCAGGAAAGGGCGTCCATCACATCACTACACAGAAACGCCATTCGCAAAAGTACGTGGTCTATGCGTGGATGGGATCAGTGCCTTCCGGGCAATTCCCTATTCGCAGCCGCGTAGCGGGGTAAGCCGGTTTGATAAGCCATCCTCTCCCCCATGCTGGGATGAGGTTTATGATGCGACCCAACCTGGAACGGTCTGTCCTCAGCTCCCGTCACGTCTGGATGCCGTGATGGGCACCTGTCATTGCCGCCAGGACGAAGACAGCCTGCACGTCAATATCTGGGTACCTCAAAACGCCGATCGTCCCGTCCCCGTCCTGGTATTCATTCACGGCGGCGCGTTTATGACCGGAGGCGGTTCGCTATCCTGCTACGATGGCCATGAACTGGCAAAAAATAGCGGGATGGCGGTGGTCACGATGAATTATCGTCTGGGCATATGGGGATTTATGCCTGTTCCTGAACTCGATGCGGTGAACCTTGGGCTTCACGATCAGATTGCGGCTTTACGATGGATACGGCAGGCCATTGGAGCGTTTAAGGGCGATCCCCAACGCGTCACCGTCGTGGGGCAGTCGGCAGGGGCATACAGTATTGCCGTTATACTGGGCACGCCAATCGGACAATCGCTTTTTGATCAGGCGATCCTGATGAGTGCCCCGCTGGGTTTATCGCTGAAAACGACCGAGGAATCGACAGCATTTCGCTCCCTCTTGATCAAAGAGCTGGGCTATCCCGCAGATGCGGTGGATAAATTGCGGGTTCCCACCTCCCGGGAGCTGCTGGCGGCGTTACAACGTATTAAGCCGCCGAAAACCGTTGACGGGGATATCACACCACCCTTTATGCCGGTTATTGATGGCTACCTTATTCCACGCGATCCCATACAGTCTATTGCTGCAGGAAGCGCCGCGTGGTGTAAGACGGTTATTGGCATCACCCGGGAAGAGTACTTTTCATTCTCCCTGGGCCACTCGCCGCTTGATAGTTTGACGGACAGCCAGCTGACCGCGCTGTTTGAGAAACAGTACGGTAAAGACAAGGGGGCCTTGATGCTAAAAACAGCCAGGGCCAGGCGCATTCCGGATATCCCGCGTAATGTGGTCGCAGACATGCGAAGTGAGGCTGATTTCATCCGCCCGGCTTTTACATTTGCCGATAGCCAGATAGCCTGGAAGCAACCGCAGACCTATTTCTATCATTTTGACTGGCAATCACCTCTGCCGGAACTTGGCGCCGGACATTGCCTCGATCTGCCATTCTTATTTGGCAACCCTGGGGAGTGGGTCGCTGCGCCAATGCTACAGGGCGCTAATCAGCGCGAGCTGGAGGCGCTGACTGGTCGTTTTCAGCAGGCATTAAGCGCCTTCGTCTATACGGGGGAACCCAACGGCGAAAACATACTGTCCTGGCCCAGCTATCAGGAGCAGCGCGCCGTCATGCATTTTGATAAGCGGATAAGCGTTATCCACCATCTCAAATAGCTTCAGATAGCGCTCCCGATGGGCAAGGAGGTTCGCCGGGAGCCGGGGCAAAAATCAACCTGCGCGCTTCTGCAATTTCCGATGGCATAAGCACGAGCAAGAAATATAAATGCCAGAGCCTGGTTTGGCTCCGTTTGCCATTGGAAAAATTAATTGCGGCGGCATCACCGGCACAGGAAGTCGAATGTAGGCTTTCATTTTTCACCCAGTATTTTTTGGACTATCCTCCTCAAGCCTTTGCTTACATAACAAATACACTATCCAGTTTATATCGGGAACTCTATGATGAAGCAATCCCGGTCTTCAACTCTAGAACATCTGAAATCAGCGAGGTGCAGGTGTTGGCTATCATTCATTTTCACAAGCGCAAAAAAGATAGCGTTCTGCGCGATTGTAATATCTTCAGATTGCTTCATTTACATATAAATAAATTCGTATTTCACGCTGTAAGTTCCAGTTTTATTTTCGGAGTAATAGCTTTTATTCATTATTATACTTTTGTGTCTGTCAAAATATAAAATAGCCTCGCCACGTAAGGCTATGTTAACTGATTAATTTGAATGTGCCTCCTTTTTCGACTTAAATTTTAAATAGCGTGTAATGAGCAAGATAGATGTCGTGATGCGCATCCAACTGAACGGCGGACGAGTACCTGCGGGCGTACTCGTCTCCTGCTATGGCGCCAGATACACCTGGGGGATGGCGACGTCGGGATGCTCACCCATTCGCACTTCAGCACCGTACCAGCGGCTGATAACCGACTGACGAATGACCTCCTGCGGCGTTCCCTCGGCGACCAGTTTTCCCTGATGGAGGAGCAGAATGCGGTCTGCCCACAGCGCGGCGAGATTGAGGTCGTGCAGCACGATGCAGACGTGCAGCTGGCCGCTGCGGGTCAGCCGTTTCAGCAGACGCAGCAGATGCTGTTGATAGTAAAGATCCAGCGCCGAAGTTGGTTCGTCGAGAAACAGCCAGCCCCGTGGCGCGTTGTCATACCACAGCTGAGCGAGACAACGGGCCAACTGGACCCGCTGCTGCTCGCCGCCGGAGAGCGAAGGATAACGTCTGCCCGCCAGATGATCGCAGCCGGTTTCCGCCATCACCTGCTGAATCATCTGCGGGTCCGGGTGTTTACTCCATGGAGAGCGCCCCATGGCGATAACCGTTTCCACCGGCCAGTCGGCATGAAGCTGTGTGCGTTGCAGCATCACCGCCCGGCGGCGGGAGAGCGCTTCCGACGACCAGTGTTCCAGCGGGCGTCCTTCTACATAACGTTCACCGCCATTCGGGGATAAGAAACCGGTCAGCAGCCGCAGCAGCGTTGATTTCCCGGCGCCGTTAGGGCCAATCAGCGCGGTCATCTCTCCGCCGCACAGCCGGACCGACACATCGTCGATGACCCGGCGTTTACCCAGCAGCAAAGAGAGTGACGTGGCGCGCCAGGTGCCGTCACGATTATCCATACGTCGTCCTCTGCTGGCGGAAAATCAACCATAAAAACCACGGCGCGCCGAGCATGCTGGTCAGCAGACCGACCGGCATTTCGGCGGGGGCGGCGACGGTGCGGGCGAGGGTATCGGCCAGCAGCAGCAAGATCGCCCCGGCCAGCAGCGAGCCTGGCACCAGCGCGCGGTGATCCGGCCCCAGCCACATTCGTATCAGATGCGGCACCACGAGGCCAATAAAGCCAATCACGCCGCTGATCGCCACCGAAGAGGCCACCAGTAGCGCGCTGCACAGTAGCAACAGACGCTGCACCGCCCGGACGTTAATTCCCAGGTAGTGGGCTTCTTCATCGCCAAGCTGTAGCAGGTTGAGACGGGAAGCCATCAGCCAGATGACCAGCGAAGCAGGAAAGATCAAGGTGGCCGCGACCAGCAGCGTGGACCACTCTGCCTGGCCGAGACTGCCCATCCCCCACAGCGACAGCTGGCGCAACTGGGTGTCATTACTTATCCACGCCAGCACTCCCACCAGCGCGCCGCACAGCGCATTGATGGCGATACCGACCAGCAGCAGGCGCGAGAGCGAACCTTCACCGGTCCGGCTGAGGATAAAAATGACCACCATGACGGCGATACTCCCGATAAACGCCGCCAGCATCGGGGCATACAGCGCCACCAGCGCCGGAACCGACAACGGCAGGACCAGCCAGCAGGCCACCGCCAGCGCCGCGCCGCTGCTGACCCCCAGCAGGCCCGGATCGGCCAACGGGTTGCGGAACAACCCCTGCATGACGCAGCCGGAGAGCGCCAGCGCGGCGCCGACCAGCAGCGCCAGCAGGACGCGCGGCAGACGAATGGTGAGCCAGATATGGCGCAACACCTCATCCCCCGGCGGCCACAGACTGGCGAGCGGCAGAGACATCGCGCCGAGAGTGGTCGCGAACAGCGTCAGGCTCACCAGCAGCAAGGCCATTAACCACAGATGGCGAGCGAGGGTGGGGCGCATCAGGGGAGCTGCTCCGCTTTTTTCCGCAGCGCGCTGACCGCCTGCGGCGTCCGCGGGCCAAAGCCGAGCAGGGCCATATCATCAATCACCAGCACCTGTTTATGGCGACCGGCCGGCGTTTGTGCCAGCCCCGGCAGCTTCCATAAACCGGCCTCGCCGCCCATGCCTTTAAGCCCGTCAGCGGAGATAACCACCAGCTCCGGTAGACTGGCGATCACCCCTTCCTGCGACATGCTGCGATAATGGTCGAATCCCTGCATCGCGTTCTGCAGCCCGGCGGCCTGAATAGCGCCGTCCGCCGCGGTCTTTTGCCCGGCGACCATGGTGTTCATTCCGCCGTGGCTGAGAATAAACAGCACCCGTTTACCGACCGGCTGCGTGGGGATTTGCGCTATCTGAGCGGCGACGGTGCGGCGCAGGGCGTCGCCTTCAGTCTGCTTACCCAGTGCGTCGGCGACCGCGGCGATTTTTTTGTCAATCGCCGACAGATCGTTACCGCCCGGGATATTGACTACTTTTACCCGACTGTCCTCTACCTTTTGTAAGACCAGAGAAGGCTGGGCCTGCGCGCTCGCCAGGACGAGCGTCGGGCGTAACGACAGGATCCCCTCGGCGTTCAGCTGACGGATATAGCCGACATCCGGCAGCGATCGCGCGGCGGCAGGCCAGGTGCTGGTGCTGTCTTTGGCGACCAGCTGCTGCTGTGCTCCCAGGGCATAGACGATCTCTGTGACATCGCCGCCCAGAGAGATGATGCGTTCTGCGGCGGCATGCGCAAACAGTGGAAGAGCGGCAATGAACATCAGCCAGCGTTTCATGCGCTCTGTCCTTCCGTCGTCAGACGGTCAACCTGGCTACGCCATGTCGCTTGCTCCGGGTGCCCTTCGCTACGCTGGCCGTACAGTTGGGCGATTTGCGTACCGTCCTGGGCAAACAGCTCTACGCTGGTGACATGGCCATCCGAGGTCGGCTTACGCGTTACCCAGATTTCATCAATACTGTCTGCGCGCAGGTGCAGGGTGAAGGTGGTATTGAAGATGTTGAGCCAGCCGCGCATCGGGGCCAGCTTTTCCAGGGCGCCGGTGAAGATTTGTACGCAGCCGCGGTTGCCAACGAAAATCATGATCTCATTGCCCTCTTCGCGAATGGTTTCCAGCAGGTGCGGCAGGGCATCGTGGTCAATGCGGCATGCCAGGTCATCGCTGACCAGACGGAAAGCCTGCTGACGGGAGAGGTTATATTTTCGCAACAGCCCGAAGAACTGATGGACGTCGGTCATGGCGCGCCATTCATTTTCCAGCGCCGCGCCGTCGGCGGAAGCGGCGTAGCGGGGAGCATCAACGGGGCGGATAGTTAATGGGGTCGGGGCAGCATGGGTTTGCCCGGCAATCAGCGCTTCCCACGCCGTCATATCGGTTTGCGCGGTTGCATAGACTTTCAACAGCGCGTCGCCGTGATGGTCGAAGAACTGAATGCTCTGGCGGCCGTTATCACTCAGGTGGAAGGCGCTGGCCCACTGGCTGAGGAACAGGCGCAGATCGAGCGCCCGCGGGTTCAGCACCAGTCCGGCATGGCCGCTCAGATGCTGGTGGGTAAACTGGCCCACCTGCTCATGGACCGCATATTGATTACGGCAGATGCATTTGGTCTCGCCGACGCTTGCCAGCCCGGCAATGATCGCCCGGATGTCGTCCTGCAGGCGAACCGCATCGTGGCCAACGCGAGCGGCGGTTAATTCCGCTTCGCTAATGCCCATTTCAGCGGCGATATCGCGGGCATATTTAACGCCAGCCTGCGCTTTGGTGGTCTGATAGCGCTGCCACAGTTCGTTTGCGTTGTGTTGCATAATTCATATCCTTCTCTACGATGAATATCCCCGGCCGTGGCCGGGGAGCAGGCTGTCTTTCAGCATGATGCGCGCGGGCTGTCGGATCACTCACCTGAGTCTGCGTATCGCGACTCCCGCCGGCAGGCTGAAATCCATGGGATGGATTATTCTGCGGGCCATCAGAAATCGACGTTGACGCCCAACTGCCAGGTCCGGCCCGGCATCGTCGCCAGCGCTTTATCGTAGGCATCCTGATTCGTGGACGTCTCAATATTGCGGCTGCTCAGGTAATCCCAGTATTGCCTGTCGGTAATGTTGTAAACGCCGCCGTTAAGCCGCACGTTTTTCGCGACCTGCCACCAGGCCGTCAGGTCCAGCATGCCGTAGCCTGGCACACGCATGTATTCGCTGGAGGCGTTGGTAATAGCGGCACCGGTGTTGGTATAGCTTTCGCGGTTAGTGGCGCTGGCTTGCTTACCTTTCACGAAGGTGGCGGTCAGCGCGGTCCCGTAGCGTTTCGCCGGATCGTTCCAGGCCACGCCGACGATAGCCTTCATCGGCGCCACGCTGTCGAGGTCGATATACTTGTCGCCGAGATAGCTGGATTTCGATTTCCCTTCACTATAGCCATAGGCCAGCGTCGCGCTCAGGCCGTTAACCTCGTCAAACCAGCTGCCGAAGTTGAATTTGGCGCTGATTTCGCCGCCGTAGATATAGGCTTTATCGCGGTTTTCCGCCTGATAAATCGTATAGATATTCGACGGGACGTTGGTGAAATGGTCCGGATTGCCAGAACGGGTATAGCGGCTATAGGCGATGAAGTTCTTGTAGTTGTTATAGAACAGGGCGGTACGCATCGTGATCCCTTCGACCACTTCGCCTTTTAAGCCCCATTCGAAGTTGTCACTGGTTTCCGTGTTCAGATCGGTGTTACCAATCAGCGCATACTGCGCTCGTCCGGCGTAGCTGGATCCGAGGTTCCAGGAGCCGTACAGCTGGCTGGCGTTGGGGAACTCGGCGCCGCGTTTATACTGCAGGTAGGTCATGGTACGCGGAGTGATATCGTACTGGAACGTCAGGGACGGCAGCACCTGAGTATCGGCGTTTTTACCATACAGTCTGGCGACGGAGGACTCCGTCAACACGCTGCTGTTGGTGGTCAGATCGCCGAGACTCTCCGGTTTGGTAGATTGATGCACCACGCGCGCGCCGGGGATCACGGCAAAGTTGTGGCTGTCGAGATCGAAGTTGATCTTATCCTGAACGAAGCCGCCCAGAGTGTAGCCCCGGCTGTCGGCTTCCGGCTGCATGATTTCGCTGTAGATGCTCGGGGCCGGCGACTGGCTGAACGGACGCTGGGTTTTGATGGTGCTGGCGTTGAGTCCGGCGCTCAGGTCGTGGCGGCCGATGGATTTCGCCAGCGTAGTCTGAATGCCCCAGGTGTCGGTATCGTAGTTGGAGTTGACCGTTTCCATGGCTCTGGCGGTACTGTCCGGCATCCAGGTCCAGTCATGAGCCTCGGTATGCTGGTAGTAGACTTTGGTCGACATGCTGTCGAGGTAGTCATTCATTGGCGTCCAGTCGTCTTTCAGACTGATGCCCCAGCGACGAGTCTGGCTGGTCTGGTTGGCCTCGCCAGTGATGCTGTTGCCGTTGTTATCCCAGCTGTCAAAATGGCTATGGTTGGTTTTATGGTAGTAGTCGAGCGTGCTGGTCAGCTTGTGGTCATCATTCGGCTGCCAGATGCCGGAGGCCATAAAGGCATCGGAGTGCCAGTTGGCCGGATAGGCGTCAATCTTATCGCTGTTATTTGCCGTTTCCTGACCGTCACGGCGGCTGTAGACGAAAATACCGCGCAGGGTTTCATCTCCGCCGGCCACCGTCACGCCGTTATGCCAACTGCGGTCGGCTGAGTCGTAGCCGCTCCGGTAGCCGAAGGCGCTGGTTTTCCCCGGATGTAGGTAGTCATCGGCGGATTTCGGCTGGAAGGAGACGCTGCCGCCGATAGCGGTGTTGGCGGTTTCCGTCGAGGTGGCGCCGGACTGAATATGGATGCTGCCGTACATATACGGGTCGATGTAATCGCGCCCGATGCCAAAGGTATTCAGACCGGCACGGCCGACGTAGCCGCGTCCGGTCGCATCCGGTTGCGCGATGCCGTCGACATCAATCCCGACGCGGTTGCTTTCCAGCCCGCGAATGTTATAACCGGTATAGCCGCCGCGGTCGAAGCCGCTTTTGCCATTACCCGAGCCGCCGCTGGCGCCGGTTGCGCCGATCAGGGGTTCGTAACGCATGACGGAACCAAAATCTTTGGCTCCTTTGTCCTGCAACTCCTGCGCGCTGACCGAATGTTCGCTGCCGGCTTTAAGCAGAGGAGCGGGTGCGGTGACGGTCATCTGCTCGGAGCTATCCAATGATGCATCGCTGGTGGTGGTGTGTGCGGTGGTATCAGCTGCCCCGGCGGTCGTCTGATAGATTGCTGCAAGCAACGAAGTCACCAGCAGGCTTTTCTTAAACCAGGCCGGTGAGTGAGTGGATTTATACATAGTAGCCACGCCTTGATAATTATTAGTATCGGCTCACGCGTTACTTCCAGATTTGCAGGCGAGTCCCGTTGCTTCCGTTAGCGGACTCTTTTTCTCCATGACTTATTATTGCGAATGGTAATAATAGGTATTATCATTTGCAACAAAATAATCATGTATTTCTCATTTAATCTGCAAGTTGTTTACAATCTGCCCTTTACATACAGCGAGAACATCATGAGTCACAAAGCTGCGATTACGATCAACTACTGCTCCCAATGCAACTGGATGCTGCGCGCCAGCTGGATGGCGCAGGAACTGCTGCATACGTTCAGTACCGATATCGGCTCGGTCACGCTGGTCCCGGGCACCGGCGGTATCTTCACCATTACCGTCGACGACGTACAAATCTGGGACCGCAAGCAGGATGAGGGTTTCCCGGACGCGGCGGAGCTTAAGCGCCGGGTACGGGATGTCTGTTTCCCGGAGAAGTCGCTGGGCCACGTCGATAAGTCAGCCGATCCGGCGTAAGCGCCAGGGGAAAACGGCTGCGCCAGAGGCTATAAAGGTGTATTATTTTTGCATCTTTATTGATGGAGAAGCGCCATGGCGGGTCAACGTATTGACCGGGAAAAAAAGACTATCCGCAGCATGATTTCGCTCTATCAACGCCGCTGCCCGGACGCGCAGGCCGATGTGGAACATTATCAGGCGCTGAACGCCTATGCCGATAAGCGGCTGGATAAGTGCGTGTTTGGCGAAGAGAAGCCGGCCTGTAAGCAGTGCCCGGTCCATTGCTATCAGCTGGCAAAACGCGAAGAAATGAAGCAAATCATGCGTTGGGCCGGGCCGCGAATGCTCTGGCGCCATCCGATTCTGACGATTCGCCACCTGATTGATGACCGACGTCCCGTGCCAGAGCTTCCGCAAAAATACCGGCCTAAAAAGCCGCGGTGATTTCCCCGGCTTGCGCTGCACTTAGCCGGGCTACACTGCGTGCGGTCGGTCGGAGTAGCCCGGGTAAGGCGTCAGCCGCGACCCGGGGCCTCACCGGAGTGGGCCGTGGTTCGCTTATCGCGAACCGATGTCCAGACAAAGGTGATAATAAACAGCGCGGTAAACAACACCACGATGGGTCGGCGCCGGGGCAATCAGCAGTAAAGTAGCCCGGGTAAGGCGTCAGCCGCGACCCGGGGCCTCACCGGAGTGGGCCGTGGTTCGCTTATCGCGAACCGAACTCCAGACAAAGGTGATAATAAACAGCGCGGTAAACAACACCACGATGGGTCGGCGCCGGGGCAATCAGCAGTAAAAGTAGCCCGGGTAAGGCGTCAGCCGCGACCCGGGGCCTCACCGGAGTGGGCCGTGGTTCGATTATCGCGAACCGAACTCCAGACAAAGGTGATAATAAACAGCGCGGTAAACAACACCACGATAGTCGGCGCCGGGGCGCTATCCAGGTAAAATGACAGCCAGACGCCGCCCAGCGAACAGCTCACCGCAATCGCCACCGCCAGCAGCAGCGCGCGGATAAAACGCCGGGTCAGCAGCAGAGCAATGGCGCCGGGGGCAATCAGCAGCGAGATTGACAGAATAATTCCCACCGCTTTGAGCGTCGCCACGATGGTCAGGGCAATCATGCACAGCAGTCCGTAGTGCAGCAGGCCGCAGCGTAACCCGCTGGCTTTAGCCTGATGCGGATCGAAGGCGTGCAGCAGAAAGTCGCGCCACTTTAGTCCAATAATCAGCGCAATCACTAGCGCAATCGCCGACGTTTGCCCAATATCGCTGGCGGAAATCCCCAGTATGTCGCCAAACAGAATATGGTCGAGATGGACTTCGGACTGAATGGCGACATACAGCACCAGCCCGGCGCCAAACATGCCGGAAAAGACAATGCCCATAATGGTATCGCGCTTGATGCGGCTGTTATCGTCGAGATAACTGGTCGTGATGGCGCAGAATAGCCCGGCAACAAAGGCGCCAATGGCGAACGGAATGCCGAGAATATAGGCCACCACCACGCCGGGAAAGACCGCATGACTCATCGCATCGCCCATCAACGCCCAGCCTTTCAGCACCAGAAAAACCGACAGCAGCGCGCAGGGAATGGCAACGATAACCGCCACCAGCATGGCGTTGACCATAAACGAAAACTGCAACGGTTCGAGAAGCGTGCTCAGCAACATGAGGCCTCCCTGGCGCGGCGGCGGTTGGCCAACAGGCCGTGTTTTGGCGCAAAGACAAAGGTCAGCAGAAAGAGCAGGGTCTGCGCCACGACGATAATGCCGCCGGTGGCGCCATCCAGATAGTAACTTAGCCAGGCGCCGAAAAAGCTGGTCAGGCTGCCAATCGCGACGGCAATCGCCAGCAGGCGCGGAAAGCGGTCGGTCAGCAGCCAGGTAGTCGCTCCCGGGGTGACGACCAGACAAATGACCAGAAAGGCGCCCACGGTTTGCAAGGCCGCCACGGTACAGGCCGCCAGCAGGGTGAAGAACAGCAGCTTCAGCGCCGTGGTGTTCAGGCCAATGGAACGGGCGTGGTTCTCATCGAAAAAGGTCACCATCAGATCTTTCCATTTCAGCAGCAGAAGCGCCATAGAAACCGCGCCGATGGCCGCCAGCTGAATAATATCTTCCGGGGCGATCGCCAGGATATTGCCGAGAATAATGGTCTGGATATTCACCGAGGTAGGGTTGAGCGACACCATAAACAGCCCGATACCGAAGAACGACGAAAAAATCAGGCCGATAATGGCATCCTCTTTGAGTTTCGAACGCTGGTTGAGAAACAGCATGCTCCCCGCCGCCAGCCCTCCGGAGAGAAAAGCGCCGACGGCGAAGGGCAGACCGAGCATATAGGCTCCCGCCACGCCCGGTACAATGGAGTGGGAGAGAGCATCGCCAATCAGCGACCAGCCTTTCAGCATCAGGTAGCAGGAGAGAAAGGCGCACACGCCGCCCACCAGCGCCGAGACCCACATTGCATTCAGCATATACTGATAGCCGAACGGCTCGATCAGCCAGCTCATCCTTCACCTCCCGTCGTCCGGCGGCTGATAAACGGCCGTTCATCGTCGGTGATAATCTGCTCTTCGCCGCCGCTGAGCACCACGTGGCGCAGCACGCCGCTGAAGGCGAGTTCGAGATTGGCGGCGGTAAAAGTCGTTTCCGTCGGCCCGCTGGCCAGAACGGTACCTTTGACCATCACCGTGTAATCGCAAAACTCGCTGACCGAACCGAGATTGTGGGTCGAGACCAGCAGCGTGCAGCCGTCATCACGCAGCTCGCGCAGCAGGGCGATGATTTGGGTTTCTGTCTGGACGTCAACGCCGGTAAACGGCTCATCCAGCAGAATGACCTTGCCCTGCTGAGCGATGGCGCGGGCAAGGAACACCCGTTTTTTCTGCCCGCCGGACAGCTCGCCGATTTGCCGGTGGCGATAGTCGCTCATCCCGACGCGGGCCAGCGCCGCATCAACAACCTCCCGGTCATGGGCTGTGGCCCGCCGCAGCCAGCCCATATGCCCGTAGCGGCCCATCATGACGACATCCTCTACCAGTACCGGAAAGGTCCAGTCAACGTCCTCTGATTGCGGGACATAGGCCACCAGATTCTGCCGCAGCGCGCGATGAACCGGCTGGTCGAGTATGGCAATCTCGCCATGGGCCAGGCGAACAAAGCCCATCAGCGCTTTAAACAGCGTCGATTTTCCCGAACCGTTGATGCCCACCAGCGCGGCAATTGAGCCGCGCGGGACGCTGAAGGTGGCATCGCGCAGCGCGGTGTGGCCGTTGCGATAGGTCACGCTGACCTGGTTGACCGCGAGGCCCGGCATATCAGCGCTCATGGCTGTTTCCTCATCCCGTCATTGATGCCCTGGACGATGGTTTGCGTCGTGACCCGTAGCAGATCCAGATAGGTCGGAACCGGGCCATCGGCGGCGCTCAGAGAGTCAACATACAGCACGCCGCCATAGTGGGCACCGGCTTCCCGAGCTACCTGGCGCGCCGGTTTATCTGAAATGGTACTTTCACTAAAGAGAGTCGGGATATGCTCTTTTTTCATGATATCGATAGTTTTACGTACCTGTTGCGGCGTGCCCTGCTGGTCGGCATTGATTGGCCACAGGTAGCGCTCCTTCAGCCCGTTGTCGCGGGCCAGGTAGGAGAACGCGCCTTCGCTGGTGACCAGCCAGCGTTTCTCTTGCGGCAGTTTTGCCAGCTCCGCCTTCAACGGCGCCATGGTCTGGCGGATTTTCTCTTTATAAACGGCAGCGTTCTGACGATAGGTCTGCGCATTCACCGGATCGTACTTGACCAGCGCATCACGAATATTATCGACGTAGATCAGCGCGTTATCCGCCGACATCCACGCATGGGGGTTGGGTTTGCCGTTATAGGGGCCTTCGCTGATCCCCATTGGCTGAATGCCCTCGCTGACGACCACTTCCGGGACCCCGTTCAGATGCTGATAAAAGCGGGCGAACCACAGTTCGAGATTCAGGCCGTTGGTGAGGATCAGCTGTGCCCCCTGGGCGCGTTTTATATCGCCGGGCGTCGGCTGGTATTCGTGGATCTCGGCACCGGGTTTGGTAATCGAGCTGACCTCGGCCGCCTCCCCGGCGACGTTTTGTGCCATATCGGCAATCACCGTAAAAGTGGTGATCACTTTGAATTTTTCACTGGCCTGAGCCGGGGCGATCGCCAGCAGGCCGAGCAGAGCGGTAAAGAGCAGGTGCTTCAGAGGCGGCAGGTGCAGCATAGGATCCCTCACATCAATATGGTTAATTAATCATCTGTTATAGCCATTGCTATGTTATATGGCACAGGCTATTTATAAATGAAAATGATTATTATTTGTAAGCTGGGGATGGCACCGTGGAAATCGTCTGTCGCGGAGAAAGTGGCAAGATGTTTCGAAGAACGCCGTTTCGTGTGAAGCGGCGTTTGCAGCGGATTACGCGCGGGTGGCGATGAGAATGGCAGAGGCTTTGATCAGCGCAATCACCCGGCTGTCCTCGACCAGCTTCATCTCTTCCTGACTTTCTGCGCTGACCGTACCGGCCAGCTGGTTACGTGCTGATATCGCCATAAAATCTCCTTGTGTGGCTAATTAAGTGACTACCGGATTTATACTAGCTCATCCTTGTTAATACCCAGACGTTTCATGCGCGAAAGCAGTGTCGTACGCTTTAACCCCAGCCGCTGCGCCGCCCCTTTCGGCCCGGCAACCACGCCGTTGCTCTCTTTCAGCACCCGGACGATCAGCTGATATTCATCCTCGCCCTCTTGCGCAAGCACCTCCGCCGTTATCGTCTCCTCGTCGATATTCATCTCCGGCAGCGACAATTGCAGCACGCTACCGCGGGTTAACAGCACCGCGCGTTCAATCACGTTTTCCAGCTCACGAACGTTGCCCGGCCACTCCATGCGGCTCAGCGTGCGCAGGGTTTCTGCCGGAATGCTGTCGATGTTGCGCCCGAGGCGGCGGGCGATTTTAAAGGTAAACGCTTTGACCAGCAGCGGGATATCGTCCGGACGCTCGCGCAGCGGCGGCAGGTGGATCGGAAAGACGTTCAGGCGATAGTAGAGATCGCTGCGAAATTCGCGATCGGCGACCATCTGCCTGAGATCGCGGTTGGTGGCGGCGATCAGCCGGACATCGGTGCGGATCAGCTTGTTGCTGCCGAGGCGTTCAAACTCCTGTTCCTGCAGAACCCGCAGCAGCTTCGGCTGAAGTTCCAGCGGCATATCGCCCACTTCATCGAGGAATAATGAGCTTTTATCCGCCAGTTCGAAACGGCCGATACGCTGGGCGCTGGCTCCGGTAAACGCGCCGCGCTCATGGCCGAAGAGATCGCTTTCCAGCAGCCCGGCGGGCATCGCGGCGCAGTTCATCTTCACCATTCGCCGCGCGTTACGTCCGCTGAGGTTATGAATAGCGCGGGCAATCAGCTCTTTGCCGGTGCCGGTTTCGCCGAGGATCAGGACGGTACTGTCGCTCTGGGCGACCATCTCGACCTGTTTGAGTACGCTGTGCATGGCTTCGCTGCGGCCAATAATTTCGCCAAACTCGCTCTCGACATTATTCAGCTGTTCGGTGAGCGCCAGATTCTCATCCACCAGCCGTTCTTTTAGCCGCTGAATTTCGCGGTAGGCGAGGGCATTATCGACGGCGATCGACACGCGCTCGGCGATTTGCCGCAGCAGCTTGAGGTTGGTGGTGGTGAACACCTTCTCATCGCACTGCGCCAGTTTCAGCACGCCCAGCAGCGTATTGCCGGACATCAGCGGCAGCAGGCACAGGGTTTGGATCTGGTTGCCCCACATCTCAAAAAGCATTTTCTCGTATGGGGCCAGCGAGTCGTGCTCGTGTAAATTGAGCAGCAGCATCTCTTTGCTTTTGAACACCCGCTCGGTCAGCGTACCGGCTTCATTCACCTCGCTCTGATCGTGAACCGGATGGCTGGCGTCGAGATAATGGGTCGAGTAGATATTCAGTTTGCCTTTGCGGCTGCTGCGTAGCACCACGCTGATCGCGTCGATGCGGAAATAGTGGTGAATCTCTTTGGCCACTTCGCTGACCAGCTCGTCGATATCCAGTCGGGAGAGCACGGCGTTAGTGATAGCAACCAGAATGCGAAAGTTGTCGCGCTCGTGGCACAACAAATCGTAATCGACGTTATTGCTGACCCGGCTCTGGATCTGCTCGGTCACCACCGCAACCAGCTGGGTAAACGTATGCAGCCGCTGGAACTCTTTCTCGCTCCACGGTCGGGCGTCGTTACGGATAAACTCGCAGCCGCCAAAGATGCGGCCTTCCGCCGCCAGCGGCAGCAGGCCGTAATAGCCAAACGGTGGATAGAGTCCGCAGCTGGCCAGTTGAGGCCAGGCCTCGACAAAGGTCGCCTTGTCGCAGTGCAGCGCATCGGGACGCGACAACAGGCGACGCACCGGCCCGTGCGCCAGTACGGTCTCATCTTCGTAGCTGACCGGCAGGCCCGTTTCGTCACAGCCGTACCTTGCCGCACGATGGTTCCCGGCGTTCCACAGAATAATCGCCGCCCGATCCGCCAGCGCGGATTGCTGCACCAGGCGGGTCAGCGTTTCACTCAGCGCCGCCAGATCGGGCTGCTGTAATAAAATGCGGGTGATATCGAACAGCCCTTGCTGCCCGAAATCGCCCAATGGTGTATACGACATTACTGAGGTCCAAAACGCACCTGCAAAGCGGCGCGTAAGAAAGTGATGACACAAATAATAGTATGTTAATAAAGCGGTTGTTGCCGCTGCCAACCCATCCGTAGCTGCCCGCGGATTTGGACCGGATAATGATGCTGGTTTTTCCCGGCTCGCGCTGCGCTTAGCCGGGCTACAGTCCTGCACTTAGCCGCGCTACGGGTCCGTACGTAGCCGGTAGCCCGGATAAGGCGTCAGCTGCAATCCGGGAACCTGTCCCCGTTAACAAATCCGCGGCAGCCGGTAGCCCGGATAAGGCGTCAGCCGCAATCCGGGAACCCGTCCCGTTAACAAATCCGCCGCAGCCGGTAGCCCGGATAAGGCGCCAGCCGCAATCCGGGAACCCGTCCCGTTAACAAATCCGCGGCAGCCGGTAGCCCGGATAAGGCGTCAGCTGCAATCCGGGAACCCGTCCCGTTAACAAATCCGCCGCAGCCGGTAGCCCGGATAAGGCGCCAGCCGCAATCCGGGAACCCGTCCCGTTAACAAATCCGCGGCAGCCGGTAGCCCGGATAAGGCGTCAGC
>NZ_PIBO01000066.1:0-15468 GCF_002806725.1 Raoultella sp. T31
TCGCGTTCGAACACAGCACCTGTAGGCCGGGTAAGGCAACGCCGCCACCCGGCGCTCAAACCACGAGGCCAGATGAGTCGCGTTCGAACACAGCACTGTCGGCCGGGTAAGGCAACGCCGCCACCCGGCACCAGGACCACAAGGCCAGATGAGTCGCGTTCGAACACAGCACTGTCGGCCGGGTAAGGCGAAGCCGCCACCCGGCGTCAGGACCACAAGGCCAGATGAGTCGCGTTCGAACACAGTACCGTAGGCCGGGTAAGGCAACACCGCCACCCGGCACCAGGACCACGAAGCAAGATGAGTCGCGTTCGAACACAGCACCTGTAGGCCGGGTAAGGCAACGCCGCCACCCGGCACCAGGACCACAAGGCCAGATTAGTCGCGTTCGAACACAGCACCTGTAGGCCGGGTAAGGCGAAGCCGCCACCCGGCGCCCAAACCACGAGGCCATAATGATTCACGTTGAAAATGTCAGTAAGACCTTTGTACTCCACCAGCAAAACGGCGTGCGCCTGCCGGTGCTGCAGAATGCCTCTCTGGAGGTCAGCAATGGCGAGTGCGTGGTGCTGCACGGCCATTCCGGCAGCGGCAAATCCACCCTGCTGCGTTCGCTGTATGCCAACTACCTGCCGGACACTGGCCATATCCATATCCGCCACGGCGACGAATGGGTTGATCTGGTCAACGCCTCGCCGCGAAAAGTGCTGGAAGTCCGCAAGCGCACCATCGGCTGGGTCAGCCAGTTCCTGAGGGTGATCCCGAGGATTTCCGCCCTCGAAGTGGTGATGCAACCGCTGCTCGACCTCGGTATCCCGCGCGATACCTGCGCTTCGCGGGCTGCCCGTCTGCTGACGCGCCTGAACGTTCCGCAACGATTATGGCATCTGGCGCCATCCACCTTTTCCGGCGGGGAACAGCAGCGGGTCAATATCGCCCGCGGTTTCGCGGTGGATTACCCGATCTTATTGCTTGATGAACCAACCGCCTCGCTGGACGCCATAAACAGCGCCGCCGTAGTGGAACTGATTAATGAAGCCAAAGCGCGCGGCGCGGCTATCGTCGGCATTTTCCATGATGAAACGGTCCGCAATCAGGTCGCCGACCGACTGCACCCGATGGGAATAACAGCATGATTATCAACAATGTAAACCTGGTTCTCGAAGACGAAGTGGTACACGGTTCGCTGGAAGTACAGGAGGGCAGAATTTACGCCTTTGCCGAAAGTCAGAGCCAGCTGCCGCAGGCGCTCGACGGTGAAGGCGGCTGGCTGCTGCCCGGGCTGATTGAGCTGCATACCGATAATCTGGACAAATTCTTTACTCCGCGCCCGAAAGTCGACTGGCCCGCTCATTCGGCGATGAGCAGCCACGATGCGCTGATGGTCGCCAGCGGCATCACCACCGTACTGGATGCGGTCGCCATTGGCGACGTCCGCGACGGCGGCGATCGGCTGGAAAATCTGGAAAAGATGATCAACGCCGTCGAAGAGACACAAAAACGTGGGCTTAATCGTGCCGAACACCGCCTGCACCTGCGCTGCGAGCTGCCACACCACACTACGCTGCCGCTGTTTGAAAAACTGGTTGGCCGCGATCCGGTGAGCATGGTCTCCTTAATGGATCACTCCCCAGGCCAGCGCCAGTACGCCGACCGTCGCAAGTACCGCGATTACTATCAGGGAAAATACCACCTGACCAACGAAGAGATGGATCGCTTCGAAGAAGAGCAGATGGCGCTGGCAGCGACCTGGTCACAGCCGAACCGTCAAACCATTGCGGCAATATGTCGCGAGCGCAATATCGCGCTCGCCAGCCATGATGACGCAACGCCCGAGCATGTTGTCGAATCACATCAACTTGGCAGCGTGATCGCCGAATTTCCTACCACATTAGCCGCGGCAGAGGCTTCACGTCAGCACGGTATGAACGTGCTGATGGGCGCCCCCAATATCGTGCGCGGCGGTTCGCACTCCGGCAACGTCGCCGCCCACCAGCTGGCGGCCAGCAACCTGCTCGATATTTTGTCGTCAGACTATTATCCCGCCAGCCTGCTGGATGCGGCATTCCGCATCGCGGACGACGACGACAACGCCTTCACGCTGGCGCAGGCCATTTGTCTGGTCAGCAAAAATCCGGCCCAGGCGCTGGGGTTAGACGACCGCGGGAGGATTGCGGAAGGTAAACGTGCCGATATGGTGCTGGCGCACCGTCGCGGCGAACATGTCCATATTGACCACGTCTGGCGTCAAGGAAAGAGGGTCTTCTGATGAGCGGAAAATTGATTTGGCTGGTGGGTGCCTCCGGTTCCGGAAAAGACAGCCTGCTGGCGGCCTTACGCCAGCGCGAAAATACGCAATTGCTGGTGGCGCATCGCTATATCACGCGCCCGTTCAACGCCGGCAGCGAGAATCATATTGCCCTCAGCAAGCAGGAGTTTTTCAACCGCGCCGAGCGCCAGCTGTTTGCCCTGAGCTGGCATGCCAATAATAATTACTACGGAATCGGCATCGAAATTGACCTGTGGCTACACGCCGGTTTTGACGTGGTGGCCAATGGTTCTCGCGCCCATCTGCCGCAGGCGCGAGCGCGCTATGCGGGCGCGCTCCTGCCCATCTGCCTGCAGGTCACGCCGGAGGTGCTGCGCCAGCGCCTGGAGCAGCGCGGACGAGAGAGCGAAACGGAAATCGCTCTGCGCCTGGAACGCGCGGCGCGCTATACCCCCTCCGACTGCCTGACCCTGAACAACAACGGCAGCCTCGGACAATCCGTCGAGCAGTTCTTCACCCTGCTGCGCCGCCACTCTGCCCGACAAGAGAATCAGCATGCCTGCCTGTGAACTCCGCGCTCCGATCCTGGACGACGTCGATGCCGTCTATGCGTTAATTTGCGAACTTAAGCAAAAAGCGTACGATCGCCGCCATTTCGCCGCCGGGTTTGCCATGAACCTGCAAAATCCCACCCTGCGCTATCAGCTGGCGCTGGTGGAGGGAGAGACGGTCGGGCTGATTGGGCTACAGTTGCAGTTCCCGCTTAATTTCAACGCCTGGATCGGAGAAGTGCAGGAACTGGTGGTGCTGCCGCAGAGGCGCGGCCTGCACATCGGCCAGGCGCTGCTGGCGTGGGCGGAGCAGGAAGCCCGCAAACAGGGCGCGCAAATGGTGGAGCTCTCCAGCGGGAAAGGCCGCCCCGACGCCCACCGCTTTTATCACCGGGAAGGGTATACGCAAAGCCATCTGCGTTTTAAAAAAGCGCTGTAAGGAGGAAGTATGGGCCTGACTATTCGCTTAACCGGCACCGGCGGCGCCCAGCTGGTTCCGGTTTTCGGCTGCGACTGCGCGGCCTGTCAGCGTGCGCGCAGCGATGAGACTCATCGCCGCCGCCCCTGTAGCGCGGTTGTGACCTTCAATCACACCGTCACACTGCTGGATGCCGGGCTGCCCGATTTGATGGATCGCTGGCCTGCCGGCCATTTTCAGCAGTTTTTGCTTACCCACTATCATATGGATCATGTTCAGGGATTATTCCCGCTGCGCTGGGGCGTCGGCGCGCCGATCCCGGTGTTTGGCCCGCCGGATCCCGAAGGCTGCGATGACCTGTTTAAACACCCTGGCCTGCTGGATTTCAGCCATACCGTTGAGCCGTTTGTGGTGTTTGAACTCCAGGGATTGCGGGTGACGCCGCTGCCGCTGAATCACTCGAAGCTGACGTATGGCTATCTGCTGGAGTCGGCGCACAGCCGGGTGGCCTGGCTGTCGGATACCGCCGGATTACCGGAAAAGACGCTCAAATTCTTACTGAATAACCAGCCGCAGGCGATCGTGATCGACTGCAGCCATGAGCCGCGCCCGCAGCCCTCACGCAACCACTGCGATTTGAATACGGTACGCGCCATTAACCAGGTGCTGGCCTGCCCACGGGTCATTCTGACCCATATCAGCCACCAGTTTGATCTGTGGCTGATGGACCATCCGCTGCCGCCGGGGTTTGAGGCCGGCTATGACGGCATGGAGATCGTGCTGGATTAATCTTTGACCCGGCCAGCGTCGCGTCACCACGGCGATGAACGACAGCACGGTTAATCGTCGTCATCCAGTCGTCGCTGGTCGTCCTCCAGCTGCCGCCGATCCTGATCCAACTGGCGCTGGCGATCGTCGAGCTGACGGCGACGCTCTTCTATCTGTCGCTGCCGATCGTCGTATTGCCGTCGGCGATCGGCGCTATGCTGGCGGCTATCCTGGTAACGTCCGTCATCATAGCGGTCTTCGTCATCAGGGCGGCTATCGCCGGGGTTATAGGCATCATTAATCGCCTGCTGAATATTACCGATTGCGTCATCAATAATATCAGCGCGCGCCAGCTGACTGCTCAGCGACAGCGTGCAGAAGATTAAAGCGGTAAAGTAACGTTTCATAGAGCCAGTCTCTTCAGGGGGCTGACCCTACGTTAATCAACGGTCGTCACGGCGAGTAGCGGAGGAATCTCAAATCCGCCGCCATTTGCTCCTGATACGGCCGCGCTCGCTGTTTAACGGGCCCCGCCGACGTGGGCTGTCGTCACCTGTCGCAGCGCCTGCATCAACTGTGTCCGACTGAAGGGTTTGCGCAGCAGCTCCACGTCCGGCAGCGCGGGATTGTGCGCCGGACGCAGATCCTGACCGCTGATCAGCAGCACCGCCACCGTCGGGAAACGGCGCTGGGTTTCGTTAATCACCTCGGCTCCGCTCAATCGGCCCGGCAGCATCAGGTCGCTAATCAGCAGCGCGATTTCCGTCGAAGCCTCAAGTAACTGCAGCGCCTGCTCTCCGTTCCCGGCTTCCAGGGTTAACCAGCCGAGCTGATGAAGCTGCTCGCAAAGAGTCTGACGTACATCGGCCTCATCCTCGAGCACCAGCGCCAGCCGCTCGCTGCTCACCGTCTGCTCGACTTCCGGCAACGTGCCGCCGGTCGGCGCCTGCACCGCCGCACGCGGCAGCTGTAAACGCACCGTGGTTCCCTGGCCCGGCGCGCTCTCAATAGCCACCCGCCCGCCGGACTGGCGGACAAAACCATAGACCATCGACAGCCCCAGACCGCTGCCGCTGCCGGTTTGTTTGGTGGTAAAAAACGGTTCGAACACCTGGGCCTTAATCTCCTGCGACATCCCGCTGCCGTGGTCAATCACCTCCAGCGCCACCATATCCTGACGCCGCCCGTCGCTGCGGGCCACGCGCTGGTTCCAGGTGCGCAGCTTGATAACCCCTGCACGCCCTTCCATTGCATCGCGAGCGTTCATCACCAGATTGATAATGGCGTTTTCCAGCTGGCCGACGTCTATCCAGGCCGGCCACGCGGGTGACTGCGCCTCAATCTCCAGACTCAACGTCGCCGGCAGAGAATGGCGCATCAGCTCGCCCAGGTTCTCCAGCAGCGGTTTCATCGCCACGGCATTGGGGTGCAGCGCCTGTTTACGCGAGAAGGCCAGCAGCCGCTGGGTGAGCAGTGCGCCGCGCTCTGCGGCCTTGCGTGCCCGGGAGATCCGCGGTAGGTCCGCGTCCTGCGGCTGAACCAGTTCAAGACTGCCGATAATCACCGCCAGCAGGTTATTAAAATCATGCGCCAGACCGCCGGTCAGCTGGCCAACCGCTTTCATTTTCTGGCTGTGAACCAGCGCCTGCTCCAGCCCTTTGCGTTCGGTCCTGTCGAGCACCACGTTGACCAGCCCCCGCCCGGGTACCGGGCTAAAACGCAGTTCAATAGTGCGGCCGCTCGCCAGCAGTAGCTCCTGGGGTTTGGGCAGCGGACGGGCCAGATTATCGCGAATATGTTCCGCCAGAGGGGCGGCCTGCCCCAGCAGCTGCTGATAGTGAATGCCGCGCTGCAGGTCATTGGCCGTCAGCCCCAGCAGCAGCGGATACTGTGGATTCCACACCACCAGCAGCCCCTGATTATCAAACAGCGCGAAGCCGTCGCGCATGGCATGAAAGGTGGTCTCCAGCAGGGTACTTTTTTCTTTCAGCAGCTGGGAGGTATGGGCCAACGACGCGGTATTGCGGGCAAAGACGTTGAAGGCGCGCGCCAGCTCTCCAAGCTCATCGCGTCGCTGAAGCCCCGGGACAGAGACCTCCTGCTCGCCGTAGGCCAGACGCGACATCGCGCGCGAGATAGCGGTCAGACTGGAGCCGAGGTTACGGTAGATATACCAGCCGGCGAAGCCGGTTATCACCAGCGCCAGCAGCGCCGACAGCAAAATAAACATGCTGATGGAACGCAGCTCCTGATGGCTCTGTGCCGCCCGCAGCTCAGACGCCTGCGCGACCCGGGCAACGTACTGATTAATATCGCTGTTGAGCAGCGCCACCAGCGCCTTAATGTGAAACATATACCAGCCGATGGCCAAATCGCTCTCCTCCAGCTGCGCCGATAACGGCTCCAGCCTGGCCAGCTCGCCATTGAAATCCTGCAGAATCGCCGCCAGCGTTGGGTCGCGGCTGGTTGTCGGCAGAAAATCTCTCACTTTGTCCAGCTGCTGGACTATCGATCGTGGCGTCGACGTATGGATGGCCGCAACGATCAGCCGATCCATCTCCGCCAGCGGCCGGGGATCGATCCCGTCAGCGTCATGTCGATCGTTAAGATCCTGAATATGCCGGAGATAACTCTGATTCTGATACAGCGAACTGAGCAGTTCATTACGCTGCAGATGACGACGCTGCCCGCGTTCCAGCATGCCGCTGACGCTCTGCTGCAGCTCATTGCTGCGGCGAATAATATTGCCCACCAGCGCCAGCTCCTGTTGCGCCAGCGGCGCGGCGGCGAGGTGAGAGAGTGAATATTTCAGGGCCTGCTGAGTCTCCAGCAGGCGTTCAGCTTCGCTTTTATACTCCAGCGCACCGACCACCTGCGAGAGGCGAACCGCCGAGGTGGCGACGTTCGCGGTATCACGCGCCAGATTCATGCTGCCGGTCATATCGTCCAGCGTCTGCTGCTGCACCTGCTCTTGCAGCAGGCTGGCATGGCGAAAACCCAGCAGCGAGACGCCAGCCACCATCAGCGTGACCGCAACCATCAGCAAATTAAACGACAGCAGGCGCCCGCGAGCGCTGGTGAAAAACCGGTAGCGATGGGATGGCATGGTCAGCTCCACGATCTTTTTATTTATCCTGGCGGTTGCTGACCCACAGCGGGAGAGCCATCGCGCGTAATTGTGAGCCAGATTCAGTATTCATCAATATGACAAATATGAACGGCGTCTGACATTTTGCATTTATTGTTGTGTGGTGCACTGCGATTCTCGAAGACACTCGCAGGAGAGCCACCATGCAGGGGACACCGGTACTATCCATGCGCAATATTGCCAAAGCCTTTGGCAAGTTTTATGCGCTGAAAGGCGTCGATCTGACGGTCTGGCCCGGCGAGATCCACGCCTTAATGGGCGAGAACGGCGCCGGTAAAAGCACGCTAATGAAGATCCTCGCCGGGGCGTATACCGCCACCAGCGGCGAGATCCTGATCGACGGACAGCCGCAGGTGATTAAAGGGCCAAAAGATGCGCTGGCCGCCGGGATCACGCTGATTTACCAGGAGATGCAGCTGGCACCGAACTTAACCGTCGCGGAGAATATTTTTCTCGGCAGCGAACTGGCGCGCGGCGGACTGGTGCAGCGCAAAGAGATGATGAATCAGGCCCAGGCGGTCATCGATCGCCTCGGCGCCCAGTTCAGGGCCAGCGACCGGGTGATGGCCCTGACCATTGCCGAACAGCAGCAGGTGGAGATCGCCCGCGCCCTGCATCGCAACAGCCGGGTGCTGGTGATGGATGAGCCCACCGCCGCCCTCTCCTCCCGCGAGACTCATCGCCTGTTTGAACTGATTCTGCGCCTGCGCGACGAAGGGATGGCGATTATCTATATCAGCCATCGCATGGCGGAGGTTTATGAACTGTCTGACCGCGTCAGCGTGCTGCGCGACGGCCAGTATGTCGGCAGCCTGACCCGCGACAAGCTCAACGCCTCCGAACTGGTGCGAATGATGGTCGGCCGTCCGTTAAGCGACCTGTTCAATAAAGAGCGTGATATTCCGCCCGGCCAGCCGCGCCTGCGGGTAGAGGATTTGACCGACGGCGGCAAAGTGAAGGCCAGCAGTCTGGTGGTACGGGCGGGGGAAATCGTCGGTCTCGCCGGTCTGGTCGGTGCCGGTCGCTCCGAACTGGCGCAGCTGATTTTCGGCGTGCGCCGGGCCACCGGCGGCGTCATCGAGATCGATGGCGAGCCGGTAGTCATTCACTCCCCGCGCGCAGCCATCGATCTGGGCATCGGTTTTCTCACCGAAAACCGCAAGGAGCAGGGGCTGTTCCTCGAAATGGCGGCGCAGGAGAACATCACCATGGCCACCCTCGAACGGGATGCCCGCTGGGGCATGCTCAATCGCAAAAAGGCGCAGACCCTCTCCGACGATGCTATCTCCCTGCTCAATATTCGCGTGCCGCACGCACAGGTACGTGCCGGCGGCCTTTCCGGCGGCAATCAGCAAAAGCTGCTGATCTCCCGCTGGGTCGCCATCGGTCCGCGTATTTTACTGCTTGATGAACCGACGCGCGGCGTTGACGTCGGCGCCAAAAGCGAGATTTACCGCATCATGACCCAGATGGCGCGCCAGGGGGTGGCCATCCTGATGATCTCCAGCGAACTCCCCGAAGTCGTCGGCATGAGCGATCGGGTCTACGTCATGCGCGAAGGCAGCATCGCCGGCGAACTCCAGGCCGGCGACATCAGCCAGGAAAGCATTATGACGCTGGCCACCGGCGTTAACGACTCTCACCTTAAGGCGGTATCACCATGACAATACAGAAAGAGACTGCCGCGCAGCCGGTGGCAAAATCCGTATCAGCGAAGAAAATCCTGATGGGCGATCTGGTACAAACGGTCGGTATCCTGCCGATTTTGATCCTGATCGTCGCGGTATTTGGCTTTATCGCTCCCAACTTCTTTACCGAAAGCAACCTGCTGAATATTACCCGTCAGGCATCGATCAACATCGTCCTCGCCGCCGGGATGACCTTCATCATTCTGACCGGAGGGATCGATCTGTCCGTCGGCTCGATTCTCGGCACGACCGCGGTCGCCGCCATGGTGGTGTCGCTGATCCCGGAGCTGTCGCTGCTGTCGATTTCGGCAGCGCTGATGCTCGGCCTGCTGCTCGGTTTGTTTAACGGCGCGCTGGTCGCCTTCGCCGGACTACCGCCGTTTATCGTGACGCTCGGGACCTACACGGCCCTGCGCGGGGCCGCCTATCTGCTGGCCAACGGCACCACGGTGATTAACTCCGATATCAGCTTCGAATGGATCGGCAATGATTACCTCGGACCGGTTCCGTGGCTGGTGGTGATCGCCCTGATGGTGGTGGCGGTGTGCTGGTTCATTCTGCGCCGCACCACCCTGGGCGTTCATATCTACGCCGTAGGCGGCAACATGCAGGCGGCAAGGCTCACCGGGATCAAAGTGTGGCTGGTGCTGCTGTTCGTTTACGGCATGAGCGGCCTGCTCTCCGGGCTGGGCGGCGTCATGAGCGCCTCGCGGCTGTACAGCGCGAACGGCAACCTCGGCGTCGGTTATGAGCTGGATGCCATCGCCGCCGTTATTCTCGGCGGGACCAGCTTCGTCGGCGGCATCGGCACGATCACCGGCACACTGGTGGGGGCGCTGATTATCGCCACGCTCAATAATGGCATGACGCTGATGGGCGTCTCCTATTTCTGGCAACTGGTGATCAAAGGGGCGGTGATCATCATTGCGGTGCTGATCGACAAATACCGTACCCGACACCATCAAAGTGCATAACAACAATACCCTACAGACAGAGGAAAACAGCATGCGTTTGAAACCCGTAGTAACCGCACTCTGTGCCGGCGCGCTGCTTGCCGCAGCGCCCTTTACCCAGGCCAAAGAGCTGAAGTCAATCGGCGTCACGGTGGGGGATTTAGCCAACCCGTTCTTCGTACAAATCACCAAAGGCGCGGAGCTGGAAGCCCGTAAGCTGGCCGGAGACAATGTGAAAGTGACGCTGGTCTCCAGCGGTTACGATCTCGGTCAGCAGGTGGCGCAGATCGATAACTTTATTGCCGCCAAAGTCGACATGATTATCCTCAACGCCGCCGACTCAAAAGGGATTGGCCCGGCGGTGAAACGCGCGAAAGATGCCGGGATCGTGGTGGTTGCGGTGGACGTGGCCGCCGAAGGCGCCAATGCCACCATCACCTCTGATAACACTCAGGCGGGAGAAATGGCCTGTAAATACATCACCGACCGCCTGAAAGGCAAAGGGAATGTGGTGATTATCAACGGGCCGCCGGTTTCCGCCGTGCAGAACCGCGTCGAAGGTTGCCAGGCCGAGTTTGCGCGCCACCCGGATATTAAAGTGCTCTCCTACAACCAGAACGCCAAAGGTAGTCGTGAGGGCGGCCTGGAAATTATGACCTCATTGCTGGCCGCGAATCCGAAGATCGATGGCGTCTTTGCCATCAACGATCCGACCGCGATCGGTGCCGATCTGGCGGCCAAACAGGCGCAACGTCATGAGTTCTTTATCGTTGGCGTCGACGGGAGTCCGGACGGCGAAGAGGCGCTGAAACGTAAAAACTCGCTGTTTGTGGCGACGCCAGCGCAGGACCCGCAGGTGATGGCGGCGAAAGCGGTAGAGATAGGTTATGACATTCTGCAGGGTAAACCGGCGCCGACCGCGCCGGTGCTGATCCCGGTGACCCTGATCGATAAAAACAATATCGGTAGTTATAAAGGCTGGACCGTGAAGTAAGGGCATTATTTCCCCCGCTGGCCCCGCATCTGCCGGGGCTACGCCGCTCTGTCGCCGTGGATAACATCCGCGGCGAACACATAGCCCAGGCCGCGTAGGGTTCTGATAAGCGTCGGCTGATGCGAATTCGGTTCAATTTTGCGCCGCAGGCGCATAATCAGCACGTCAATTGTCCGGTCAAAGACTTCGGTGCTCTCGCTATGGGTCAAGGCCAGCAGCTGTTCGCGATTGAGCACCCGGCGGGCGTTTTGCGCCAGCGCCAGCAGCAGGCTGTACTCTCCCTGGGTCAACGGCACCACTTGCTGTTGCGGATTAAACAACTCGCAGCGAAACGTATCCAGCCGCCAGCCGTTAAAGAGCAATCCCGCGCCGCCGCCCGCGCCTTCAACACCCAGCGCGCCGCTGCGCCTGAGCACCGCCTTCACCCTGGCCACCACCACCCGGGAATTAAACGGTTTGGCAATATAATCATCGGCGCCCATTTCCAGCCCGACCACCACGTCGGATTCGCTGCCGAGGCCGGTCAGCATCACCACCGGTAAATCAGGCCGGCTGCGCTGCAGCTGTTGCAGTACCAGCAGCCCGTTAGTGTCGGGGAGAATCATATCCAGCAGCACCAGCGAAATATCCGCCCGCCGGGCCGCCACCGCCAGCGCATCGCTGCCGGTCTGGCACACCAGCACGTCAAAAACATGCGCGCTGAGCACATCGCTAAGCAGTTCGCCAATCGCGCTGTCATCATCTACAACCAAAATGACCGGTTTCATAACTTGCCCCTGCCCGCACGGAACGATCTCTGTCTGATTAATTCAGCAAAGCCCCCCCGACAAATCCATTATCGGATCGCGTTTCTTCAATCCATGTCACATCTCGCCCCTCTTCGACACGTCAAAACTGACGACGCCCTGCTTTTCGTCAGCATTTAGCCCAAACAATCGACGTATCATCAGTCAATACCCACAAGAAAAACATGGCATAGAAGATGCATATTGACGGCGTGATAGCGCATATGCGCCCATTGATGAACTGGAGCAAGACCGATGAAAAAAGTCGTCACGGTTTGCCCGTATTGCGCATCAGGTTGCAAAATCAATCTGGTGGTCGATAACGGCAAAATCGTCCGGGCTGAGGCGGCACAAGGGAAAACCAACCAGGGGACCCTGTGTCTGAAAGGCTATTATGGCTGGGATTTCATTAACGATACCCAGATCCTCACCCCGCGCCTGAAAACCCCTATGATCCGCCGTCAGCGTGGCGGCAAACTGGAATCCGTCTCCTGGCAGGAAGCGCTCGACTACGTCGCCACCCGTCTCAGCGCCATTAAGGCGAAGTACGGTCCGGACGCGATTCAGACTACCGGCTCATCCCGTGGGACGGGTAACGAAACTAACTATGTGATGCAAAAGTTCGCGCGCGCCGTTATTGGTACCAATAACGTCGACTGCTGCGCTCGCGTCTGACACGGCCCTTCGGTTGCAGGTCTGCACCAGTCGGTCGGTAATGGCGCCATGAGTAATGCCATCACAGAGATTGATAACACCGATCTCGTGTTTATCTTCGGGTACAACCCGGCAGATTCACACCCTATTGTGGCGAATCACGTGATTAACGCCAAACGCAATGGGGCGAAAATCATCGTCTGCGATCCGCGAAAAATCGAAACCGCGCGCATCGCCGATATGCACATTGCGCTGAAGAACGGCTCAAACATTGCGCTGCTCAACGCCATCGGCCACGTGATTATTGAAGAAGATCTCTACGATAAATCCTTCGTCGCCAGCCGTTCCGAGGGTTTCGAAGAGTATCGCAAAATCGTCGAAGGCTATACGCCGGAGTCGGTGGAAACTATCACCGGCGTCAGCGCGCAGGAGATTCGCGCCTGTGCCCGCATGTACGCCAGCGCGAAATCCGCCGCCATCCTGTGGGGCATGGGCGTGACCCAGTTCTATCAGGGCGTTGAGACCGTACGCTCGCTGACCAGCCTGGCGATCCTCACCGGTAATCTCGGCAAACCGAGCGTCGGCGTTAACCCGGTGCGCGGCCAGAACAACGTTCAGGGCGCCTGCGATATGGGCGCGCTGCCCGATACTTATCCAGGCTATCAATACGTGAAGTTCCCGGAGCACCGCGAGAAGTTCGCCAGAGCCTGGGGCGTCGATAGCCTGCCGGCGCATACCGGCTATCGCATCAGCGAGCTGCCGCACCGCGCGGCACACGGCGAAGTACGGGCGGCGTACATTATGGGCGAAGATCCGCTGCAGACCGACGCCGAGCTCTCTGCCGTACGTAAAGCGTTTGACGAGCTGGAGCTGGTGATTGTCCAGGATATTTTCATGACCAAAACCGCCGCGGCGGCCGATGTCATCCTGCCGTCCACCTCGTGGGGTGAGCATGAAGGCGTCTATACCGCAGCGGACCGCGGCTTCCAGCGCTTCTTTAAAGCGGTAGAGCCGAAGTGGGACCTGAAAACCGACTGGCAGATCATCAGCGAAATCGCCACCCGGATGGGCTATCCGATGCACTACAACAACACCCAGGAGATCTGGGACGAGTTGCGGCATCTGTGCCCGGACTTTTACGGCGCCACCTACGAGAAAATGGGCGAGCTGGGCTACGTCATGTGGCCGTGCCGCGATGAGTCCGACACCGACCAGGGGACCTCTTATCTGTTTAAAGAGCGCTTCGACACCCCGAACGGCCTCGCGCAGTTCTTCACCTGCGACTGGGTTGCGCCGATCGATAAGCTCACCGACGAGTACCCGATGGTGCTCTCCACCGTGCGCGAAGTGGGCCACTATTCGTGCCGTTCGATGACCGGCAACTGTGCGGCGCTGGCCGCGCTGGCGGATGAACCGGGCTATGCGCAAATCAATACCGCCGATGCCGCGCGACTGGGCATTGAGGATGAGGCGCTGGTGTGGGTTAATTCGCGTAAAGGGCGCATTATCACCCGCGCGCAGGTCAGCGATCGGCCGAATAAAGGGGCGGTCTATATGACCTATCAGTGGTGGATTGGCGCCTGTAACGAGCTGGTCACGGAGAACTTAAGCCCGATAACCAAAACGCCGGAGTACAAGTACTGTGCCGTCAACGTTGAGCGCATCGCCGACCAGCGTGCCGCCGAACAGTATGTGATTGATGAGTACAACAAGCTGAAAGCCCGCCTGCGCGAAAGCGCAATGGGTTAATCAGGCCGCCTCCGTGGAGGCGGCGCTTCGCGCCTGCCCTGGCTATCGAACCGCAGACAACAGCGAATCGGTAGCCCGGGTAAGGCGTTTACGCCACGGCCCGGAAAAACAGACGGCACGATTGTCAGGCTATTCCCCACAAGTTCCCGTCGTTTTCTTCTTCTTCACCTGCCTTTATACTGCGCGCTGTGTTCATGACCGATAATAAAAAATGAAATACCTCTATTTACTTCTGATGCTGTTCTCTCTTGCCGCAGGCGCCGCGGATCCCGGCAGCCAGTACAAACAACTGGCGGAAGCCGGCGATCCGCGGGCGCAGTACTATCTTGCCGATACCTACGTCAGTTCCGGCGATTATCAGCAGGCCGAATACTGGGCGCAGAAATCCGCCGATCGCGGTGACGGGGATGCGCTGGCGCTGCTGGCCCAGCTGAAAATTCGCAACCCGCAGCAGGCCGATTACAAACAGGCCAGAGAGCTGGCTGAGAAGGCGGTGCAGGTTGGCAGCAAGGCAGGAGAAATTATCCTGGCCCGCGTGCTGGTCAATCAACAGGCCGGGCCGACGGATTATTCCCATGCCATCATCCTGTTACAGGATGCTGCCCAGGATCCGGAAAGCGACTCCGCTGTCGACGCCCAGATGCTGTTAGGTTTGATTTACGCCAGCGGCGTGCAGATAACAGAGGATGACGCCAGGGCAACGGACTATTTTAAACGCAGCTCCTCGCTGTCCCGTACCGGCTATGCGGAATACTGGGCCGGGATGATGTTCCTGCAGGGAGAACAAGGCTTTATCGAACCCAACCAGCAGAAAGCGTTGCACTGGCTCAACGTCAGCTGTCAGGAGGGGTTTGATACCGGCTGCGAAGAGTTCGACAGGATAAGTAAAAGATAAGAAAAAGCCCGGCGCGATGTCGCCGGGCGGTGAGACCGCTGACAAACCTGTTGGAACCCGGTGCCCGCGTTTTCGCCGGGTGGCGGCTGACGCCTGACCCGGCCTACAACACCCGCAATCTCAACATTTGCACACCCTCTGTAGGCCCGTGCAAGCGCAGCGCCGCCGGGCAATGCAAGAAGCTATCTGGGTCCGGCGCGATATCGCCGGGTGGCGGCTGACCCGGCCTACAACACCCGCGATCTCAACACCTGCACAAGTTCTGTAGGCCCGCGCAAGCGCAGCGCCGCCGGGCAATGTAAGAAGCTATCTGGAGCCAGCGCGATGTCGCCGGGTGGTAAGAGCGCTGACAAACCAGCGTTGAACAGGGGGCCCGCCTTTTGCCGGGTGGCGGCTGACGCCTGACCCGGCCTACAACACCCGCAATCTCAACACCTGCACACCCTCTGTAGGCCCGTGCAAGCGCAGCGCCGCCGGGCAATGTAAGAAGCTATCTGGAGCCAGCGCGATGTCGCCGGGCGGTAAGAGCGCTGACAAACCAGCGTTGAACAGGGGGCCCGCATTTTGCCGGGTGGCGGCTGACGCCTGACCCGGCC
>NZ_PIBO01000067.1:0-13917 GCF_002806725.1 Raoultella sp. T31
CGCACCTGTCCGGGCTACCCGTCCGCAGACGACGATGGACCGTCGCCCGGTGAAGCGCAACGGTAGCCCGGCTAAGCGCAGCGCAAGCCGGGGGGGGGCAGGCAACAAGCGCTTAATAATCATCGCGCTCATCGTCCTCATCCGGCTGCTCCATCACGCTGTATGCCACCGAGCAGAACAATGAGTTCAGGCGTTTCATATCCCCCAGTAACCCCAGATGCAGCGAACTGGTTTCGATACTCTGCACGTTCTGCTGGTGCAGACGGTCGACGTGCGCGTGCGAGTAGCGACGGTTCAGAATACGGAAACGATGCTTGTTGCGGCGCAGGCGTCGCGCGCTTGGGACATCGCTGGAGAAAAAGACCGACATCGCTAACTGCAGGTTGCTCAGCAGCTGCTCGTACAGCCCGTCCAGCTCCTTCAGCCCTTCCTCCGAAAAGGCGCGGCGCGCCGCCAGCGATTTATCAGCGATTTCGCTGCCCATTCTTTCGACGATATCGGAAGCCTGCTCCAGATTGAGCGCCATTTCGATGATCTCCGCCCAGCGACGGGACTCCTCTTCGGCCAGCTCGTCTTTCGGCATGCGGGCCAGATAGAGCTTAATCGCCGTGTAGAGCACGTTGATATCATCAGCCAGCCTGCGCAGCTCCTTCTCCTCCCGCGGCTCGCCGTGCATCACCCTGTGCAGCCCCCCAAGCATCTGCTCCATCGCGTCGCCAATACGCAACGTTTCGCGCGCGGCATTCGCCAACGCCAGCGCCGGCGTATCCAGCGCCGTGGTATCGAGATGTTTTGGTTTAAGATGGAGGTCCTGCTCGGGATCTTCACGAATCATCCGCTTGCAGAGTCTGGCCATGGGCTCGGCAAACGGCACCATCGCCACACAGCGAATCAGGTTGTAGAAGACGTGGAAGTAGATAACCAGTTCCGCTTCCGGCAGCGGCATACGGTGCATCGCCTCGGCCAGCACATGGACAAACGGCAGAATAATCAGGCTGCCCACCAGCTTGAACAACAGACTGCCGAGCGCCACGCGGCGCGCAGAAGCGTTGGCGGCGCCGTTGTTGATCATCGCCAGAATCCCCGAGCCGAGGTTGGCGCCAATCACCACACACAGCGCGACCGGAAACGAAATCACCCCGGTTGAGGTCAGGGTTGCCGTTAACAGCACGGCCGCCAGGCTGGAGTAGCTGATAATGGCGAACATGGCGCCAATCAGCGCATCCAGCATAATGTCGCCGGTCAGCGAGGCGAAAATCACCTGCACGCCATTTGCCTGAGTGATGGGATGAACCGCCTGCACGATAAGTTCCAGGGCTAACAGAATCAGCCCCAGACCGATCCCCACCCGTCCGAGCTGGCCGGCGCGCGTTTGTTTGCGCCCAAGGAAAAAAATCACGCCGATGAAAATCAGCAGCGGCGACAGCCATGACAGATCGAAGGTCAGCACCCTCGCCATCAATGCGGTCCCCACATCGGCCCCCAGCACAATCACCAGCGCAGGCGTCAGCGCGACCAGATCCTGAGCGACAAATGAGGTCACCAGCATGGTGGTGGCATTACTGCTCTGAACCAGAGCCGTGACGCCAATCCCCGCGCAGAAGGCGAGCGGTTTTTTCTCAACGCTACTACTCAGGACGGAACGCAGGCGCGCGCCAAATACGCGCATCACGCCGGTACGAACGATGTGGGTCCCCCAGACCAGCAGGGCAACAGCAGACAACAGATGCAGCAGAGTTAACACGGATTCTTATTCTCCTTATACCCGACGGATAAACCGTCCGGGATTCCCCCGGCGGCGCTGCGCTTAGCCGGGCTACATAGTCCGGGACAATCTCAGTCAGAGCAGACAGTCCTGAATCAATACCCCAGTATAAGGGTTTAGCAGCAATAAAGAGACAGGGCCCCCGATGGCGCCCTGTAAGTTGTAAACTAAGATGACGGATTTGTGACAGGTCGCGTTCTAATCCGCGTCATATCCCAGGTTTGGCGCCAGCCAGCGTTCCACTTCCGCAGGCGTCATCCCTTTACGCCGGGCATAATCTTCCACCTGATCGCGCTGAATTTGCGCCACCGCGTAATACTTGCTGTCCGGATGGCTGAAGTACCAGCCGGAAACCGATGCGCCCGGCCACATGGCGAATGACTCGGTCAGCTTCATGCCGGTTTGCGCCTCGACATCCAGCAGTTCCCAGATCACCGCTTTTTCCGTGTGCTCCGGGCAGGCCGGGTAGCCCGGCGCCGGACGAATCCCCTGGTAGTTTTCGCGGATGAGATCCTCGTTGCTGAGGTTCTCATTTGCCGCATAGCCCCAGTAGACCTTACGCACGCGTTCATGCAGGTATTCGGCAAACGCTTCGGCCAGACGGTCGGCGATGGCTTTGACCATGATCTTGTTGTAATCATCGTGCTGCGCCTCAAACGCTTCCGCCAGCGCGTCCTCTTCCAGCCCGCCGGTGACCGCAAACGCGCCGAGGTAGTCCGCTTTGCCGCTGAGCTTCGGCGCCACAAAATCGGCAAGGCAGTAGTTGGCAAAGCCGACTTTCTCCGTCTGCTGACGCAGATGGTGGCTGACCGTCAGCACATGGGTGCGGGTTTCATCGCGATAGATTTCAATATCATCCCCCACCCGGTTGGCCGGGAATAACCCCACCACGCCGCGCGGATTCAGCGTCTTCTCAGCGCTGAGCGTATCCAGCATCTCATTAGCATCGTGGAACAGGCGCTTCGCTTCTTCGCCCACCACCTCGTCTTCGAGGATGCGCGGGTATTTGCCGGCCAGCGACCAGGTCATGAAGAAGGGCGTCCAGTCGATATAGTTGCGCAGGGTTTCGATGCTGGCTTCCACGCTCTGCACCCCCAGACGATGAGCAACCGGCGGCGTATAGCTGGCCCAGTCAAAGGCCAGATCGTTTTCACGGGCGGCCTGTAATGTGACCGGCGGCGTGCGCGGCTTCTTACGGGCGTGCTGGATACGCACGGTTTCGTACTCGCGACGCGTGCGCGCAACAAACTCATCGTGCTGGATGTCGGAGAGCAGGGCCGAGACCACGCCCACGGTACGCGAGGCGTTCTGCACGTAGACCGTCGGACCGCTATAATTCTGCTCGATTTTGACCGCCGTATGGGCCTTCGACGTCGTGGCTCCGCCAATCAGCAGCGGAATCGTAAAGCCCTGACGTTCCATCTCTTTCGCTACGTTGACCATTTCGTCCAGCGACGGGGTAATCAGCCCGGAGAGGCCAATCAGGTCGGCATTCACTTCGCGGGCGGTTTTGAGGATTTTATCCGCCGGCACCATCACGCCAAGATCGATAATTTCGTAGTTATTGCACTGCAGCACCACGCCAACGATATTTTTACCGATGTCGTGGACATCGCCTTTCACGGTCGCAATAACCATCTTGCCGTTGCTGGAGCCTTTTTCCTTGCTGGCTTCGATATACGGCTCCAGATAGGCCACCGCCTGTTTCATCACGCGGGCCGACTTCACCACCTGCGGCAGGAACATCTTACCTTCGCCAAACAGATCGCCGACCACGTTCATGCCGTCCATCAGCGGACCTTCAATCACTTCTATCGGACGCGCGGCCTGCTGGCGCGCCTCTTCGGTATCCAGCTCGATAAACTCGGTAATGCCTTTTACCAGCGAGTATTCCAGCCGTTTTTTCACGTCCCAGCTACGCCATTCCGCCTGCTGGGCGTTGGCGGAGTCGTCCGTTTTACTGCCGCGGTATTTTTCCGCCAGATCCAGCAGACGTTCGGTGCCGTCGTCACGGCGGTTGAGGATCACGTCTTCGACCGCATCGCGCAGTTCCACCGGTAGATCGTCGTAAATCGCCAGCTGACCGGCGTTCACAATCCCCATATCCATGCCGTTGCGGATGGCGTAATAGAGGAACACCGCGTGAATCGCTTCACGCACCGGGTCATTACCGCGGAACGAGAAAGAGACGTTCGAGACGCCGCCGGAAATCAGCGCATGCGGCAGCTCGCGTTTAATATCTTCACAGGCGCCGATAAAATCCTGCGCATAGTTGTTGTGCTCTTCAATACCGGTAGCGACGGCGAAGATATTGGGGTCAAAAATAATATCTTCCGGCGGGAAACCCACCTCTTCGGTCAGAATCTTGTATGCCCGGCGGCAAATTTCGATTTTGCGCGTGCGGGTATCCGCCTGCCCGACTTCATCAAAGGCCATCACCACCACGGCAGCGCCGTAACGACGCACCTTCTTCGCATGCTCAACGAAGGCCTCTACGCCCTCTTTCATCGAGATGGAGTTGACGATACCTTTGCCCTGAATGCACTTCAGCCCCTTTTCGATGACGTCCCATTTCGAGGAGTCGATCATAATCGGTACCCGGGCGATATCAGGTTCGCCGGCAATCAGATTCAGGAAACGCACCATCGCCGCTTCGGCGTCGAGCATCCCCTCATCCATGTTGATATCGATAATCTGCGCGCCGCTTTCCACCTGCTGACGGGCGACGTCCAGCGCTTCGTTATATTTTTCTTCTTTAATCAGGCGCTTGAATTTCGCTGAGCCGGTCACGTTGGTGCGTTCACCGACGTTCACAAACAGGCTGTCGTCACCGATATTCAGCGGCTCCAGGCCAGCAAGGCGACAGGCGACCGGGATCTCCGGCAACTGGCGCGGGGCCAGGCCAGCGACTGCATCGCTCATCGCTTTAATGTGTTCCGGCGTGGTACCGCAGCAGCCGCCGACGATGTTCAGGAACCCCGATTCCGCCCATTCGCGAATCTGCGCCGCCATGGTATCGGCATCGAGATCGTATTCGCCAAAGGCATTCGGCAGCCCGGCATTGGGGTGCGCAGTCACGTAGCATTCGGCAATGCGCGACAGTTCCTGCACGTACTGGCGCAGCTCATCTGGCCCCAGTGCGCAGTTGAGGCCGAAGGTGAGCGCATCGGCATGACGCAGGGAGTTATAAAACGCTTCCGTGGTTTGCCCGGAGAGCGTACGCCCGGAGGCATCGGTGATGGTGCCGGAGATCATGATCGGCAGTTCAACGCCCAGCGCCTCAAACTCCTCTTTCACGGCGAAGATCGCCGCTTTGGCGTTCAGGGTATCGAACACGGTCTCGATCAGAATCAGATCAACGCCCCCTTCCACCAGCGCTTTGGTCGACTCGCGGTAAGCCTCCACCAGCCCATCAAAGGTAATATTGCGGTAGGCCGGGTCGTTAACATCCGGGGAAATAGAGGCGGTGCGGTTGGTCGGGCCGAGAACACCGGCAACGTAGCGCGGTTTTTCCGGCGTGCGGGCGGTCCACTCATCGGCGCAGGCGCGCGCCAGCTTTGCGGCGACAAAGTTGATTTCCGCCGACAGGGATTCCATCTGGTAATCCGCCATCGCGATAGTCGTCGAGTTAAAGGTGTTGGTTTCAATGATATCCGCCCCCGCCGCAAAGTAGGCGTCGTGGATAGCGGTTATCACATCCGGCTTACTGAGCACCAGCAGATCGTTATTGCCTTTCAGATCGCATGGCCAGTCGGCAAAGCGTGCGCCGCGGAAGTCCTCTTCACTCAGACGATAGCCCTGGATCATGGTGCCCATGCCCCCATCCAGAACCAAAATACGTTTTTTTAACTGCTGATGCAGTTGTTCAACTTTGCTGCTCACACTCGCTCCCGACAACGCTCAACCAGACCGAAAAAACTTAACGGACCATACTGGCATAAAGCACCAAGGCGGAAAAGAGAACGACGGACAATATGAGACATGTTCAGCTTCACTCATCCGATCAGTCCGGTAGTGATTGCAAATCCGGAAAATAAAACGAAAACTATTTCCACGATACAGAAAAAAGGAATCAGCGATGGCCACTCCCGTTCCCGCTAAGCGCGGCAGAAAACCCGCGACGCCCGCCGCCCCTCAGGCTGGCGGCCAGGTTCAGTCGCTTACCCGTGGATTAAAATTGCTTGAATGGATTGCTGAATCGCACAGTAGCGTGGCACTGACCGAACTGGCTCAGCAGGCCGGGCTGCCCAACTCCACCACCCATCGTCTGCTGACGACCATGCAGCAGTTGGGCTTTGTCCGCCAGGTTGGTGAGCTCGGCCACTGGTCCGTGGGCGCACATGCTTTTGTGGTCGGCAGCAGCTTTCTGCAAAGCCGCAATCTGCTGGCGATCGTCCACCCGATCCTGCGCCAGCTGATGGAAGACTCCGGCGAAACGGTCAATCTGGCGGTGCTCGATCACAGCGATCACCAGGCGATTATTATTGATCAAGTGCAGTGTACGCAGCTGATGCGCATGTCGGCGCCGATCGGCGGCAAACTCCCGATGCACGCTTCCGGCGCGGGTAAAGCGTTCCTGTCGCAGCTCAGCGAAGAGCAGGTCACCGGTCTGCTGCACCGCAAAGGGCTGCATGCTTATACTCACGCCACGCTGGTCTCCCCGGTCCATCTGAAAGAGGATTTAGCCCAGACGCGCAAGCGCGGCTATTCTTTTGATGATGAAGAACATGCCCTCGGTTTACGCTGCGTCGCCTCCTGTATTTATGACGAACACCGCGAGCCGTTTGCCGCCATCTCTATTTCCGGGCCGATTTCCCGGATGACCGACGATCGCGTCACCGAACTGGGGGCGCTGGTGATTAAAGCGGCGAAAGAAGTGACCCTGGCCTACGGCGGAATGCGCTAAATGAGCGATCTGAAATCATACTGGCAGGATAAATACCCTTCTGCTTTCTGCTGGTCTTTCGGCGACTCACCTGAGCTGGCCGACGAACTGGCGGCCCTGGTCGTCGCCGGGAAAAAGCGAGGCACCTGCGGCTCGCTTTCCAGCTATCAGCAAGAGCAGCCGCCCGTGACGCCAGGGGCATATCACATTGTGCTGGACGGCAAAGGAAAAGGTGTATGCGTGATACGCACCCTGGCGCTCAGGCTCATCCGTTTTAACGACATGAGCCCGGAGCTCGCCGCGCTGGAAGGCGAAGGCGATTTGAGCCTGGCTTACTGGCAATCGGCACATCGGGCCTTCTTTGAACGAGAGGGCACGTGGGCGCCGGATATGGAGCTGGTGTACGAAGAGTTTGCCGTGATCGAGGCGGCCTGAACAGCACGCCTACCCCGCCTGCTGCAACGCGCCATAGCGCACGCAAAAACGCTGACGGCGACGGTAGGCATAGACATCCTCCACATGCCCGCGGCGGATTCGCGTCTGCAGCTCTCGCCAGTAGTCTGCCCGCAGCAGATCGGCGTGCATCTCTTCAAACAGCGGCCCGATACGCGGATCGGCGCACAGCCAGTGACGAAACTCTTCCGGGAAGACATCTCCCGGCGACACGCTGTACCACGGTTCGCTCGCCAGCTCATCTTCCGGATAGCGCGGCGGCGGAATGTCGCGGAAATTCACTTCGGTCATGTAGCAAATTTCATCGTAATCATAGAACACCACCCGGCCATGGCGGGTCACGCCGAAATTTTTAAACAGCATATCGCCGGGGAAGATATTGGCGGCGGCAAGCTGGCGGATGGCGTTGCCATACTCCTCCACCGCATCGCGCAGCGCCTGGCCATTCACCTGCTCCAGCCAGAGATTCAGCGGCACCATCCGCCGTTCGATATAGAGATGGCTGATGACAAGGCGATCGCCCAGATCGGTAATTTTTGCGCCGGCCTCTGTCTGCAGTAACGTCATCAGCGCCGGGGCAATCTGCCGTTTTTCCAGCACGAAGTTTTCAAACTCCTGGGTATCGGCCATTCTCCCGACGCGGTCATGTTCTTTTACCAGCTGATAGCAGGCGCGGACGTGGGCCGCGGTCATCTCCTTTTGCGGCGCAAAGCGGTCTTTGATCACCTTAAATACCCGATCAAATCCCGGCAGAGTAAAGACCAGCATCACCATGCCGCGGATGCCCGGCGCCTCAATAAATTGCTCATCGCTGCGGGCAATATACTGCAGGTATTCGCGATAGCTTTCCGTCTTCGCATGCTTCTGGCAGCCAATCGCCATATACAGTTCGGCGGTGGTTTTACCCGGCAGAATATCGCGCAGCCATTCAACCAACGCACCGGGCAGCGGCGCGTAGACCATAAAATAAGAGCGGGCGAAGCCAAACACGATGCTCGCTTCGGCGTGGGTCGTCAGACAGGTGTCAATAAACAGCTCGCCCTCCTCGCTGCGATGAACAGGCAGCAGAAACGGCAGGGTTGCCACCGGCGTCACCAGCTTACCCACCAGCCAGGCGGCTTTATTACGGTAAAAGAGTTCGTTCGCAATCTGCAGGTGGGAGCGGGACAACATCTCGCTTCCCAGCGCTTCATGCAGACTGGTGCTAATGTAGCCGATATCGCGCGCCTTATTTTGCCACGGCAGACGCAGGGGTAAGTCGGCGAGAACCTTGCTTAACAGCGTCTCCCAGCCGCGATCGGGGAAGAAGTTTTTCGCCAGCGGCCGGGGCAGTGAACGGAAGCTGCGCTCCGGCTGAGAACTGAAAATAAAAAGCCGCTCGGGTGTTAACGAGCGGTGGTCAAACAACCGGCAATAGACAGAATTAAAAAAGCTCTCTGCAATCTCAAAGCGAGGGTAATCCGGCAGCAGGTGCGTGTACTGCTCTTTCACCCGCAGCAAAAAATCCGCGTCGGTACTTTTACCTCCGGTAATACAGCGCAGCTGTTCCACCACCAGCCCGACGTGATGATCATAAAGGTGAATTCGCTGCTTCATGGCCTGCTGAACCGCATGCCAGTCGGCATGTTCAAAGCGCTGCTGCGCGCCTGAAGTGACTTCCAGAAAACGCCCGTACTGCGCGTCGAAACCCTGCAAAATCGTTTGTGCAATCAATAATTCCAGGCCACGCGTCATCGCTTTTCCCCATCCGGCATCCGCTCATGCCGGATGGCGCCTTCGCTTATCCGGCCTACCGCTTGCGTAGGCCCGGTAAGCTCAGCGCCACCGGGCAGCAATCAGAACTGCTCTTCTTCCGTTGAACCGGTCAACGCCGTGACCGATGACGTTCCGCCCTGAATAATGGTGGTCACCTTATCGAAGTAGCCGGTGCCCACTTCCTGCTGATGAGAGACAAAAGTGTAGCCATCTTTAGCTGCGGCAAACTCTGGCTGCTGCACTTTCTCAACGTAGTGCTTCATGCCTTCACCCTGCGCATAGGCATGGGCCAGGTCGAACATGTTGAACCACATGCTGTGGATCCCGGCCAGCGTGATGAACTGGTATTTGTAACCCATATCAGACAGCGCCTGCTGGAAGTGGGCGATGGTGTTGTCATCAAGATTTTTCTTCCAGTTGAACGACGGCGAACAGTTGTAGGCCAGCAGTTTGCCCGGGAAACGCGCGTGAATGGCCTCCGCAAAGCGGCGCGCCTGCTCCAGATCGGGTTTCGAGGTTTCACACCACACCAGATCCGCGTACGGCGCATAGGCCAGACCGCGACTGATCGCCTGTTCGATACCGGCATGGGTACGGAAAAACCCTTCGCTGGTACGTTCGCCGGTGACAAACTCGCGATCGTAAGGATCGCAGTCGGAGGTAATCAGATCGGCCGCATCGGCATCCGTTCGCGCAATCACCAGCGTCGGCACGCCCATCACATCCGCGGCCAGGCGCGCAGCGACCAGCTTCTGAATGGCTTCCTGCGTCGGCACCAGCACTTTGCCGCCCATATGGCCGCACTTCTTCACCGATGCCAGCTGATCTTCAAAATGAACGGCCGCTGCACCGGCTTCAATCATCGATTTCATCAGCTCGAACGCGTTAAGCACGCCGCCAAAACCCGCCTCGGCATCCGCCACGATCGGCAGGAAATAGTCGGTATAGCGCGGATCGCCCGCTTCAATCCCTGCCGACCACTGGATCTGATCCGCGCGGCGGAAGGTGTTGTTGATCCGATCCACCACCGCAGGGACCGAGTTTGCCGGATACAGCGATTGATCCGGGTACATGCTGGAGGCGAGGTTGGCATCCGCCGCCACCTGCCAGCCGGAGAGATAAATCGCCTCGATCCCGGCCTTCGCCTGCTGCAATGCCTGCCCGCCCGTCAATGCGCCGAGGCTGTTGATGTAGCCTTTTTTCGCGTCGCCATGCAGCAGTCGCCACATTTTGGCCGCCCCCAGCTGCGCCAGCGTGCATTCCGGATTGACCGAGCCGCGCAATTTCACCACGTCCTCTGCGCTATAGGGGCGGGTAATGCCTTCCCAACGCGGTTGCGTCCACTCTTTGTTTAATTCTTCGATTTGTTGGGTACGGGTTTTCATGTGCAGATGCTCCATTGTGTGCTCCTGGCTTCCCAGGCGTTATCGGTGAAAGCAATTTGGCCGCGGCCAAAAAGACAAACAAAATTGCCCGCTGATTACGCCAGCAGGCGGTAGCCCGGCAGCGTCAGGAAGTCGATTAACTCCTCTGAGGTGGTGATCTGTTCCATCAGGCGCGCGGCATCGTCAAAACGCCCGCTGCTGTAGCGGTGTTCGCCAAGCTCCTCCTGAATCACCATCAGTTCTTCCGCCAGCCACTGACGGAACAGCGTCTTGGTGACCGGTGTGCCGTCACTGAGGGTTTTCTGATGGTGAATCCATTGCCAGATGGAGGTTCGCGAAATTTCGGCGGTCGCCGCATCTTCCATCAGACCGTAAATCGGGACGCAGCCATTGCCGGAGATCCAGGCCTCGATGTACTGCACCGCGACGCGAATATTGGCGCGCATCCCCGCTTCTGTGCGTTCGCCCTCACAGGGTGCCAGCAGCTGTTCGGCGGTTATCGGCGCATCTTCTTCCCGGCTGACGTACAGCTGGTTGGGACGTTCGCCCAATAGCTGGTTAAAAACCGCCATGGCGGTATCCGCCAGCCCCGGATGCGCGACCCAGGTCCCGTCGTGGCCGTTTTTCGCCTCCAGTTCTTTATCGGCGGTGACTTTCGCGAGGACCTGGCGGTTACGCTCAGCATCTTTGCTGGGGATAAATGCCGCCATCCCTCCCATCGCGAACGCGCCGCGTTTATGGCAGGTCTTAATCAACAGACGCGAATAGGCGCTGAGGAACGGTTTATCCATGGTGACAACCTGGCGGTCGGGTAAGACGCGGTCGCCATGGTTTTTTAATGTTTTGATATAGCTGAAAATGTAATCCCAGCGCCCGCAGTTCAGACCCACGATATGGTCCCGCAGCGCATGCAGAATTTCATCCATCTGGAATACCGCTGGCAGTGTTTCAATTAACAGCGTGGCCTTGATCGTGCCGCGCGGCAGTTCAAAGCGGTCTTCGGTGTAGCTGAAGACATCGCTCCACCATGCCGCTTCCTGCCAGGCCTGAGTTTTCGGCAGGTAGAAGTAAGGACCGCTGCCTTTTGCCAGCAGCTTTTGGTAGTTGTGGAAAAAATAGAGCGCGAAATCAAACAGGCTGCCGGGAATCGATTCGCCGCGCCACGTAACATGTTTTTCTGGCAGATGCAGGCCGCGCACGCGGCATACCAGTACCGCCGGATCGGGCTTCAGCTGGTAAATCTTGCCGGCTTCATTGGTGTAGCTGATGGTGCCATTCACCGCATCGCGCAGGTTAATCTGGCCATCAATAACTTTGTTCCAGTCCGGCGCCAGCGAGTCTTCAAAATCTGCCATAAAGACTTTCACGTTGGCATTGAGGGCGTTAATCACCATTTTACGCTCTACCGGCCCGGTGATTTCCACCCGACGATCCTGTAAATCGGCGGGAATACCGCGAATTGTCCAGTCGCCATTTCTAATGGAAGCAGTTTCCGAAATAAAATCAGGCAGTCTTCCGGCGTCAATCGCCTGCTGTTGCTGAATACGTGCCGCCAGTAGTTTATTGCGCTCAGGCGTGAAGCGGCTCACCAGTTCCGCCAGAAACTCCACCGCCTCAGGCGTTAAAATCTGCTTCTCCTGCTCGCCATATGGCCGGCTGAAGGCCAGTTCGTCAGTCATTGTCGCCTGTTGCGTCATTTTGTAGCTCCTATTGGTTGATCCAGGTGGCGCGAGTGAACGATCGTTGTCTGGTTTTCGCTCAACACAATTAAGACTACTCAATAAAATTACAAAATCAAAAACAATTTCCATTTTTAATTTAATTAAATTGCAACATACTGATTAAATTGAAATTAAAGTTATTTTTCAGAGTGAGTTGAATTTCAGAAACAAAAAAGGCACCCGAAGGTGCCAGAGGCAAAATGCTGAAACGCTTTAGGATCGCGTTATCTGGAGGATTAATCCAAAGTCGGATTCATATTCCGCAGATCGTATGGAGTGATCTGGTAGACGTAATAGTTAAGCCAGTTTGCAAACAGCAGATTGCCATGGCTGCGCCAGGTGGCTCGCGGTTTGTTTTGCGGATCGTTTTGCGGAAAATAATTATACGGAATGTCCGGGCTCAGGCCGGCTTCCACATCGCGGAAAAATTCGCTGGCCAGGGTGTGGGCGTCGTATTCCGGGTGGCCGGTCACAAAGGCAATACGCTTATCTTTGCTGGCAAACAGGTAGGCATCACCCTCTTCCGTTTCTGCCAGGATCTCTAAATCGGTGTAATCGCGAATCAGCGCCGCCGGGAAATCCGCATAGCGAGAGTGCGGTGCAAGGAAAGAGTCATCAAAACCACGGGTCAGCAGCGCGTGAGGATGCAGAATATGATGCTCATACACGCCGGAAATTTTTTCTGCCCGGGTCTGCTTAGGAATGCCGTACAGGATATTAAGCGCGGCCTGTACCGCCCAACAAACAAAAAGCGTAGAGGTGACGTGATCTTTCGCCCACTCCAGCACCTGTTTGATCTGCGGCCAGTAGGCAACATCGTTAAATTCGACCAGACCCAGCGGCGCGCCGGTGACGATCAGACCGTCAAAGTTCTGGTCGCAAATATCGTCGAAGTTGCAGTAGAAGTTATTCAGGTGTTCACTTGGCGTATTGCGGGATTCACGCGCATCGATACGCAGGAGCTGGATATCAAGCTGCAGCGGAGAGTTCGACAGCAGGCGCAGGAACTGATTCTCCGTTTCGATTTTTTTCGGCATCAGGTTAAGGATAAGCACCTTCAGCGGACGAATTTCCTGAGTTGTTGCACGCGTAGTCGTCATCACAAAGACGTTCTCACCACGCAAGAAATTGACGGCTGGTAGCTCGTCCTGCACCCGAATCGGCATAACTTGATTACCTCATAGCATACGTATAAACGTTTAGACATCCAGACAGCTAACAATAACCAGGAATAATGAAAATGTCGAGTCTGCAAGCGGAAGGTGAGAAAGTTTCAACCATCTCCAGGATAGAATACTGTGGTTAATCGCAAGGATATATCATGAGTATAGTGATTCGCCGTTCGCGTAGTGATGAGAGCGAACAACTGATTGAAATCTGGCGTCGTTCCGTTGATGCGACGCATCATTTTCTTTCAGAGCAGGACCGAAAGGAAATTGAGCGCCAGGTGTGTGAGTTTTTTCCCCGGGCGCCGCTATGGGTTGCGGCCACCAATGAGGACAAGCCCTGCGCATTGATGCTGCTTTCCGAACAGCATCTGGAAGCCCTTTTTGTTGATCCTGATTTCCGCGGTATCGGTGTGGGTCGGCAGTTAGTCAGGTATGCTCTGGAATGGATTCCGGGACTCACAACCGATGTGAATGAGCAGAACGCCCAGGCGGTAGGGTTTTACGCGAATATGGGGTTTGTGGTGAGCGGACGCTCCGATCATGACGACCATGGCCGACCCTACCCGCTGCTTCATTTGCGTTATGACGCGCGCTAAAACGCAAAAAGCCCGTCCGTCTGGACGGGCTTCTTACCGACTGGATGCCTGGTGATTGTCTGCCGGACAGCACTCCCCGGCGGACCGCAGACACAACAAAGGGCTCAGTCTTCCGACTGAGCCCTTCATCTTGTTTGATGCCTGGCAGTTCCCTACTCTCACATGGGGAGACCCCACACTACCATCGG
>NZ_PIBO01000068.1:0-13839 GCF_002806725.1 Raoultella sp. T31
GCCCCGGTAAGCAACGCGCCACCGGGGGATAAACGGAGCGATTGCCGCAGGCCGTCTTCCCGGAGGCGGGGCTGGGCCCCTGTCCGGGCTACCCATGCCAGACCACACGCTCCTGTAGCCCCGGTAAGCAACGCGCCACCGGGGGATAAACGGAGCGATTGCCGCAGGCCGTTTTCCCGGAGGCGGGGCTGCGTCCCTGTCCGGGCGACCCATGCCAGACCACATGCTCCCGTAGCCCCGGTAAGCAACGCGCCACCGGGGGATAAACGGAGCGATTGCCGCAGACCGTCTTCCCGGAGGCGGGGCTGGGCCCCTGTCCGGGCTACCCATGCCAGACCACACGCTCCTGTAGCCCCGGTAAGCAACGCGCCACCGGGGGCTTTGCGCTTATTTCTTACGTAACAGCCGCAGCGCGTTGGCGGTGACCAGCACCGTCGCCCCGGTATCCGCCAGTACCGCCAGCCACAGGCCGGTCAGGCCGAGCAGGGTGGTGACGAGGAAAATCCCCTTCAGGCCCAGCGCGATGGCGATGTTCTGCCGGATATTGGCGTGGGTGGCACGGGCCAGCGAAATCATCTGCGCCAGCCCGGTCAGGCGATTGTGAGTCAATGCCGCATCGGCGGTTTCCAGTGCCACGTCGGTGCCGCTGCCCATCGCGATGCCAATGGTCGCCGCTTTCATCGCCGGCGCATCGTTGATACCGTCACCGACCATCGCCAGCGGCGCAGCGGCATTGAGCGCCGTGACCGCCTCGACTTTATCGGCCGGCAGCAGCCCGGCGCGAAATTCCAGCCCCAGTTCCCCGGCAATGGCCGCCGCCGCACGCGGGTTATCGCCGGTCAGAATGACCCCCTGGACCCCCAGACGATGTAGATCGTCGACCGCCTGACGGGCGTCATCGCGCAGCGTATCCCGCAGCGCCAGAATACCGAGCAGAGACTGTTCGCGCAGTACCAGCACCACCGTCTGACCCGCGCTCTCCAGCTGCTGAATCTGCGCCTCATGCTCTGCCGCAGCGTCGTTGCCCGCCGCGCAAATCAGTATCCGACGGCCGTCGACCTCGGCTTCAATGCCCGAACCCGCCAGTGCGCGCTGACCGTGGGCAGACGGAATCGTCAGCTGGCGCTGCCGGGCTTCGCGCACGATAGCCTGCGCCAGCGGGTGGCTGGAGCCTTGTTCCACTGCCGCCGCCAGGGCCAGCAGGCCATTTTCATCCACGTCATTCAGGGCGATGGCGGCGGTAACGCGCGGTTGACCGACGGTTAGCGTCCCGGTCTTATCAAAAGCTACCTGACGTATGCGACCCAGTTGCTCAAGCGCTGCGCCGCCTTTAATCAGGGCGCCGTGGCGTGATGCCACCGCCAGCCCGGAAGTGATGGCCGCCGGAGTGGAAATCACCAGCGCACAAGGACAGCCGATCAGCAGCAGCGTCAGACCCTTGTAGATCCACGGCAGCCAGGCGGCGGCAAAGAACAGCGGCGGCACGATGGCGACCAGCAGGGCGACGACCATAATGGCCGGCGTGTAAATCCGGCTGAAGCGATCGATAAAGCGCTCAATCGGCGCCCGGCGTTCCTCCGCCTCTTCAATCAGCTTCAGAATACGGTCAATGGCGCTGTCGCCCGGCTCGGAAATGACCGTCAGTTGCACCAGGCGATCGACGCTGGTGGCACCTGCCGCCACGCGTTCACCAGACCGGCGCTCGACCGGCACCGACTCACCGGTTAAGGCGCTTTCATCGAAGCTGGCGAACGGTGTGCGCAGCTGGCCATCGGCGGGCAGGCGACCGCCTGCTGCGACTTCAATCACGTCTCCGGGGCGGAGATCGCGCTGGGCGACGGTTTCCCGCACGCCATCACGCAGGCGAGTGGCGGTATCGGGTTTTAACGCCATCAGCGCGCTGACCCCCTGGCGGGCGCGGCTGGCGGCCCAGCCTTCAAGGCGCTCGCCAACCATAAACAGCAGCAGCACCATCGTGGCTTCGGCCGTGGCGCCGATAAACAGTGCCCCGATGGCGGCGACGCTCATCAGTGTTTCAATGGCAAACCAACTGCCGCTGCGGATCAGGCGCAGAGCCTGGCGAGCGACGGGCCACAGGCCGACAAGCGTGGTGGCAATGAATGCCAGCTCGCCGAAGGGGTGGTTGAACTGTTCCAGACCCCAGCTCAGCGCCATCAGTAGCACCAGGGTTATCAGCGGCAGGTTCTCGCGCAGGGACGAGGTTTCCGGCGGCGGGGCGCTTTCATCGCGCAGCGTATAGCCCACGGCACGTACCGCGCTTTCGACGGCCGTGCGGATATCGGCATCGGCGTTGACCAGCAGTTTTTCGGTGGCAAACAGGACCTGTACCTGGCTGACGCCCGGTACCTGGCGCACCGCGGTTTCGACTTTACGGGCGCAGGCGGCGCAGTCCATGCCTTCAACCAGCCAGCTATAGCGCGCCTCGTTTAACGCCTCGCTGTCGGCGGCGTCATTGGTAGCACAGCCAGACTCGGTGCAGCAGCTGTCAGCCTGTGCGACAACCGGCTTTAATTTGAATGACGAGAACTGTGGGACTTTTTTATCCTGCGTTTCTGGAGTCGACATGGGACCCTCCCGGTAATGATAATTTTCTCATTACCGGGAGGATACACTCTGGAGTCGACTCCAGAGTCAAGCGCAAAATTACAGATACAGCGCGCGGACGATCAGGAAGTGGCCGGCAAAGTAGAAGGCGGCGGCGAGAGCGTTATCGGCGCGGAAGCGACGGCGATAGTGGCTGATCAGCCAGACGATATTACTCAACAGCAGGAATGTCGCGCCGGCGAAGCCTGAGAGCGCGGTATCCGTCGGGCGGAAGAACCACAGCTCGCCGGCCAGCCAGACCATAACCAGCGTCATGCCGATAAAGGTGAAGACCGGCATGCGCAGGTCTTCCAGCCGACTCCAGATAACCGCCAGCAGCAGCGCGCCGATAACCAGCAGCACCAGCGGCAGCGGCCAGAAAAATGACATCGTCATCTGGCTGGCAAACCAGATCGTATACAGCAGATGCGACAGGAAAAAGGCCCCCACCGCATACATCACCCGCTGGCGCGGCAGCTGTGTTAAGGCATCGCCCAGCAGCGAAGCGCACAGCCCGGCGAGGACCAGGTAGCTGATAGCGTTGAATTTTGGTGCCTGCCAGGCCAGCAACAGGAGCAGGATCAGCGTGACGGGTTTAAAAACCCAGCGCCGCCACGCGGGGCCGCGATAGGATGCATCGACGTAAAGCCATGCGGAGAAACAGACAGCAATAAATGACCAAAGCATAGTAAGTCCTTGTATCTGTTATTATTAAGTGAGTAGTGTATTGGCGGTGCTAAAACTTAGTGTAGTGGTTCGGGTGGGCAGATGACAATGTTAATCAAGGCGCGGTATGCTTATTCCTGAGAATTTTTATGGGTTAGATGAATGAGCAAGGTTCCGCTGTTTTTTATTATCGTCGTTGCCCTCATTGTGGTGGCCGCCTCGGTGCGCTATATGCAGCAACGCCGGGAAAATATGGATAACGACGCCGCGCCGCTGCTGCAAAAGCGGGTGGTAGTGAGTAACAAGCGGGAGAAAGTGCTCAACGATCGCCGTTCGCGCCAGCAAAGCGTTGCGCCCGCCGGTAGCGAGATGCGTTATGACGCGAGCTTCAGGCCACAAGCCGGTGGCATGGAGGTTAGTTTTCGACTAGAGGCGGCGCAATATCATGCGCTGAGCGTCGGCGATCGGGGAACGCTGAGCTACAAAGGCTCAAGGTTTGTCGCGTTTACGCCAGAACCTTGAGCCCACGGGATTACTTCTTACGCAGCGTGGCCTTGAGCTTTTTCTGCCAGGCCACCAGTTCGAACACGCCGAAGACAAAAATGCGAATCTGCTCGAAGCGGCTCAGCGGCGGGGCATCTTTCGGTTGCGTGGCCTTCAGCAGCGTCAGCTGCAGGCCGTGCATCAGGATCATAAAGATCAGGGCAACGTTAACAAAGATGTTCAGCGGCTTCGGGAAAGGCTGAAACAGGTTTAACAGCAAAAATGCCCAGACGCACAGCATCAACACGCGGCCAAAATTAATCAGCACGATTTTCTCCTTTTACCTCACGTTGATAGAGACGATAGGCGACCTGTCCGGCCACTTTCTCACGATACAGCTGCCAGCATGCCGGCACCGGCGGTAAACCATTTTCGACTTCGCTCTCAACGTAGATAAGCGCTTCATCGGCGAGCCAGCCGTTATTTTCCAGCAGACGCAACGTCTCTTCCAGCAGACCTTTACGGAAAGGCGGATCGACAAACACGATATGGTGCGGTGTGCCGGGCTGATTAAGGTAGTTGAGCGTATTGGTATTGACCACTTTGCCATGGCTGGCTTTCAGGGTCGCCAGGTTTTTTTGCAGCTGCTGGGCGACACCGCGCTCCATTTCCAGCAGCGTGGTGCTGCCCGCATAGCGCGACAGCGCTTCCAGCCCGAGGGCGCCGCTGCCGGCAAAGCAATCCAGGCAGTGCGCATCGACCATAACCGGCGCCAGCCAGTTAAAAAGGGTTTCACGGACCCGGTCGGTGGTCGGGCGCAGGCCCGGGCTCTCCGGCACCGGTAATTTCCGGCCCCGCCATTGCCCACCGATAATACGGATCTGGCCGCTGCCCGTGTGGTTTGGTTTCTTCATCTCTTTGCTCAGGTCTCCACTTTCAGCCCGCTATTCTAGCGATCGAACGCGGATGACGAAACCTTAATCCGGGGGCGGTGATGCGAGTTAAGTTAAGTGATAGACTATCCGACTAATTTCATCATTTTTCAGCTTCCGCTATTGTTATGCCGAAGCTGTGCCATGAATAAACAGCGGGAGTGTCGTCGCAAATGGCAAAAGAGAAAAAACGTGGCTTCTTTTCCTGGCTGGGCTTTGGACAAAAAGAACAGGCGCAGGAAACCGAGACCGAACAGAAAGTAGAAGGGCAAACCGACGTTGCCGAACAGCATTCGGCCGCAGAGTTGTCTGCTGAGGCGGTGGCGGCGCCAGAAGCGGATACGGTCAGCGCTTCTCCGGTGGAGAAAGAGGACGCGGAAGCTTTTGCGGCCGATGTCGTTGAGGTGACTGAACAGGTTGTTGAGAGCGAATTACCGCATTCTGCGCCGGTGACGCCTGCGGTTGAAGTCCCGGCCGAAGCCGAAGAAATCCCTCGCGCGGCGATTGCAGAGGCTGTCGCTGCAGAGCTGCTGGCGGAAGAGGTGGCCGCCACGGAGCCGCTGGTCGAAGAAGCTATCGCGCAACCGGTTGTCGCGGAAGCGGTGGCCGGGCAGACGCCGCAAGCGCTGACGGATGAGCCGCAAGTCGCTGCCGGGGACGATGCGCTGAGTGATGAGACGCGCGGTGAGGAACCTGCACTGTCGGATGAGGAGCTTGAAGCTCTGGCGCTGGCCTCACAACCTCTTGATGATGAAGCGGTTATTGAAGAGGAAGAAGAAAGCCAGCCGGATGACGCTGCCCAACTGGAGCAGGAAAAACCGACGAAGGAGGGCTTTTTCGCCCGCCTGAAACGCAGCCTGATTAAAACCAAACAGAACCTCGGTTCCGGATTTATCAGTCTGTTCCGCGGCAAAAAAATCGACGATGATCTGTTTGAAGAGCTGGAAGAACAGCTGCTGATTGCCGACGTCGGCGTGGAAACGACCCGTAAGATCATTACCAATCTGACCGAAGGCGCCAGCCGCAAACAGCTACGTGATGCGGAAGCGCTGTATGGTCTGCTGAAAGAAGAGATGGGCGATATCCTCGCGAAAGTGGATGCGCCGCTGAATGTTGAAGGGAAAACGCCATTTGTTATCCTGATGGTGGGCGTGAACGGCGTGGGTAAAACCACCACTATCGGCAAGCTGGCGCGTCAGTTCGAACAGCAGGGTAAATCGGTGATGCTGGCGGCCGGGGATACCTTCCGCGCCGCAGCGGTAGAACAGCTGCAGGTCTGGGGTCAGCGCAACAATATTCCGGTGATTGCTCAGCATACCGGCGCGGACTCGGCATCGGTTATCTTCGATGCTATCCAGGCCGCGAAGGCGCGCAACGTTGACGTGCTGATCGCCGATACGGCGGGTCGTCTGCAGAACAAATCGCACCTGATGGAAGAGCTGAAGAAAATTGTCCGGGTGATGAAAAAACTGGACGAAGATGCGCCGCATGAGGTCATGCTGACCATCGATGCCAGCACCGGGCAGAACGCAATTAGCCAGGCCAAACTGTTCCATGAGGCCGTTGGCTTGACCGGCATCACGCTGACTAAGCTGGACGGCACCGCGAAAGGTGGGGTTATCTTCTCGGTCGCCGACCAGTTCGGTATTCCGATTCGCTACATTGGCGTCGGTGAACGTATTGAGGATCTGCGTCCGTTTAATGCGGGCGACTTTATTGAGGCACTTTTTGCCCGAGAGGATTAATCATGATTCGCTTTGAACAAGTCAGCAAAGCCTATCTCGGCGGGAGACAAGCGCTGCAGGGGGTGAATTTCCACCTGCAGTCGGGCGAGATGGCATTTCTGACCGGCCACTCCGGCGCGGGGAAAAGTACCCTGCTTAAGCTTATCTGCGGTATTGAACGGCCGAGCGCCGGGAAAATCCTGTTCGGCGGCCACGATATCAGCCGCCTGAAAAGCCGTGAGGTGCCGTTTTTGCGCCGTCAGATCGGCATGATTTTCCAGGATCACCACCTGCTGATGGACCGTACGGTGTTTGATAATGTCGCTATTCCGCTGATTATTGCCGGCGCCAGCGGCGATGATATTCGCCGTCGCGTGTCGGCGGCGCTGGACAAGGTCGGGCTGCTGGACAAAGCGAAAAACCTGCCAATCCAACTCTCCGGCGGTGAACAGCAGCGCGTGGGGATTGCCCGCGCGGTGGTCAACAAGCCTGCGGTGTTGTTGGCGGATGAACCCACCGGTAACCTCGATGAGGCGCTCTCGGAAGGGATTTTACGCCTGTTTGAAGAGTTTAACCGCGTAGGGGTCACGGTTCTGATGGCGACGCACGACCTGGGACTGATTTCCAGCCGCTCGTACCGCATGCTGACCCTGAGCGACGGTCATATGCATGGAGGCCATTGGGGTGAATAAGCGCGACGCAATAAACCAGATTCGCCAGTTCGGTAGCCGGCTCGATCGCCTCCGCAATGGCGCAGGTACGGGCGGTGGCAGCGGCGGGCGTAATGCGCCGAAGCGGCCAAAAGCGGCACCGGGCCCGGCTTCCCGTAAGAGCAACGTCTTTAACGAACAGGTCCGCTATGCCTGGCATGGCGCGGTCCAGGATTTAAAAAATACGCCGCTGGCGACCTTCCTGACCATTATGGTTATCGCCATTTCGCTGACGCTGCCCAGCGTGTGCTACATGGTGTACAAAAACGTCAACAGCGCGGCGGCGCAGTACTATCCGTCGCCGCAGATCACCGTTTACCTTGAGAAAACGCTGGATGATGACGCGGCGGCGCGGGTAGTTGGTCAGCTCCAGGCGGAACAAGGCGTGGAGAAGGTAAACTACCTGTCGCGGGATGAGGCGCTTGGCGAGTTCCGCAACTGGTCTGGTTTTGGTGGCGCGCTGGATATGCTGGAAGAGAACCCGCTGCCGGCCGTCGCGATTGTGGTGCCGAAGCTGGACTTCCAGAGCACCAATGCGCTGAATACGCTGCGCGATCGCGTGACGCACATTCAGGGCGTGGACGAAGTGCGTATGGATGACAGCTGGTTTGCCCGCCTCTCCTCGTTGACCGGGCTGGTGGGCCGCGTGTCGGCGCTGATTGGCGTGCTGATGGTGGCGGCTGTGTTCCTTGTTATCGGCAACAGCGTACGCCTGAGCATTTTTGCCCGTCGCGATACCATTAACGTGCAAAAACTGATTGGCGCGACCGACGGTTTCATTCTGCGTCCGTTCCTGTATGGCGGGGCGCTGCTGGGCTTCTGCGGTGCCTTTTTGTCGCTGATTTTGTCGGAAATTATGGTGATGCGACTGTCGTCCGCGGTGACGGAAGTCGCGCAGGTGTTTGGAACCAGGTTTGAACTCAGCGGGTTAGGTTTCGACGAGTGTCTGCTGATGCTGATTGTCTGCTCGATGATCGGCTGGGTTGCGGCCTGGCTGGCTACGGTTCAACATTTACGTCACTTTACCCCCGATTAAAAAAAGTCTGGTATAATCTTTCCCTGCACTGATGAATGTCTCTCTGCAGGGAAAGAGTCCCTGTTGTCTCTTCCCTGTGTTTTCATTTCCATGTCACATTTTGTGCGTAATCTATTCACATCGTTGCATGGAACTTGTGGATAAAATCACTGTCTGATATTAATGTGGGTGATATTCTCGTTGCTCATAAACGCTGGCATGTTTGTTGCTCATCTCATGGGAACCATCACGTCAGACGATATCGATTGAGAGGATTTGAATGACCAAAGATATGCAAACTTTAGCTTTAGCCCCCGTTGGTAACCTGGAATCGTATATCCGGGCTGCGAACAGCTGGCCGATGTTATCGGCTGATGAAGAGCGGGAGCTTGCTGAAAAGCTGCATTACCAGGGCGATCTGGAAGCAGCGAAAAGGCTGATCCTGTCTCACCTGCGCTTTGTTGTTCATATTGCTCGTAATTACTCGGGCTATGGCCTGCCGCAGGCGGATCTGATTCAGGAAGGCAACATTGGCCTGATGAAAGCCGTGCGTCGTTTCAACCCGGAAGTGGGCGTGCGTCTGGTTTCCTTCGCCGTACACTGGATTAAGGCTGAAATTCACGAATACGTGCTGCGTAACTGGCGTATTGTGAAGGTCGCCACCACCAAAGCACAGCGTAAGCTGTTCTTTAACCTGCGTAAAACTAAGCAGCGTCTGGGCTGGTTTAACCAGGATGAAGTCGAGATGGTGGCCCGCGAGTTGGGTGTGACGAGCAAAGACGTACGTGAAATGGAATCCCGTATGGCGGCGCAGGACATGACCTTCGACATGTCGTCGGATGACGAGTCCGATAGCCAGCCGATGGCGCCGGTGCTCTACCTGCAGGATAAAACGTCTAACTTTGCCGATGGCATTGAAGATGATAACTGGGAAGAGCAGGCGGCCAACAAGCTGACTGACGCGATGCAGGGCCTGGACGAGCGTAGCCAGGACATCATTCGCGCCCGTTGGCTGGACGAAGACAATAAGTCGACGTTGCAGGAACTGGCGGATCGCTATGGTGTGTCGGCTGAGCGTGTGCGCCAGCTGGAAAAGAACGCGATGAAGAAACTGCGTACTGCCATCGAAGCATAACGCAGCAATCTGCATGCCCGCCTCTGTGCAGGCACCCGATAACGCCCCACATTATGTTGGGGCGTTTTGTTTTTCTGCGCCTTCTCTTTTGACCAGCACCTGCGGGCATAACGTCTGCAGACATGCCAGCAGGATATGGAAGGCCGGTTCCATTTGTGTCTCTGCCAGACTGGCAAAGCCCATCAATAGTCCCTGCTTACGTTCTTGCGTCAGATAGTAGCGTGAGAGCGGGCGCACCAGAATATTGTGCGCGTTGGCCTGTCTGGCGATCGCGACATCGTCCGCGTCATCGGGCAGGTTGAGAATCAGATGCAGGCCGGCGTTATCGCTGAAATCTGACAGCGCCTGCAAACGACAATAACACTGAATCAGTTCGGTCAGGCAGGCGCGACGGCGGCTGTACAGCAGGCGCATTCGGCGGATATGGGCGGAGTAATGGCCGGCGTTGATAAATTCCGCCAGCGCCATCTGAATCAGCGAATGGCCGCCGCGATAGAGCTCGGCATGGGCGCTTTTCAGATAGCCGACCAGCGGGCGCGGCAACACGACATACCCCAGCCGTAGCCCCGGATAGAGCGTCTTACTGAACGTGCCGATATAGACCACCGGCGAGTCGGCAATCAGTCCCTGTAGCGCCGGAATCGGCTGGCCGGAAAAGCGAAACTCGCTGTCGTAATCATCCTCGACGATCCAGCTGCCGTGCTGGCGCGCCAGGGCCAGCAGACGTTGACGGCGCTCCAGGCTCATCACCGCCCCCAGCGGATACTGATGCGATGGGGTGACAAAAATCAGCTGCGGCGCCTCCTCAACCGTCTCAGGCGGGCGCAGGCCGTTGGCATCGACGGTAATCGGATTGATCCGTATATCATTCATCGCCAGCACGTGGCGGATCCCCCAGTAGGAGGGCTCTTCGACCCACGCCAGATCGCCGCCATCACAGAGCATGCGCGTCACCAGGTCGATTGCCTGATGAATCCCTTCCGTAATAAGAATTTGATCTGCCTGACAATGGACGCCGCGGGACACGCGAAGATAATCCACCAACGCCTGCTGCAGTTCCGGCGTGCCGCCGTTACAACTGTAGCTTAACTGCTCGGGTTTCGGGCGGCGGCTGATACGGGCCTGAATCTTGCTGAACAGCGGGTGGGGAAAGGCATTGACGTCCGGCACGCCGGGAATAAAGGCCCCCCACTGGCGCGGACTGGCGCTGACGCGGCTGAGCAACTGTTGGCCGCGACGGGATAAAAATTGTGTTGCCGTCACATCGCTGCTGTTTTCGGTGACGCTGCCAGCGGAAAGAGCAATATCCGGCCCGGTTTTCGCGACGAATGTGCCGCTGCCGCGACGGGAAACCACATATCCTTCCGCCTGCAATTGTTCATAAGTTGTTAATATGGTGTTTCTTGAAACGCCGAGCTCCCCGGCCAGATCGCGTGAAGGGGGCAGGCGGCTATGGGGCGCTAAAGAACCGTCCAGAATCGAGCGACGAACCGCGTTATATAAGCGTTTATGCAACAGCGGGTCTGTCTCTTCCTGCAATCTGACCAGCACAAGGTCACCGACGAGTGAACGCAATTGGATCCCTCAGATAATCTGAATTGGTACTCGATTATAGAGCCAACTCCTGTGTAAATAAACGTCATCGTTTCGATATTGTTGCGATAGCGTGACATACATGACAGGAGATTCGAGGGTGAAAAGTTCAGAACTGAATCAACGTCGCCAGCAGGCGACGCCGCGCGGCGTAGGCGTAATGTGCGATTACTTTGTTGCGAAGGCGGAGAATGCCACGTTGTGGGATGTGGAAGGCAACGAGGTGATTGATTTTGCTGCGGGAATTGCCGTGCTCAATACCGGCCATCGCCACCCGAAAATTGTTGCCGCCGTCGCGCAGCAGCTGGAGGCCTTTACCCATACGGCGTATCAGATTGTCCCTTACGAAAGCTATGTCTCGCTGGCGGAGCGCATTAACGCGCTGGCGCCGGTTGAGGGGCCAGCCAAAACCGCTTTCTTCTCCACCGGGGCGGAAGCCGTCGAAAACGCGGTGAAGATTGCCCGCGCTTATACCGGCCGTCCGGGGCTGATTACTTTTGGCGGCGGTTTTCATGGCCGAACCTTTATGACCATGGCGCTGACCGGTAAGGTCGCGCCTTACAAAATTGGTTTTGGGCCGTTTCCTGGATCGGTATACCACGGGGTCTACCCGAATGCTGTCCACGGCATTACCACCGATGAGGCGATGAAAAGCCTGGAGCGTATCTTTAAAGCCGATATCGCGCCGGATCAGGTGGCGGCCATTATCCTTGAACCGATTCAGGGCGAAGGCGGTTTTAACGTTGCTCCTGCCGGGTTTATGCAGGCACTGCGTACGCTGTGCGATACCCACGGTATCCTGCTGATTGCCGATGAAGTGCAAACCGGCTTTGCCCGCACTGGCAAGCTGTTTGCCATGCAGCACTATGATGTCAAACCGGACCTGATGACGATGGCGAAAAGCCTTGCCGGTGGTTTTCCGTTGTCCGGCGTAGTGGGGCGTGCCGAGGTGATGGACGCCCCGGCGCCGGGCGGGCTGGGTGGTACCTATGCCGGTAACCCGCTGGCGGTGGCGGCGGCTCATGCCGTCCTTGACGTCATTGAAGAAGAGCAGTTGTGTCAGCGTGCGGAACAGCTTGGTCGCCATCTGAAAGAAGTGCTGAACCAGGCGCGTGAGCATTGCCCGGCGATTGTTGATATCCGAGGGCAGGGCTCGATGGTGGCCGTGGAGTTTAACGATCCGCAGACCGGCGCGCCGTCACCGGAGTTCACCCGTCACATTCAGCAAAAGGCGCAGGAAAATGGTCTGCTGCTACTGAGCTGCGGCGTCTATGGCAACGTTATCCGTTTCCTGTATCCGTTAACTATCCCCGATGCGCAGTTTACAAAAGCGCTGGATATTCTGGCGCGCATCCTGAAAGGATGATGCGCCCGACTCCTGTGCGGCGACTGGAAAGCCAGAAAAAACCGGATGCCGCACACGAGTTTTTATACTCAGCGTGAGCGCTGTATCACCCTGATATCACGCCTGGCTGGACCCGCCCGGCGCGGATAGACCATCTGCTGGCGGCTAATCTGGCGCCTGACTCTCCCGCGTCCGGTTCATCCTGACGCGGTTTTTTATTTGTCACTTATCTGTTACATAACCCCAATTTTGTCATTTCAAATTCTCCTGAATGGCGGTATGTTTAGCATAGTGTGCTGCAAAAGCGCAGGCGGCAAACCTAAAAGTAGATGTCATATGCTTTTTTTATGACGTAAATTAGAATAATGCGCTAATAAACAACATCACAACGAATACAAAAAACCATAATAATGGGGAGCCTCAGGATGAACATGAAGGGTAAAGCGTTACTGGCAGGATGTATCGCCTTAATTATGAGCAATGCCGCGCTGGCGGAAGATATCAAAATTGCCGTAGTTGGCGCGATGTCTGGCCCGGTGGCACAGTACGGTGACCAGGAGTTTACCGGTGCTGAGCAGGCGGTTGCCGATATTAACGCGAAGGGTGGAATCAAGGGCAACAAGCTGCAGATCGTTAAATATGATGATGCCTGCGACCCGAAACAGGCGGTGGCCGTCGCCAACAAAGTGGTTAACGATGGCATTAAGTACGTTATCGGCCATTTGTGCTCGTCCTCTACCCAGCCGGCGTCCGATATCTATGAAGACGAAGGCATTCTGATGATCACCCCGGCCGCCACCGCGCCGGAGTTGACCGCACGCGGCTATAAAATGATTCTGCGTACCACCGGTCTGGATTCTGACCAGGGTCCGACGGCGGCAAAATATATCATCGAGAAGGTGAAGCCCCAGCGTATCGCTATCGTGCACGACAAGCAGCAATATGGTGAAGGCCTGGCGCGCGCGGTGCAGGATGGTCTGAAGAAGGGCGGCGCTAACGTGGTGTTCTTTGATGGCATCACCGCCGGGGAGAAAGATTTCTCTACCCTGGTCGCGCGTCTGAAGAAAGAAAATATCGACTTCGTCTATTACGGCGGCTACCACCCGGAAATGGGGCAGATTCTGCGTCAGTCCCGCGCGGCAGGTCTGAAAACGCAGTTTATGGGGCCGGAGGGCGTCGCTAACGTCTCCCTGTCTAACATTGCCGGTCAGTCTGCGGAAGGCATGCTGGTGACGAAACCGAAGAACTACGATCAGGTCCCGGCGAACAAACCGATTGTTGACGCGATTAAAGCGAAGAAACAGGATCCGAGCGGTGCCTTCGTCTGGACAACCTACGCGGCAATCCAGTCGCTGCAGGCTGGCCTGAATCAGTCCGAAGACCCGGCGGCGATCGCGAAATACCTGAAGGCCAACTCCGTCGATACCGTTATGGGACCGCTGTCCTGGGATCAGAAAGGCGATCTGAAAGGCTTCGAGTTCGGCGTGTTTACCTGGCATGCTGATGGTACGGCAACCGACGCCAAATAACTTAACCGTCGTCTTTTACGCGGTGGGTGTGTTGGCTGCGAGACTTAACCCCGGTGGCGCTGCGCTTACCGGGGCTACGGTCAGAGGTAGTTCGGGTGAGGCG
>NZ_PIBO01000069.1:0-13194 GCF_002806725.1 Raoultella sp. T31
GTAGATCATGCCGGCATTCTGTTTCTGAATGGCGCAGGATTTCGGGTCAGGGTCAGACCATACTAGACGTTGAGATAATGAGATATTGGCGAATGCCGCGTGTATGCTGGGTTTAGTAGATTTCAGGAGACGTTAAGATAAGTGAGAATGGTACGCCCTACAGGGTTCGAACCTGTGACCTACGGCTTAGAAGGCCGTTGCTCTATCCAGCTGAGCTAAGGGCGCACTGAAATGCGGATGTTTCATGGAGTGAAACCGCCTGGAATTATACGGTCAACGCTCAGTGAGTCAATGCATTTTGCCATGAAACTGCTGCGGCATAACTAACTTGCCTACATATACGACAAAGGTTGCGCAAAGTTCATCCAGCGCCGGTTTTCAGCACTTATCGCGCTCGACGACAATAAATAGTTCCAGTTCCCCTTATATGCGCCAAATATCCCTTTAAACCGCGGTGTCTTTAGCCCTTAATTTTGTCAAAGAGGGATAAAAATTCAAACGAGGACTGACAGCGAGGCTGGCTTCTGACAAAATATCCACATCCCCCTTTCGTTAAGATACAGATGGAATCCTCTCTCTGATGGCAGCAAAAATTATTGACGGTAAAACGATTGCGCAGCAGGTACGCGCTGAGGTTGCGGAAAAAGTGAAGGCCCGTACTGCGGCCGGAAAACGCGCCCCAGGGTTAGCCGTCGTACTGGTCGGCAGCAACCCGGCGTCGCAGATTTATGTCGGCAGCAAGCGCAAAGCGTGTGAAGAGGTGGGATTTGTCTCCCGCTCATACGATCTCCCGGAAACCACCAGCGAGGCGGAATTACTGGAGCTGATTGATACGCTGAATGCCGATACCACTATCGACGGTATTCTGGTACAGCTGCCGCTGCCTGCCGGAATTGATAACGTGAAAGTGCTGGAGCGTATCGCCCCGGACAAAGATGTTGACGGTTTCCACCCCTATAACGTCGGCCGTCTGTGCCAGCGCGCCCCGCGCCTGCGCCCGTGTACGCCGCGCGGAATCGTCACCCTGCTTGAGCGTTACAATATCGACACCTACGGCCTGAATGCCGTGGTTATCGGCGCATCGAACATCGTGGGCCGTCCGATGAGCATGGAGCTGCTGCTGGCGGGCTGCACCACCACCGTCACCCACCGCTTTACCAAAAACCTGCGTCATCACGTCGAAAACGCCGACCTGCTGATCGTCGCGGTGGGTAAACCGGGGTTTATTCCGGGCGAATGGATTAAAGAAGGCGCTATCGTGGTGGATGTCGGTATTAACCGTCTGGAAAACGGCAAAGTGGTTGGCGATGTCGTCTATGAAGATGCCGCCGCACGCGCGTCATACATCACACCGGTGCCCGGCGGCGTCGGCCCGATGACCGTTGCTACGCTCATTCAAAACACGCTGCAGGCGTGCGAAGAGTATCACGATATTCAGGAGGCCTGAGATGGCGAATTTTTCTCTGGGCAAACACCCACACGTTGAACTGTGCGATCTGCTGAAGCTCGAAGGCTGGAGTGAGAGCGGCGCGCAGGCCAAAATAGCGATCGCCGAGGGTCTGGTGAAGGTTGACGGCGCGGTAGAAACCCGCAAACGCTGCAAAATCGTCGCCGGTCAGACGGTGAGTTTTGAAGGTCAGAGCGTGACCGTTACTGACTGATTGACCCAACTGAAAAGATACCGGGCTCATATGAGCCCGGTATCTTTGGGACTAAAGGCTTATTGTTCGAGGGCCACGGCGCTCACATGATCGATATCTCGCAACATACTGTAGAGCTCATGCAAGGTCGTCCTCTTTCTTACCGTTAATTTAAGATTAACTTCAATTTTGTTTTTTTTGATGTCGCGAATCGTCATCGCATCAATAAGATTTCTTTGTTGGTTAAGCCTGGCCACTAATGACGGCAGCCCTGCCTTCTCATTGAGTATCAAACGAACTTTCACCTTCCCCAGATGCTGATGCGCAACCTGCAGTAAAACAATATATGGGCTGATCTTTATCGCCAGCAGGAACAATGCCGTCGCCAGCAGCGCATGTAAATAGAAACTGGCGCCACAAGCTATGCCTACACCCGCCGAGGCCCAAACAATCGCTGCGGTAGTCAGACCTGAAATCGCATCGTCGCGACGGTGCAAAATCACCCCGGCCCCTAAAAAACCGACGCCACTAATAATCTGCGCCGCCAGACGCATCGGATCGCTGCGAATATTGACAGAAATCTCCGCGTAGTACTCTGCCGACTGAATGGACACCACTGTAAGCACACAGCTGGCAACCGCAATAATCACGCAGGTTTTGAAGCCGACGGGTTTTCCCTTCGATTCTCGCTCCAGGCCAATCACGCCCCCCAGAACAAATGCCGCAGCTATCTTGGCTATGGTTTCCAGACTAAGCGGCCCCAAATCACCCAGCAGAAATAACAATCTATCCATGTTTATTTCCTATAACCGCGGCCCCTTGCGCGCGAACCAGGCTTTAAGCGGTTTAATCTCTACCGGGGCGTTCTTTTTAGATAAATCATCTTTGAAGAAAATCATGAAGAAGACCGAAACCACGCCGGCAATCATCGCTGAGAATAACCAGAAGCTCTCCCACTGTGGTAATGCCTGGGATCCTTGTTCCGTCACGGTATTATTGAAGATTTGCCCGCAGATGGTCGAAGCGAATAGCAGGCCAAAACCATTAGAAACGATAAACCGAAGGCTCTGAGCCTGGGCCTTTATCTCGGGCCGCGCTTTGCGGTCAACGTAGATATCGCCAACGGTGAAGAAGAAATCCCAGCAAAAACCTTGCAGCATCAGGCCAATCAGTACAAACATCATATTGGCATCAAGTGCCGCCTGCGAGAAGAACAGCGAGCGAATGATCCAGCATACCGCCCCCATCATTAGGGTTACCTTAAAACCAACTTTCAACAGGAAGAAGGACAGCAGGAACATAAAAATGACCTCACAGGCGATCCCTACCTGCATCATAGAAGCCGCATTATTAAACCCGAGGGCTTTCAGGAACACCGGGATATAGGCGGAATAAGCCGTTTTAGGGATCATCAACACAAATATACTCAGCATCAGAATGGCGAAGTTGCGATCCTTAAACAACGAGAGTGCATCCAGGCATAGCAGATCGCGCAGGGTAAAAGCGCTCCCTTTGGCTTTTGGCGGAGTATCAGGCAGGGTAAAGCAATACAGCCCCAGTGCGATACCAGAAGCCGATGCAATATACCAGGTCATGGTATCACCTGAGTACCCCATCTGCCCGATGATGAAACCAACCGCCATAAAACCAAAAGTACCGAAAACGCGAATGAGTGGAAAATACTTCACGCCGTTAATGTGGCTAAAGCTAATGCTATTAGCCAATGCGGTTGTCGGGTAGAACAATAAACCGACGAAGAAGATCAGCAACAACGTCATGGTGGTGTTATGTGCTGCGATGAACTGAGGTACGCACAGGAGCACTCCAGCATTAATCAGATGCAAGATTGCCATCACCTTCTGGGAAGCAAAGAAGCGATCTGCCACCATACCGATAAATAATGGCGAGAGGATCGTCGCCAGTCCCAGAAGGGCATAAGAAGAGCCGATAATTGTCGCCATGCCATAGGTGCTAAGCACCAGGCCCATCGTCATATTCCACGCGCCCTGCATAAAGTACTGCACAAACATCATGATCAACAGACGAGGTGTTTTATTAAAATCCATGATCTCGCCCCTTATAGATTAATGGTCAGACCGTCATAGGCGACGATGACATTTTTATCGCGACAGGCGGCCATCAAATCCTCATGCAACAGTTTGCCGCTGTGGGAAATATGTGAGACCACAACCTGGCTCTCAGTATGCAAACACGCCATAGCCCGAAGCTTCTCTTGTGCCGCAAAAACCGTCTCAAGGCTCATATGGTTGTCGGTACAATCATCGCCGTTCCATCCGTAAGTACACTCCAGAATCGTGAGATCTAACTTTTTCCCCTCTAACCATTGCCAGGTGAGTGGTGGGAACCAGCCAGAGTCATGCCCATAGAATATTGTTTTCCCGTCCTTTTCGATGACGTACACGTAGCACAATTCCCAATTGGCATGGTTAGCCAGCAGAGGAGTTATCTTATAACCGTGACTTTCTACAGTCACAAAGGGCACCAGGCAGTGGAAAGCAAAACGCTGTTTGCTGTAGCCCGGCAGAACAGCGGCACAACCGTTAATGGCACGGTCATTCCCAAAAATTTCCAGTGGATGTTCGATGTTAAAACCATAACCCTCCATCCGGCTAAACAGCTCACCGACATTGAAATGATCGGGATGAGTATGGGTAAAAAGCAGATCGGTCAATCCGGCAGCATCGAGTCCGTCACGCAGCAACTGCTGGCTAAACTCCGGGGCGACATCAATTAACATGATGTCATCAATAATTGCAGAGGAGTGGGTGCGTATGTCTTTTCCTTTCAGGACGCGCGCCTGTTGGCAATGCTCGCAGCGGCAAAACGGATTCGGGATCCCTTCAGAGGCAGCCGATCCCAGAAAATGTATCTTCATTTTTTATCCTTTTTATTCAGTTAATTACTGATTTATCGCCCTTTAACACTCGGCTCAGTCATTGCGAACCGGTGAAATTGGAACGTATCAATAATATAATTAAGAATAAAAAACGAACAATAAACATGAATAACATTAGTGACAAACTTCAAGTTATTTTATTTAAATCAAACAATATCAATAAATTAATAACATACATCTCCCTACCTTCCTGTCCAGGCGGTATCACAGCGATGCAAATTACACCTCGATCTATTAGTATTAATAATCGACAATAAATTATGGAACGATCCAAAAAAAAGGCATCATGGAAAATGAAATAGCAGAGTCGCCATGCTGGTGTTAGCATCGAATCAGGTGAGTCAACGTGATGATTAAAATGGCGACTATCAAGGATATAGCAAAGCTGGCAGGAGTTTCACACGGCACCGTTTCCAACGTTCTGAATGGACGCGGCAATGTCAGTGTCGAAAAAATTGAAGCGGTCAAACTGGCAGCACAGAAAATGGGATATCAGCTCAACGCCCAGGCTCAGTCCCTGCGCACCAGTAAAAGCCGTGGTATCGCGCTGATCTTACCCAATCTCAATAGCGAACAATATCACCAGCTTTATCGAGGATTACAGCAGTCCTTACGCTCATCTCTTGCCGGCGATCTGGATCTTTACATCACTGACGATCTCCCTTCCGCTGAAATGAATATTCTGCAAACCCTGGCAGCACGCTCTTACCAAAGCGTGATCACCGTTTCTTGCCTGGACGACAGCGACATTTATTATCAGACGCTACGGATACCCGATGAGCAAATTCTGTTTGTCTATCGTCATCCTTTGCAGGCGAAGGTCAGATTTAGCCTCGATTTTTCTCAGGCGGCACGGGCAATCACTGAGGCCATTGCCCGTCAACGGCCACGGCATGTAGGACTACTCTGTGAACCACTTGTTTATACTAATAGCCACACTTTTGTCGAATCATTGAAGCACTCGATGGCGCTACTGAGTCCATCAACCCGCTTAACGGTGGTCTCGTCGCCGGCCAGCGAATGCCACACCGCCGCTTTTACTTTTTTTGACAACCAGCCGCCGCAGATACTGGTGGCGCAAGATAGCGATAAAAGCCGCTGTTTAACCCAGGCGGCCTGGTTGGGTAGCGCAGGTCCCTGCCCGCCGATCTGGCAACTGAGCGATAACGAACCCGCGATCGTCGCCAATCAGTATTGCTATCAAATGGATTATGCGAGGCTGGGGCTGGAAATCGCCCGCTATCTTGCTCAACCGCAGTCACATTCTTACGAACAAGTCCTGACCAACCGTGGATTCACCCTTTCTGCCGAGCCAACTTCATCCACTCCCTATCAGGGAGAGACGCTGAACATGCTCATTCTGCCCAGCCCATCGACCGATGCACTGAGGAAGCTCTTGCCACATTTCTATCGCCAGACCGGTATCAAGGTGAACCTCGCCGTTTATCCCTATGACGAAGTTTTTGAGATCCTCTCGAACCTGCATCTGCATCCCTATTACGATCTACTGCGAATCGACATGGCGTGCTTCCCCTGGTTTGCGGAAAAATCGCTCACACCGTTGGCAGAAATCTCGCCGGAACTCCCCGCCCTGCTGGATAATTTTTCGCCAACAATCAGCCATCATTTCAGCCAGATCGAGGGGACAGCCTATTCGTTACCCTTTGATGCCAGTACCCAACTACTGTTTTACCGTCGCGATTTGTTTGAAGACCCGACAATCAAGCGCATGTTCTATGAAGCATCGGGAAAAGAGCTGAAAATTCCCGCTACCTTTGCCGAATTCGATGCGATTTCCGCTTTTTTCACCGCCATTCATCAAGACGGAGACCCGCAGCGTCCGCTTGGCACAGCAACGACCTTAGGCAGTTCAGGGCTGATAGCCAGCGAATACCTGCTGCGTTACTACGCCCTCGGCGGACGATTGGTACATCACGGCAAACCGGTTCATCTGGAGCCCAAACTGGCCATCGTAGCGCTAGATCAATATCTCGCACAACTGGCGGTCACCAGTAACCTAAACAGTGAATGGTGGAGTACATCAGTGGCACAGTTTGAGCAGGGGCAACTGGCGATGCTGATCATGTACATGAACTTATTCAATGACGTCGCTCACAGCCCATTATCGCCCTCGATTGGCTATGCGCCGGTACCGGGTAATATGCCGCAATTCGGTGGTGGTTCATTGGGGATGTCGCGCTATAGCGGTAAGAAGGGACCAGCAACAGAGTTTTTCCACTGGCTCTATTCCGCAGAAATGACCCAACACCTGGTTTTACTGGGAGGTAACAGCGCCCATCGCAGCATTTATCAAAACCAGCGTATTTTGCATCTTTATCCATGGTTTAATTTACTGAAGGACCATCCAGGCACCGGTATTCGCGAGTCTCGTGGGGTAAAAGGGGAATTATTCAACCTTCGTCATGCGGAAACCATTATCGGCCAGGGGATAACCAACGTGCTGAATAAAATGATGGATCCTGAACAGGCCATCGGCTACATAAATCAACGCCTGCTCAGCGAAGCGCAGGCCTGAGACATACACTAAGCTGTGCCATTCTGCGAAGCACTCTTGGGCAAAATGGCAGCGGGCTATAGTGGTCTATCGCTTACTTACGGCGCCAGGTGGTTCCCTGCGGGCCGTCTTCCAGCACGATCCCCATCTCATTGAGACGGTCACGCGCGGCATCCGCAGCGGCCCAGTCTTTCGCTTTACGCGCATCCAGACGCTGCTGAATCAGCTGCTCGATTTCCGCAACTTCGCCGTCGTCAGCCTGCGCGCCGCTTTGCAGGAAGACATCCGGCTCCTGCTCCAGCAGCCCCAGCACGCCGGAGAGCTTGCGCATATGTGCGGCCATGGCGTTAGCAGCAGCGACATCTTCCGTCTTCAGACGGTTCACTTCACGCGCCATATCGAACAGCACGGAATAGGCTTCCGGCGTGTTGAAATCGTCATCCATCGCTTCAATAAAGCGCGCTTCGAAGGCGTCGCCGCCAGCCGGCTCTGCCGATTTGTCGGTTCCGCGCAGCGCGGTATACAGACGCTCCAGCGCAGAACGCGCCTGCTTGAGATTTTCTTCGCTGTAGTTCAGCTGGCTACGATAGTGGCCGGACATCAGGAAGTAGCGAATGGTCTCCGCATCGTAGTACTTCAGTACGTCGCGCACGGTGAAGAAATTGCCCAGCGATTTTGACATTTTCTCGCGGTCAACCATCACCATCCCGGAGTGCATCCAGTAGTTCACATACTCGCCATCGTGGGCGCAGGTAGACTGGGCGATTTCGTTTTCATGATGCGGGAACATCAGATCCGATCCGCCGCCGTGGATATCAAAATGGTTGCCCAGCTGTTTGCAGTTCATCGCCGAACATTCAATGTGCCAGCCAGGACGACCGTTACCCCACGGGGACGGCCAGCTCGGCTCGCCCGCTTTCGACATTTTCCACAGCACGAAATCCATCGGGTTGCGCTTGACGTCAACCACATCAACGCGCGCGCCGGCCTGCAACTGGTCGAGATCCTGGCGCGACAACTGCCCGTAATTCGGATCGGTCGGTACCGAGAACATCACATCCCCGTTGTCCGCCACGTACGCATGGCCGCGCGCGATCAGTTGTTCGGTGATTTCAATAATCTCGGGAATATGGTGGGTAGCGCGAGGCTCCATATCCGGACGCAGAATATTCAGCGCATCGAAATCATTGTGCATTTCGGCAATCATGCGATCGACCAGCGCGACAAAGCTTTCGCCGTTCTCATTCGCACGCTTAATGATTTTATCGTCGATATCGGTAATGTTGCGGACGTACTTCAGCTTATAGCCGAGAAAACGCAGGTAGCGGGCGACCACGTCAAAAGAGACGAAAGTACGGCCATGGCCGATATGACAGAGATCGTAAACGGTAATTCCACACACGTACATGCCCACTTCCCCGGCATGGATAGGTTTAAACTCTTCTTTTTGGCGCGTCAGGGTATTAAAAATTTTTAACATCGAAGATTCCGTGTAGACGTGTGTGAATATTAAGTCGCGTATTCTAACCTTAATTCAACCCCGAAGCAGCACACAATGCAAGGTGATCGAACCCGGCGGTTATGCTATAACAGCCCCCTATGTCACGCCCAACGTTGGGTTTAAGCACCACAATCATCGGAACAGGATGCAAAAATGGTTACTTTCCACACTAATCATGGCGATATCGTCATCAAAACCTTTGACGACAAAGCGCCGGAAACAGTTAAAAACTTCCTGGATTACTGCCGCGAAGGTTTCTACAACAACACCATTTTCCACCGTGTTATCAACGGTTTTATGATCCAGGGTGGCGGCTTTGAGCCGGGAATGGCGCAGAAAACCACCAAATCCCCGATCCAGAACGAAGCTAACAACGGTCTGAAAAACACCCGCGGTACTCTGGCCATGGCCCGTACTCAGGCGCCTCACTCCGCCACCGCGCAGTTCTTTATTAACGTTGTCGATAACGACTTCCTGAACTTCTCTGGTGAAAACCTGCAAGGCTGGGGCTACTGCGTATTTGCCGAAGTGGTTGAAGGTTTGGACGTGGTCGACAAAATCAAAGCGGTGGCTACCGGCCGCAGCGGCATGCATCAGGATGTGCCGAAAGAAGATGTTGTGATCACAAGCGTCACCGTCAGCGAGTAATTCGTGGCGACACTGTTTATTGCGGATTTGCATCTGCAAACAGAAGAACCGGCGATCACCGCCGGTTTTCTGCGCTTTTTAGCCGGCGAAGCCCGCGAGGCGGATGCGCTGTATATCCTTGGCGACCTGTTTGAAGCCTGGATTGGCGATGACGATCCGAACCCGCTGCATCAGCAAATCGCCTCGGCAATCAACGCATTAACGCAATCAGGCGTGCCCTGCTATTTTGTTCACGGCAACCGCGACTTTCTCGTTGGCCAGCGCTTCGCACTCGTCTGCGGGATGACGCTGCTGGCGGAAGAAAAAGTGCTCGACCTGTACGGTCGTCGGGTCCTGATTATGCACGGCGATACGCTCTGCACCGACGATCCGGGCTATCTGGCTTTTCGCGCCAAAGTCCATACCCCGTGGATTCAGCGTCTGTTCCTTGCCCTGCCGCTGTTTATTCGCCGCCGCATCGCCGCCAGAATGCGCGCCGACAGCAAAGCGGCCAACAGCAGCAAGTCGCTGGAAATTATGGATGTCAATCCTCAGGCCGTGGTCGAGGCGCTGGAAAGACATCAGGTGCAGTGGTTGATTCACGGCCACACGCATCGCCCTGACGTCCACCCGTTAGAGGCCAACGGCAAGCCGGCGTTTCGCGTGGTCCTCGGCGCCTGGCACAGCGAAGGGTCGATGGTCAAAGTCAGCAAAGACAACGTTGAACTGATCTCCTTCCCGTTTTAATTTCCCGCGCATTTTCCCCCCATCACCGGTGACGCAACCGTTTTCCTTGCCGAAAGATCATGTTATTCTCTGTGGCCTCTAAAGCAGTGTGAAGCACACCCACAGGAGTTTTAAGACGCATGTCTTCCCGCAATAATTCGGCGCGTATCGCCATCGTGATGGGGTCCAAAAGCGACTGGGCTACCATGCAATTTACCGCAGAAATCCTTGATGCCCTGAACGTTCCGTACCATGTTGAAGTGGTCTCCGCACACCGGACGCCCGATAAGCTGTTTAGCTTTGCCGAAGGCGCGGAAAGCAACGGTTACCAGGTGATTATTGCCGGTGCGGGCGGCGCGGCGCATCTGCCGGGCATGATTGCGGCGAAAACCCTGGTGCCGGTGTTAGGTGTGCCGGTCCAAAGCGCGGCGCTAAGCGGCGTAGACAGTCTCTACTCTATCGTTCAGATGCCGCGCGGAATTCCCGTCGGTACGCTGGCCATCGGCAAAGCCGGCGCCGCCAACGCGGCCCTGCTGGCGGCGCAGATTCTGGCAGTGCACGACGCTGAACTGCATCAGCGCCTGAGCGCCTGGCGTCAGGCCCAGACCGATGAGGTGCTGGAGAATCCGGACCCACGGGGTGCGGCATGAAACAGGTTTGCATCCTTGGCAACGGCCAGCTAGGCCGGATGCTGCGTCAGGCCGGGGAACCGCTGGGCATCGCCGTCTGGCCAGTCGGCCTGGAAGCCGATCCTGAAGCGGTGCCGTTTCAGCAAAGCGTGATCACTGCCGAAATCGAACGCTGGCCGGAAACGGCGCTCACGCGTGAACTGGCGCGCCACCCGGCGTTTGTTAACCGCGATGTGTTCCCGATCATTGCCGACCGTCTGACGCAAAAACAGCTGTTTGATAAGCTTGGGCTCGCCACCGCGCCGTGGCAGTTGCTGGCAGATAAAAACGAGTGGCCGGCGGTATTCGCACGTCTGGGCGAGCTGGCTATCGTTAAGCGTCGCGTGGGTGGTTACGACGGTCGCGGCCAGTGGCGACTGCGCGAAAACGACATTGCGCAGTTGCCGGAAGAGAACTATGGCGAATGCATCGTTGAGCAAGGCATCAACTTTTCCGCCGAAGTGTCGCTGGTTGGCGCCCGCGCGCAGGATGGCAGCACGGTGTTCTACCCGCTCACCCGCAACCTGCACCAGGAGGGCATTCTGCGTACCAGCGTCGCCTTCCCGCAGGCCAATGCCCGCCAGCAGGACCAGGCGGAAAGCATGCTTTCCGCCATTATGCACGAGCTGAACTACGTGGGCGTGATGGCGATGGAGTGTTTTGTCACCGCTGACGGCCTGTTGATTAACGAGCTGGCGCCGCGCGTGCACAACAGCGGTCACTGGACCCAGAACGGGGCCTCAATCAGCCAGTTCGAACTGCATCTGCGGGCGATTACCAGCCTGCCGCTGCCGCCGCCGGTCGTGAACAGCCCTTCGGTGATGATCAACCTGATCGGTACCGATCTCAACTACGACTGGCTGAAGCTGCCGCTGGTGCATCTGCACTGGTACGACAAAGAGGTGCGTCCGGGACGCAAAGTGGGTCACCTTAACCTGACCGACAGCGATACCGACCGCCTGAGCGCCACGCTGGAAGCCTTAAAACCTATCCTGCCGCCAGAGTACGCCAGCGGTATCTTCTGGGCGCAATCCCAGCTGGCGTAACCCTCTGACCCATTCGGGCGGCCAGCGCATCCGCCGCCCGTTCGCCCGCATGAAAACGGCTATTTGCCGGGGAATTGATCTTCGCCCTTCCCCGGCAGAGATTATGGCGCGTAGAATCCCCTCCTTGCTTTAACGATTTTCTTATTTAAAAGACGCTGTCAGTTTGACTTCAGAAGGATGAGCCATGAAAAATGGGACGGATTACCGCACCATTCTCACGGCGGACACGCCAATCATTGACGTCCGCGCCCCGATCGAATTCCGCCAAAGCGCACTTCCCGCGGCACTGAATCTGCCGCTGATGAACGACGCCGAACGTGCCGCCGTCGGCACCTGCTATAAACGCCATGGCGCGGACGCGGCCTTAGCGCTGGGCCATCGGTTAGTCAACGGCGAGGTGCGGGAAAAGCGTATCGCCGCATGGCGCGACGCCTGCTTACGTTATCCGCAGGGCTATCTGTGCTGCGCCCGCGGCGGCCAGCGCTCGCACATCGTACAGCAGTGGCTACATGAAGCCGGCATCGAGTACCCGCTGATCGTCGGCGGCTACAAGGCACTGCGCCAGGTCGCCATCCAACTCACCGAAGAGCTGGTCCAACGGCCGATCGTGCTAATCGGCGGCTGTACCGGCAACGGCAAGACCCAGCTGGTCTGCTCCCGCCCCGACGGTATCGATCTTGAGGGGCTCGCCCACCATCGCGGCTCGTCGTTCGGCCGCACCTTGCGTGAACAGCATGCCCAGGCAACGTTTGAAAACCACCTGGCCGTGGCAATGTTGAAAAAAGCCGGGCAGCATCGTCGCTGGGTGCTGGAAGATGAAGGACATATGATAGGCGCCAACCACCTGCCGGAATGCCTGCGTGAGCGTATGGCGCAATCGCCGCTGGCGGTAGTCGAAGACCCGTTTGAGATTCGCCTTGAGCGCCTGCGGGAAGAGTATTTTGACCGTATGCACCGTGATTTTATTGATGCTTACGGTGAAGAGGAAGGCTGGCAGGCGTACAGTGAATATCTGCATCACGGCCTGTTCGCCATTCGCCGTCGCCTGGGATTACAGCGTTTTGCCCGGCTTACCGCCCTGCTTGACGGGGCGCTGGCTGCGCAGCGGCGAGGTGCCGCTACCGATGCCCATTTTGCCTGGCTGGTCCCGCTGTTGCAAGAGTACTACGACCCGATGTATCGCTATCAGCTGAACAAAAAAGCGGAAAAAATTATCTTCCGCGGCAGCTGGAATGACGTCGCCTCATGGCTGGCGAAGTCATTCAACACCCTACCGCCCCGGCTTGCGGCGTCAACGCCTTAGCCGGGCTACGCGACTACACAACGGCACAGGTCTGTAGCCCCGGTAAGCGCAGCGCCACCGGGGAGCCGTTCCCGGGCCGCGGGATAACCCCCCTTGCCCTACTACACGACGGCACGGGCCTGTAGCCCCGGTAAGCGTAGCGCCACCGGGGAGCCGTTCCCGGGCCGCGGGATAACCCCCCTTGCCCGGCAACACAACGGCACGGGCCTGTAGCCCCGGTAAGCGTAGCGCCACCGGGGAGTCGTTCCCGG
>NZ_PIBO01000006.1:0-189102 GCF_002806725.1 Raoultella sp. T31
GAGCAGTTGACTTTTAATCAATTGGTCGCAGGTTCGAATCCTGCACGACCCACCACTCACTACCACGGTGGAACGGTAGTAAAACGTGAAGGATAACGTTGCATTAGCAACGGCCCACAGGGCAAGGCGAAGCCGAGTCATCCTGCACGACCCACCGCTTACTTTGATTAGTAAGATGTTGTATCCAGCGCAGTATCGGGTGATTAGCTCAGCTGGGAGAGCACCTCCCTTACAAGGAGGGGGTCGGCGGTTCGATCCCGTCATCACCCACCACTTTCTCGCCAGCTGGATTTCTTGTCAAAATGTGAAGTACCGAAGTGGGTGATTAGCTCAGCTGGGAGAGCACCTCCCTTACAAGGAGGGGGTCGGCGGTTCGATCCCGTCATCACCCACCACTCGGGTCGTTAGCTCAGTTGGTAGAGCAGTTGACTTTTAATCAATTGGTCGCAGGTTCGAATCCTGCACGACCCACCAATGTAAAAAGGCGCCCTAAAGGCGCCTTTTTGCTATGCGCAGAATTTAACGATTCGAACCTGCGGCAGGTTCGACAAAATCGTCGGGAACGATTTTGCATCGCCGCCTGCGGCGACCCGTAGGGCGAGTCTCAGGATGAGACGAGTGATATCCTGCACGACCCACCCGCTCTCCCCCTCACTTTTCTGTTATTTCTTAGCGCCACACCGACCTCACCGCTGATACAGCGGATCGTCGGTTCTGCCTGCGGTCAGCGTATTTCCCTCTTCACGCACGACTTCCCACAGCGCCTGCGCGGCGGTAGAGAGTGAGCGGTTTTTACGCTGCGCCAGCATCAGCTGACGCTCAACAACCGGGGTGAGTCGCTTGACCCGCAAATGACTGCCTTGGGGCAACGGCAGCGCCAACGCCGGTAGAATGCTGATGCCAATGCCTGACTCCACCATTGGAAAGAGCGTAGCAGGATGCCCAATCTCCTGCACAATACTGGCGTCAATGCCAAAATGCGCCAGGGCGGCATCAATCAACGGTCGGCTACCAGAGGCATAATCCTGCAATACCAGTCGCTGGTGGTGAAGCTCCTGCCAGCTAACCGATGCCCTTTCGGCAAAAGGATGATCCTCCCGACATAAAAGCAAAAAAGGTTCCGCCAGCACCGTTTCACATTGCAGATCGGTCGCCGCACCGGGATCGATAACAATACCGAAATCCACCTCCCCCTGGCGAATGCTTTCCAGCACCCATTGCTGCGGACGATCGTGCAGAACAAAGTCGATCTGCGGATAACGTTGATTACTGTGCGCAATACATTGTGGGATCAGGTGCGCTGAAATCGTCTGACTGGCGGCTACCCGTACGGTTCCGGTTAACTGCTGTCCGACCCGTCCGGCATCACGCAGCGTACTGTTCAGTTCATCCAGCAGCCGCTCAAGACGACCGGCCAGCTGCTGTCCCGCCTCCGTCAGCACCACCTCCCGGGTCGTACGGTCGAGCAAACGAACGCCGGTTTGGTGTTCCAGCTCTTTTACACTATGGCTGACCGCAGACTGACTAAGACCAATCATCTCCCCTGCCCGGCTGAAGCTTTTTGCTCTGGCGACGGTGACGAAGACCTTTAACTGGCGAAGCGAATAATTCATCTTTTTTATTCATGAATGGATGCAATAAATTAATTTTATTTCTCAAAATAGAAAAAGCACAATAGCGATATCGATTTTCAGGAGCGTTTATGAAACTTTTCCGCATTCTTGATCCCTTTACTCTGACTCTTGTCACCGTGGTGCTGCTGGCCTCTTTTTTCCCGGCCCGCGGCGAATTTGTTCCCTTCTTTGAAAATTTAACCACCGCCGCTATTGCGCTGCTGTTTTTTATGCACGGGGCAAAACTCTCCCGCGAGGCCATCATCGCCGGCGGCGGCCACTGGCGCTTGCATCTGTGGGTTATGTGCAGCACGTTTGTGGTGTTCCCGGTTTTAGGCGTTCTGTTTGCCTGGTGGGCGCCGATTAATGTCGACCCTGCGCTGTATACCGGATTTGTCTATCTGTGCATTCTGCCTGCAACCGTTCAGTCGGCTATTGCCTTTACCTCGCTGGCGGGTGGTAACGTCGCGGCAGCCGTCTGCTCTGCATCAGCTTCGAGTCTACTGGGGATATTTATTTCGCCACTATTGGTCGGTGTGCTGATGAATCTGCATGGCGCTGGCGGCAGCCTGGAACAGGTCGGCAAGATTATGCTGCAACTTCTGCTGCCGTTCGTTCTTGGCCACCTCTCTCGCCCATGGATTGGCGATTGGGTTGCCCGGCATAAAAAGTGGATCTCAAAAACCGACCAGACTTCGATTCTGCTGGTGGTCTATTCCGCATTCAGCGAAGCGGTTGTGAACGGTATCTGGCACAAAGTCGGCGTCGGTTCGTTGCTCTTCATCGTCGCCGTCAGCGTGGTTCTGCTGGCTATCGTGATTGCCATCAATATCTTCGTCGCACGCAAATGTGGCTTTAACAAAGCTGATGAAATCACGATTGTTTTCTGCGGTTCGAAAAAGAGCCTGGCAAACGGCATACCGATGGCCAACATTCTCTTCCCGACTTCGATTCTGGGGATCATGGTGCTGCCGCTGATGATTTTCCACCAGATCCAGCTGATGGTGTGCGCCGTACTGGCCCGACGCTACAAACGGCAGGCTGAAGCACGGCTGGCGCAGGAGAAAACCCGCGCCTCTGAGGCCTAACGCGGCTGCTTCAAGGGCTGAACCAACTGGGTCAGCCCTTCCGTTTTAATCAATAAGGTTAATGCCATCAGCTCGCCAAGATGGCCGGCAGGAAACTGGTCTTTACGGGCAAACCACAGCAAATACTCTTCCGGCACATCAATCAGGCGACGGCCTTTGTATTTGCCAAACGGCATTTCCGTATTGGCAATCTCTATGAGCTGAGCTTTATCCACGTTATTCTCCCAGCAGCCGCAGCATTTCGGCTTCGTCAATGACGGCAATGCCCAGTTCCTGAGCTTTAGCAAGCTTAGAGCCCGCCGCTTCACCGGCAATCACCAGATCCGTTTTCTTCGAGACGCTGCCGGCGACTTTCGCCCCCAGCGCCATCAGCCGCGCCTTCGCATCATCGCGAGAAAGCTGGCTGAGACTGCCGGTCAGGACAACCGTTTTACCGGCAAACGGACTGTCAATTCCCTCGGCATTAACCACCACCGGCGCAGGCCAGTTGACCCCTTCGGCGCGAAGCTGCGCGATCACATCGCGGTTGTTCTCTTCAGCAAAGAAGTGAAAGACGTGCGTGGCCACGACAATCCCCACATCCGGAACTTTTTGCAGTTCCTCAATAGAGGCCTGCTCCAGCGCTTCAATCGTGGCAAAACAGGACGCCAGCCCGGCGGCCGTTGCTTCGCCGACTTCGCGAATGCCTAATGCGTAGAGAAAACGAGCAAAGGTGGTTGCTTTCGATTTTTCCAGGGCATTAACCACGTTTTGTGCTGATTTAGGCCCCATACGATCCAGGCCGGTGAGCTTCCCGGCGGTTAAGCGAAACAGATCCGCCGGGGTGTGGACGTACTCTTTTTCAACCAACTGGTCGATAATTTTGTCCCCCATGCCCTCCACATCTAACGCGCGGCGGGAGACGAAATGTTTTAATGCTTCCTTGCGCTGAGCGCCGCAAATCAATCCGCCGGTACAGCGCGTTACCGCCTCGCCTTCGACCCGCTCGACATCAGAGTTGCACACCGGACAATGGGTCGGGAAGACGATTTCTCGCGTCTCCTCCGGGCGCTCTGAAAGTACGACGTTGACGACCTGCGGAATCACGTCCCCCGCGCGGCGAATCACCACTTTATCGCCAATTCGCAGCCCCAGACGCTCTATTTCATCGGCGTTGTGCAAAGTAGCATTGCTCACCAGAACACCGGCCACATGCACCGGCTCCAGGCGAGCCACCGGCGTGATGGCTCCGGTACGCCCCACCTGAAACTCTACGTCGCGCACGAACGTCATTTGCTCCTGCGCCGGGAACTTAAACGCCACCGCCCAACGCGGCGCACGGGCCACAAAGCCAAGCTGTTCCTGAAGCACCAGGGAATCGACTTTGATGACCACGCCATCAATATCAAAACCTAAATTCGGACGGTCTTCTTCAACTTTACGATAGTAAGTGAGCACTTCCTCTGGGGTATGGCAAAGTTTCACCCGGTCGCTCACCGGCAGCCCCCATGCTTTAAACTGCTGCAGACGGCCGGAATGACTCTCCGGCAGCTCACCGCCATTCAGCGCGCCTACGCCGTAGCAAAAGAAAGTAAGCGGTCGCTTCGCCGTAATTCGCGGATCGAGCTGACGCAGAGAGCCTGCCGCCGCGTTGCGTGGGTTAGCAAACACTTTCCCTCCGCTACGACGGGCCTCTTCGTTAATTTTTTCGAAGCCGGCCTGTGGTAAGAAGACCTCGCCGCGAACCTCCAGCCGCAGTGGAATATTATCGCCACGCAGTTTCAGCGGAATGGCGCGAATGGTCCGGACATTGGCGGTGATATCTTCGCCGGTGGTGCCGTCGCCACGGGTTGCCGCCTGAATCAGCACGCCGTTCTCATACAAAATGCTGACCGCCAGCCCGTCCAGCTTTAGCTCACAGCAATAAATCAGGTCATCACTGCTCTTCAGTCGATCCTGAACGCGCTTATTGAAGGCAAGGAAGCTCTCTTCATCAAAGACGTTGTCCAGCGACAGCATCGGAACCTCATGGCGAACCTGGCTGAATGACGCCAGCGGGGCCGCGCCCACGCGTTGGGTTGGGGAGTCAGGGGTAATCAGTTCCGGGTGCTGAGCTTCAAGCTCGCGCAGTTCGCGCATTAAGCGGTCATATTCCGCATCGGCAATCTCCGGGGTATCCATAACGTGGTACAGATATTCATGATGGCGAAGCGTGGTTCGCAGTTCAGTTAGCTTTTGTTCGATCGGTTCCATATCACACCATCAATGATAAAAAACCCCCGGCAGGCGGGGGTTCTGGATTGGTAGACGAAACGCCGGGGAATAAATCAGGCGTTAGCCTCTTTAACTTCACGAATACGGTCCTGATATTCGCGCAGTTTTTGCGGGGTCATCATCCGACGCTGATCGTCCAGCACCACACCACCGACTTCATCGGCAATATACTGTGCGGATTGCAGCATCAGTTTAAAGTTCTGTAGCTCATCACCAAACGACGGCACCTGCATAAAGATCGTGACCCCAGGCGTGGTCATATCGGCCATACCGTCAGGGTTGAAGGTACCCGGTTTAACCATATTTGCCAGGCTGAACAGAACCTGACCGCTGCCGTCCGGGCTGAGATGGCGATGAAAGATATTCATATCACCAAATTTAAAGCCCGCCTGCTGGATGCTGTTAATCAGCACTTCGCCGTTAATCTGCGAGCCCTGATGCGCAGAAACGTTCATGACGATAACCGTTTCTTTGCGTTCTTTTGGCTGCGGCGCTGGCTGCTGAGGCTCGGAGACCTGCGGTTCAGTTGTTGGCTGAGGCTGTGCGGCGACAGGCTGCGGCGCCGGCTGCTGTACCTGAGCAGGCTGCGGCGGCGCACTCTGAACAACCGCCTGCCGAGGCGCTTGCTGAGGCTGATACTGCGGCGGCACAGGTTGCTGCGGCGCGACAGGTTGCGGTGGCTGTTGCACCTGAGGAGACGGCACATGAGGCTGTGGCGCCTGATGCTGAGCGGGCTGCTGCCGTACCGGTTCTTCCGCACGCACAGGCTGCTGCACCTGACGCTCGTAAGGAGGCTGATATTGGTGTTGCGGCGGCGCCTGACGAGGTGCTTCTTGCTCCCCATGCACGCCATTTGGGGCGTGGTTAACCCGGTGAACGCGAACTTCACCTACGCCTTCAACATCGTCATCAAAGTCATCGTTCTCAGACTCTTCGTCATCGCGAGACTTCATACGTTTCAGTGGGCGATCGCGAAACATCGAAGAACGTTCTTTACGGCTGGTCCAGAAACCGTGTACCAGTAAAGCGAGTATGGCGATCGCGCCAACAATGATTAATATCAGACGCAAATCCTGCATCATTATATTCTCTGTTGTTCTAACACCTTGCCACCACGGCAAACATTTACTCACTAAGAGTATTTGCCGATTACGTCGAGTGCAAGTGTGTCTACCGCTTTCACTACATAAAGATGAACTAAATCGTGCTTTTTGCTGTTTTTTCGAACATTTCCTAACTGGTTATTGTCTGGCAACCCGATAAAATAAGCGCGCATTCAGTTAGGATGTCAAAAGAGGAGCATCGCCTGACCATGGTTTCAACATCCGCATCTACCCCGCGTAGCGGCGTCTACTATTTTTCGCAGGGCTGGAAACTGATCGGGCTGCCGGGGATTCGTCGTTACGTTTTTTTGCCTTTGTTAGTTAACATCATTCTGATGGGCGGCGCCTTCTGGTGGCTGTTCACCCGCCTGGATAGCTGGATCCCATCCTTAATGAACCATGTCCCGGACTGGCTACAGTGGCTGAACTATCTGTTGTGGCCCATCGTGGTCATCTCTATTCTGTTAGTGTTCGGTTACTTCTTCTCCACCATCGCCAACTGGATTGCCGCGCCGTTTAGCGGCCTGCTCACCGAGCAGCTCGAAGCCCGTCTGACCGGCGCCACGCCGCCGGACGTGGGCATTTTTGGCATCATGAAAGACGTGCCGCGCATTATGAAGCGTGAGTGGCAGAAGTTTGCCTGGTACCTGCCGCGCGCTATCGTACTGCTGATACTCTATTTCATTCCTGGGATTGGACAGACTCTGGCACCGGTACTGTGGTTTCTGTTTAGTGCGTGGATGCTGGCCATTCAGTATTGCGATTATCCGTTTGATAATCACAAGGTCCCTTTTAAAACTATGCGCGAGGCGCTGCGTACCCGTAAGGTCACCAATATGCAGTTTGGCGCTCTGACCAGCTTATTTACGATGATCCCGGTGTTAAACCTGGTCATTCTGCCGGTCGCCATTTGCGGCGCAACGGCCATGTGGGTCGATTGCTATCGCGATAAACACGCCATGTGGAAATAGCCGTCCTCTCCTTGCGTCTCAATGCTTCAGGCCAACAAAAGCGCGGCCTGAAGCACAGCGGCTATATACCGCGCCTTATTCCTTCTGGCTTACCATTATTCCCCTTCCGAATATAGATATGCTAAATCCTTACTTCCGCATATTCTTTAAGCGGGTATGCTGAAGCCGTACTCCCAAATTTCATACAGTTAAGGACGGGCCATGAGTAAGATTTTTGAAGACAACTCCCTGACTATCGGCCACACGCCGTTAGTACGACTGAACCGAATCGGTAACGGGCGCATCCTGGCAAAGGTTGAATCACGCAACCCGAGCTTCAGCGTAAAATGCCGAATCGGTGCCAATATGATTTGGGATGCCGAAAAACGCGGTGTACTGAAAGCAGGCGTTGAACTGGTTGAACCGACCAGCGGCAACACCGGTATCGCTCTCGCCTACGTTGCGGCAGCGCGCGGTTATAAGCTGACGCTGACCATGCCGGAAACCATGAGTATTGAACGTCGTAAGCTGCTGAAAGCACTCGGTGCGAATCTGGTGCTGACCGAAGGTGCGAAGGGCATGAAAGGCGCCATTCAGAAAGCAGAAGAGATTGTCGCCAGCGACCCGGAAAAATATCTGCTGCTGCAGCAATTCAGCAATCCGGCAAACCCGGAAATTCATGAAAAGACCACCGGTCCGGAGATCTGGGAAGATACGGACGGCCAGGTGGATGTCTTTATCTCTGGCGTCGGCACCGGCGGTACGCTGACCGGCGTGAGTCGCTATATCAAAGGCACTAAAGGCAAAAAAGATCTGATCACCGTGGCGGTTGAGCCGACCGACTCCCCGGTTATCGCGCAGGCGCTGGCAGGCGTTGAGCTGAAGCCTGGTCCCCATAAAATTCAGGGTATCGGCGCCGGCTTTATTCCGGGCAACCTTGATCTGAAACTGGTTGATAAAGTGGTGGCTATCACCAACGAAGAAGCCATCTCTACCGCACGTCGTCTGATGGATGAAGAAGGCATTCTGGCCGGTATCTCATCCGGCGCGGCCGTCGCTGCCGCACTTAAGCTCCAGGAAGATGAGGCCTTTACCAATAAGAATATTGTGGTTATCCTACCGTCCTCGGGTGAGCGTTATTTAAGCACCGCGCTGTTTGCCGATCTCTTCACCGAGAAAGAACTGCAACAGTGATGCCAGTTCGTTAATATTGTGTAAAAAAGCACCTTTTCAGGTGCTTTTTTGTGGCATACGTCAAAGTTTTACCCCTCCTGGCATTGATTCACCGCGTAGGGTCTGGTATTTAACCAACACATTTATTTTGATGCGCGAAATTATTCATAATTGGATTTCCATAAGCTGAATCGATTTTATGATTTGGTTCAAGACTTCCTTTCGCTGCATAATGTTTAATGACGTGCCAGACGTCCACGGCCAGATGGTCTGCACAGCGAATATGCTGCTGACAACTTAGCCAGACACGTAGTGCCGACGCTAACAATACAGGCTAAAGCCTTGCCGTTAGGCTAGACTTTAGGTCCACAACACTAAACCTATAAGTTGGGGAAATATAATGTTCCAGCAAGAAGTTACCATTACCGCTCCGAACGGTCTGCACACCCGCCCTGCTGCTCAGTTTGTTAAAGAAGCAAAAGGCTTCACTTCTGAGATCACTGTAACCTCCAACGGCAAAAGCGCCAGCGCCAAAAGCCTGTTCAAACTGCAGACTCTGGGTCTGACTCAGGGTACCGTCGTCACCATCTCCGCTGAAGGCGAAGATGAGCAGAAAGCAGTTGAGCATCTGGTAAAACTGATGGCTGAACTCGAATAAGTTCACGGGTTCTTTTTAATATCAGTCACAAGTAAGGTAGGGTTATGATTTCAGGCATTTTAGCATCCCCGGGTATCGCTTTCGGTAAGGCTCTCCTGCTGAAAGAAGACGAAATTGTCATCGACCGGAAGAAAATTTCTGCCGATAAGGTTGATCAGGAAGTCGAACGTTTCCTGAGCGGCCGCGCCAAGGCCTCCGCCCAGCTGGAGGTCATCAAAACCAAAGCTGGTGAAACTTTCGGTGAAGAAAAAGAAGCCATCTTCGAAGGGCACATCATGCTGCTGGAAGATGAGGAGCTCGAGCAGGAAATCATAGCCCTGATTAAAGATAAGCAGATGACTGCCGATGCGGCAGCAAATGAGATTATCGAAGGTCAGGCCACTGCCCTGGAAGAGCTGGATGATGAATACCTGAAAGAACGTGCGGCTGACGTACGTGACATCGGTAAGCGCCTGCTGCGCAACATCCTTGGTCTGGCTATCATCGATCTGAGCGCGATTCAGGAAGAAGTTATTCTGGTTGCCGCCGATCTGACTCCGTCAGAAACCGCACAGCTGAACCTGAACAAGGTGCTGGGCTTCATCACCGACGCCGGCGGCCGTACCTCCCACACCTCTATCATGGCGCGTTCCCTTGAACTGCCTGCCATCGTGGGCACCGGTAGCGTCACCACCCAGGTGAAAAACGGCGATTATCTGGTCCTTGATGCGGTGAATAACCAGGTTCTGGTTAACCCGACCAACGAACAAATCGAAGAACTGCGTAAACTGCAGGTCCAGGTCGCTGAAGAGAAAGCGGAACTGGCCAAACTGAAAGATCTGCCGGCGATTACGCTGGACGGACATCAGGTTGAAGTCTGCGCCAACATTGGTACCGTCCGTGACGTCGATGGCGCAGAGCGCAACGGCGCGGAAGGCGTAGGTCTGTACCGTACCGAATTCCTGTTCATGGACCGCGATGCGCTGCCGACTGAAGAAGAGCAGTTTGCCGCCTATAAAGCGGTTGCCGAAGCGTGCGGTTCGCAGGCCGTTATCGTTCGTACCATGGACATTGGCGGCGATAAAGAGCTGCCGTACATGAACTTCCCGAAAGAAGAGAACCCGTTCCTGGGCTGGCGTGCCGTGCGTATCGCGATGGATCGTAAAGAGATCCTGCGTGACCAGGTACGCGCCATCCTGCGCGCCTCTGCGTTCGGTAAGCTGCGCATCATGTTCCCGATGATCATCTCTGTTGAAGAAGTGCGCGCGCTGAAGAAAGAGATTGAGATCTACAAACAGGAACTGCGTGACGAAGGTAAAGCATTCGACGAAAAAATCGAAGTCGGCGTGATGGTTGAAACACCGGCAGCGGCAACGATTGCCCGTCATTTAGCGAAAGAAGTGGATTTCTTTAGTATCGGAACCAATGATTTAACACAATATACTCTGGCAGTTGACCGTGGTAATGATATGATTTCACATCTTTACCAACCAATGTCGCCATCTGTTCTGACGCTGATTAAGCAAGTTATTGATGCTTCCCATGCCGAAGGCAAATGGACTGGCATGTGTGGTGAGCTTGCGGGCGATGAACGTGCTACACTTCTGTTGCTGGGTATGGGTCTGGACGAATTCTCTATGAGCGCCATTTCCATCCCGCGTATCAAGAAGATTATTCGTAACACGAACTTCGAAGATGCGAAAGTATTAGCAGAGCAGGCTCTTGCTCAACCGACAACGGACGAGTTAATGACGCTGGTTAACAAGTTCATTGAAGAAAAAACAATCTGCTAATCCACGAGATGCGCGGCCCAAATTACTGCTTAGGAGAAGATCATGGGTTTGTTCGATAAATTGAAATCTCTGGTTTCTGATGACAAAAAAGACTCCGGAACTATTGAGATTGTTGCTCCGCTCTCTGGCGAGATCGTCAACATCGAAGACGTGCCGGATGTGGTTTTTGCGGAAAAAATTGTGGGTGATGGCATTGCCATCAAACCTACCGGCAACAAAATGGTTGCGCCGGTAGACGGTACCATCGGTAAAATCTTTGAAACCAACCATGCATTCTCTATTGAATCTGATAGCGGCATTGAGCTGTTTGTTCACTTCGGTATTGATACCGTTGAACTGAAAGGCGAAGGCTTCAAACGCATTGCCGAAGAAGGTCAGCGTGTGAAAGTCGGTGACCCGGTCATCGAATTCGATCTGCCGCTGCTGGAAGAGAAAGCCAAGTCAACCCTGACTCCGGTTGTTATCTCCAACATGGATGAGATCAAAGAACTGATCAAACTGTCCGGTAGCGTGACCGTGGGTGAAACCCCGGTTATTCGCATCAAGAAGTAATTCTTGCCGCAGAAAAAATGGCGCCTTTTGGCGCCATTTTTCTATAGGATCGATTTTACCGGCTGAAAGTATTTCTCCCGGGAGAGCACCTTCATCCCCTCCGGCCCACTTTCCAGAATCCGCCGTTCGCTATCTGAAACCAACAGTTCGCACTGGTATCCTCCTGTCACGCCAAACAGCGACCGGGCTACGCAGACATCCTCCAGGGCATCATGACCGGTGGTATCAAAATAACCGACAATACGCCCCTGCTGACGTACGACTAAACGATAGCTCTTCATGCGCTCACCTCCAGCGGTGGCAGGATCAGTTCATCGCACCCCTGCCGATCGGTCCAGGTCATGACAGCCAGCACACGCTGCGCCGCAGCCTTCGTCGCCGCGCCCAGCGCCAGCCCCGATAGCAGGCCGCTAATCAGCTCGGCGCAAAACAGGTCGCCGGTTCCCTTCAGGTCCGTTTCAACTCGTGGATGAACCACCACCTCAACCGAATCAGCCGTCACCACCAGAACGTTAATCGTTGCGCTGTCCATTCCCGGAGCGCTGGTAATCACCACCCACTTCAGCGAGTCGGATAGAAGACTGCGCGCGGCAGCGATGGCCTCCTGCTGATGACGGCAGGGCATCCCGCTCAGCGTTTCCAGCTCAAACAAGTTAGGCGTTATCCCCTGCGCCAACGGCAGCAGATGAGTACGATAGGCATCCGGAATTTCCGCCTTCACGTAAATCCCGCTATCAACATCGCCAATGACCGGATCAACAAGAATACAGAGCTGCGGGTGAGATTCGCGGATCCGGCGTAACCACTGCGCCAGACGTTCTATCTGTACCGCACTGCCCATATAACCCGTGGTCACCGCCCGTAATTCGCGCAGCGCGTCACGCTCTTCCAGCGCCTGCAGGTAGCCCACAAACCACTCTTCCGGAATCACGCCGCCATAGAAGGTATCGTAGTGTGGCGTATTACTGAATAACACCGTCGGCACGGCCATCACCCGCAGTCCATGCAGCTTAATGGCCGGTACCGCGATACTGTTACCGACGCTGCCGTACACGACCTGCGATTGCACGGCGACGATGTCGACCTCTAGCGCCCGGCTCTTGTCGTTGAAGAGCACTGATTGTATTTCGTCTTGTTGGCCCATCCCTTCTCCCTCCGCTGGACAGCGGGTCATACTCTGATTATCATTCGTCCTATGCTAAAATTCATTTTGTCATAGGTCAATAATGATCGTTGGAAAAACCGCCGGTGAAATTTTTGATAACATCCGCCATCTGATCCAAAGCGGAGTATTAAAACCCGGAGAAACGCTGCCTCCGGTGCGTGAGCTGGCTGCTGAACTGACGGTTAACCGCAACACCGTCGCTGCGGTCTATAAACGGCTGGTCACCTCCGGACTGGCCGTCAGTCAGGGGCGCAACGGTACCGTCATTAAATCGGCGAATGCCCCCCTGGCGCAGGAAGGCGGAGATCCTTCTTCCCCCCTCAGAGACATCTCCGGCGGCAACCCTGATCCCCGCCGCCTGCCGGATCTCGCTCGCTACCTGAATCAGCTCTCGGTGACCCCACACCTGTACGGCGATGCTGCCGTGGAACCGAATCTGGCGGCCTGGGCACAGCGCTGGATGCACCAGGATCTGGGAATCCATGCGGAGATTAACCTGACCAGCGGCGCCATCGACGCGCTGGAGCGGTTGCTTTGCGCCCTGCTTCTGCCCGGCGATGACGTTGTGGTTGAAGACCCCTGCTTCCTCAGCAGTATCAATATGCTGCGCTACGCCGGATTTAATGCCTGCCCGGTAGCCGTCGACGAAGAGGGGATATTGCCTGACGGGCTGGAGCAGGCTTTACGCAGCGGCGCGCGAGCCGTCATTTTGACCCCGCGTGCGCACAACCCGACCGGCTGTAGCTTCAGTGAAGCCAGGGCCGCGGCTGTTCGCGAGATTCTGACTCGCTACCCGCAGGTGCTGGTGATTATTGATGACCACTTCGCATTGTTATCGGCAACGCCCTGGTACTCCCCTCTGCCCGCCACCACTCAGCGCTGGGCGCTGGTACGCTCCCTGTCAAAAACGCTTGGGCCGGACCTGCGCCTGGCGTTTGTCGCCAGCGACAGCGCCACCTCGACCGCGCTACGTCTGCGGCTCAATGCCGGAAGCCAGTGGGTCAGTCATCTGCTGCAGGGTTTTGCCTTTGCCTGCCTGAATGATAGCGCTTTTAGCGCCTCGCTGACGGAGAGTCGACGCCATTATCGTCGGCAGAATGAAAAACTGGCCGCCGCCCTGGCCCAGCGCGGTTTTCCCTCTTACCCGCCGGGAGATGGCCTCAATTTCTGGCTACCGCTAACGGAGCCGAGTCAGCCAATAGCTTTGCGCTTAGCGCGCGCCGGCTGGTTAGTCCGCGAAGGGGAAGCGTTCGGTATTCGTACGCCATCGAACGGTCTTCGGCTATCGCCGGGGACGTTAAGCGATGACGAGATTGAGCGCCTGGCTGATGATTTACACCTTGTTCTACAGCCCTGACGCAAGTGGCCAGCGCTTTATCCGTTCCGCACAGGAGATCCGCTGCCAGGATTATCGCGAGATGAGCCAGAAGCGGTGGACATTTCTCGCTAATCTGCTGACCCATTTTCTACGCTACCCCCGGAGGCATTCATGGTAAACCCGCCGCTCAAAGCCGTCATTGAAGCGTGTGACCGCGCGATATCGCAGGAAGACTACGAGACGTTAATGGACTATTACGCCGAGGATGCCCTGCTGGTGGTGACGCCGGAACGGGTCGTGAAAGGCAAGGAGAACATCCGTAAAGCCTTTCTCGCCATTGCCGACTACTTTCAGCACCGGCTGGTGGTGACGCAAGGCAGGATGGAGATACTGGAAGGCGGCGACACTGCGCTGGTGATTATGGAAACCCGGCTGGATATCCCGACGACGGAGGGGGGAACCACCCAGGTCACGCGCCACGCCACCTATGTTTTTCGCCGCCAGGAGCAGCGCTGGCTGTGTACCGTAGATAACTCCTACGGTACCGACCTGCTGGACTCGCCTGCCCGTTAAATGCCCGCCCCCTGGCTAAAGTGCTCTTCGCCAAACACCCCGGTAGACAGGTAGCGATCGCCGCGATCGCAGACGATCGCCACCACGACCGCGCCGGGGTTTTCACGCGCGATGCGTAACGCGCCGGCTACCGCACCGCCGGAGCTGACGCCGCAAAAAATCCCTTCCCGCACTGCCAGCATACGCATGGTGTTTTCCGCGTCCTGCTGATGAATATCCAGCACCGCATCAACCAGCGAAGCATTAAAAATTCCCGGCATATACTCTGCCGGCCAGCGCCGAATCCCCGGAATGCTGCTGCCCTCTTCCGGCTGTAATCCCACGATGCTCACCGGCTTATTCTGTTCACGCAGAAAACGGGACACGCCGGTAATCGTGCCGGTGGTGCCCATACTGGAGACAAAATGGCTGATTCGCCCGGCGGTCTGCTGCCAGATTTCCGGCCCGGTGGTGGTGTAATGCGCATAAGGGTTGTCGGGATTATTGAACTGATCCAGCAATTTCCCTTCGCCGCGCTGAGCCATTTCCGCCGCCAGATCGCGCGCGCCTTCCATCCCCTGCTCTTTGGTGACCAGAATCAGTTCGGCACCGTAGGCCAGCATCGCGGCGCGGCGTTCCTGGCTCATGTTGTCCGGCATCAGGAGCTTCATCTGATAGCCTTTCAGCGCGGCAATCATCGCCAGCGCGATACCGGTATTCCCGCTGGTGGCTTCTATCAGGACATCGCCGGGCTTTATTTCACCGCGTTTTTCGGCTTCAACGATCATTGAAAGCGCGGCGCGGTCCTTGACTGAACCCGCCGGGTTGTTGCCTTCCAGTTTGACCCAGATTTCACTGCCGTTGTCCGGTCCCATGCGCTGAAGCTTGACCAGAGGGGTATTGCCGATAGTGTGTTCAAGTGTATTCACGATTTTTACTCAATAAAAAAGCCGGGTTGCGCGCAGCGATCCCGGCCTACAAGACGTAGTGATAACTGTAGGCCCGGTAAGCGCAGCGTCACCGGGCGATAAACATATTCAATAAACTATCAGGCTGACTCCGCCAGAGCAATATCCTCACGCGGCTCTATCCGCTGATTGCCGTTATACAGTCGCGCATTCTGTAAGCCGACGAACAGTCGCTCACCGCGATACGGCGCGACATCGCCCGGCAGCACGACGGTCAGCGGTTCGTCATACCACCCCAATGGCTGAACAACTAATTGGGTGTAGTGCCCTTTCGGACTGGCTTCCAGTACCTGGACCGGCAGCGGTGAATCGAGGCTGGTACGGCGACTGATATCCACTTCCCACGGGCGCAGGAACAGATCCACCGGCCCTTGATAAGCCGGGGTATACCCCAGCGGCCAACGATGGGCGCCGACATGGAACTGACCGCCGCGCACAATCCCTTTCAGGCGGTTAACCTCGCCCATAAACTCCAGGACAAAGCGGGTGGACGGTTCACGCCAGACCTGTTCCGGCGCATCGGCCTGCTCGATATTGCCCTGGCTCATGACCACCACGCGATCGGCTACTTCCATCGCTTCCTCCTGGTCATGGGTCACGAATACGCTGGTAAACTTAAGCTCTTCATGCAGTTGACGCAGCCAGCGACGCAGTTCTTTACGCACCTGAGCGTCCAGCGCGCCGAAGGGTTCATCGAGCAGCAGAATTTGCGGCTCCACGGCCAGCGCACGTGCTAACGCCACGCGCTGCTTCTGCCCGCCGGAAAGCTGCGCCGGGTAGCGATCGGCAAGATGAGCCAGCTGCACCATTTCCAGCAGCCGGGTGACTTTCGCTTTGATCCCGGCGGCATTCGGACGTTCACGGCGCGGCAACACCGTCAGCCCAAAAGCGATGTTCTCAAAGACCGTCATATGACGGAACAGCGCATAGTGCTGGAAAACAAAGCCCACTTTACGGTCACGGGCGTGAACGCGGCTCACGTCGGTGCCATGAAAACGAATATGGCCGCTGGATTGATTCTCCAGGCCGGCAATAATACGCAGCAGCGTGGTTTTGCCGGAGCCGGATGGCCCCAGCAGCGCGACCATCTGTCCGGAAGGGATATCCAGAGAGATATCATTCAGCACCTGAGTGCGTCCAAAAGATTTCTTAATATTGACAATCTCAATGCTCATGATTCCCCTCCAGTTGCGCGCGTTTTTCCTGATTGGCCAGACGCCATTGCAACATACTCTTTAAAAACAAGGTCAAAATAGCCATTAACGTCAGCAGAGCGGCGGCGGTAAAGGAACCGACGGTGTTGTAATCCTGCTCCAGCAATTCAATCTGCAGCGGCAGCGACAGAGTTTCACCGCGAATCGAGCCCGAAACCACCGAAACGGCGCCGAACTCCCCGATAGCGCGCGCGTTGGTCAACACCACGCCGTACAACAGCGCCCAGCGGATGTTCGGCAAAGTCACCCGACGGAACATCTGCCAGCCGGAGGCGCCGAGCAGAATCGCCGCTTCATCTTCGTTACTCCCCTGACTCATCATCACCGGAACCAGCTCACGCACCACAAACGGGCAGGTAACGAAGATGGTGGCCAGCACCATGCCCGGCCAGGCGAACATAATTTGCAGGTTATGCGCATCCAGCCAGCCACCGAGCGGGCCGTTGGAACCGTAGAACAGCAGATAGACCAGACCCGCCACCACCGGCGAGACGGCAAAAGGAATATCCAGCAGCGTCAGTAGCAGCTGGCGGCCTGGGAAGTTAAAACGCGTCACCAGCCATGCCAGCAGCGTACCGAAAACCAGGTTAACCGGTACGGTAATCAGCGCAATCATCACCGTCAGCCAGATTGCATGCAGCATGTCCGGGTTAGCCAGATTTTGCAGCACCGGCATCAGCCCTTTGCTGAAGGCCTGGACGAAGATGTAGACCATCGGCACGATCAGAATGAAGGCAGAAACCAACATTCCGGTGCCAATCAGAAACCATTTCCTCCAGTTGATGCGGGGAGCATCGTAACGCTTCAATTGAGTAACTTCCGCCATTAGTGACCTACCACACGTCGACCAAAGCGACTTTGCAGGGTGTTGATGGAAAACAGCAGCAGCAGCGAAGCCGCCAGGATCACCGACGCAATCGCGCTCGCCGCCGGGTAATCAAACTCCTGCAAACGAATAAAAATCATCAGCGAGGTGACTTCGGTTTTCCATGCGATGTTGCCGGCGATAAAAATCACCGCGCCGAATTCGCCCAGGCTGCGGGTAAACGATAGCGCAATCCCAGCCAGCAGCGCCGGAGAGAGCTCAGGCAGCACCACTTTGCGGAAACTCTGCAGGCGGGTGGCGCCCAGCGTTTCCGCCGCTTCTTCATATTCCGGCCCCAGCTCTTCGAGTACCGGCTGTACGGTACGTACCACGAAGGGGATGCTGGTAAAGGCCATGGCGACCGCGATACCGAGCCAGGTATAGGTCACCTTGATATCAAACTTCGCCAGCCACTCGCCGTAAAAACCGTTAACCGAAAACAGGGAAGCCAGAGTCAGACCGGCAACCGCCGTCGGCAGGGCAAACGGCAGATCCATCAACGCATCGAGCAGCGTACGGCCCGGAAAACGATAGCGCGTCAGAATCCACGCCATCAGCAGGCCAAATACGCCATTAAAAATTGAGGCGACAAACGCCGACAGCAGGGTCACTTTATAGGCCGCTACCACCTGCGGGTTGGTGACGACATCCCAGTATTGACTCCAGGTCATCTGCGCCAGTTGCATCACCAGCGCACTCAGGGGGAGCAGTAAAATCAGACAGACAAACAGCAGGCTGGTGCCGAGGCTCAGGGTAAACCCCGGCAGCACGCGCTTAGATGCAGCAGCAAACATTACTTACGCCCCGCCGCCAGTAGTTTGTCCAGCTCGCCGCCGCTGGCAAAGTGGGTTTTCATCACGTCTGGCCAGGAGCCAAACTGGTCTTCGACGCGGAACAGTTCGGTCTGCGGGAATTTATCTTTCAGCGAATCCATTACCTTCGGGTTATTCACGCGATAGTAATAGTCGGTGACGATGGTCTGCGCCTGCGGGCTGTAGAGCCAGTTCAGATAAGCCTTTGCCGCCTTCTCAGTCCCGTTGGCCTTGACGTTTTTGTCCACCCAGGCGACCGGGAACTCCGCCAGAATATTGACCTTCGGCACGACGACTTCGAAGCCCTGGTCCTCATACTGTTTGCGAATATTGTTCACTTCCGATTCAAAGGTAATCAGCACATCGCCGAGTCCACGTTCAACGAAGGTGGTGGTCGCGCCGCGACCGCCGGTATCAAATACCTCGACGTTTTTCAGGAACTGGGTCATGAACTGTTCGGTTTTCGCTTTATCGCCGCCGTCGGCTTTATCTGCGGCTCCCCATGCCGCCAGATAGGTATAGCGCGCGTTGCCGGACGTTTTCGGATTCGGGAAAATCAGCTTCACGTCCGGGCGCACCAGATCGCTCCACTCATGAATATTCTTCGGGTTCCCCTTACGCACCAGGAACGCCATGGTGGAATAGAACGGCGAGCTGTTGTTCGGCAGACGGCTTTGCCAGTCGGCGGGAATCAGATTGCCTTTGTCATGCAGGATCTGTACATCCGTCACCTGGTTATAGGTCACCACATCGGCTTTTAAGCCCTGCAATATAGCCAGCGCCTGTTTAGACGAGCCGGCATGAGATTGTTTGATAGTCAGCTTATCGCCGCCGTTATCTTTCGCCCACTGCTGTTCAAACGGCGGATTAAGGGCAGCAAACAGCTCACGGGAGACATCATAAGAGCTGTTCAGCAGCTCAGTCGCCTGCGCCTGCGCAACCAGCAGCATCGAAGCAGCCAGTGCCAGATATCCTTTGTTCAGTGATTTAACTGCCATTGCGCACCCTTATCAATTTGATGATTTTCTGCTGATCATCATATTTATAACGGCGATGAAAGGAGTAACGGTTTTATATACCGTTTGGCGATTTGGAAGTCGAAAAGAGAATAAGCAGTTGGCAAAGCTTTGCCGAAAGCGACTCACCCCGCTCCTTTCCCGTCCAGGAGAGGCTCAGGGTGAGGGGAAAGGTTACAACGCCTGAATACGATCCAGCGACGGAGCGAAGTAGTAGCCGCCGGTCACCGGTTTGGTAAAGCGCAGCATGGCGTCGCGTTTACCATCGGTATCGCCAAACATGCTCAGCAGCTGCTGTTCAATGTTGTGGATACGCGCGCAGTAAGCGCAGAAATAGAGGCCGTGTGTGCCGCTGGCGGTACCGTAAGGCAGGCTCTGACGTACAATCTTCAGCCCTTTGCCGTCTTCTTTTAAGTCGACGCGGCTCAGGTGCGAGGTTGCCGGGCGGTCGTCGCCATCAATCTCTTCGTTGGCTTCTTTGGTGCGGCCAATCATCATTTCCTGATCCGGCACGCTCATGCGATTCAACTGCCTGAGGTTATGCTCCCAGCGCTGAACGAACACATAGCTGCCGCCGGCATCCACGCCATCTTTGATAATCGCCACGTCACGACGAGTCTCAAGACCGGCCGGGTTTTCCGTGCCGTCGACGAAACCGCTCAGGTCGCGCTCGTCAATCCAGCGGAAACCGTGAACCTCTTCTTGCACTTCAATCACATCGCCAAAGGCCGCCACGGCAGCCTGGGCAACGGAGAAATTCACCTCATGACGCGCGGAGAGGATATGAATCAGGACATCGTACTGGGTGGATGGCGCCAGACCCTTGCCGTATACCGGGAAATCTTTAAGCTCTTCGGCACCGACACCGCCGCTCAGCTGGCGCCAGACGTTATTGCCAAAAGCCACCACGGCGCCCAGCTGCGCATCCGGAAATTGCGTTTGAAAGGTCGCTAATTTATCAATAAAGACTTTGCTGGCTTCGCGCAGGGCATTGACGTCCCCTTTGACATTGGCTTCAATCCAAATCGCCGCACGGCAATGTTCCGGCAAAATGCCGCTCTGAACCTGAGACATCGCTCCTCCTGAAATGATACAACCACAACACTGTGGCACTTTTATCGCGCTATTGTACCCGTTTTTTCCCTGTGCCGTGTCCCTTCAGATCAAATTAGCCGCGCCAGATAATTTTGCTGATTTTCCAGTTTTTCAGCGTGTCGTCGGAAGGCATCAGCTCTTCCGGACCATTCCAGTGGCCGGTAAAGGCGTAGCTGATATGCTGACTGCCGTCCGCCTTGCACTCCACCACGGTGCCATTATCGCTTGCGCCTTTCTGACAATGACCAAAGGCTTTGCTGTACAGCTCGCTAAACGGAGTGCCAACCTGAACGCCGCGCTCCGTTTTAATCTCGCTATCCCGCACTTCGATACGGTTGATGGTTCCCCCGTCGCCGTTAATGGTCATCGCGACTTTGTCATCTTTCAGCGCCTCAAAGTAGCGCACGATATTACCGTTGGCCGCTTTCATGCCGCTGCGCAGGCGATAACTCCCGCCAAGCGCATCGCTGATGGCCTGTTCATTGAGCGGCGTTGCCGCCGTCAGTTTACCCACGCCCTGCTCGGTCACTTCCATTGAGGAACCAAACCAGTTCCACGGATAGGCTGCTGACCAGTTAACCGTACTCATCGTGGAGCAGCCGGTTAATGCCAGCGGTAGCGCGCAGAGAAGTAAACGTAGCGATTTCATGACACGGTCCTTTCTTGTTTATTTGACGCCTGTTGGAGTGCAGGATCGGCAAAAAGTGCCGTTAAACTCGATCTTCCTGAAAACAGGCTTTGAGCCGACGGTTGGCTAACAGCCACCAGAAGGCATAGAGATCGGCGACCAGCAGGCCGATAGTCAGCATCGATGGCGACTCGCCGCTCAGCCATAGCAGCGGTTGCCAGAGCAGCAGCAGTGTCTGAGAAAGCACCAGCAGCCAGCGCATTAGCGGCCAGAGACGGGGAAAACGCTGCCGCTGCCCGCTGACGATAAACGCCGCTACCGCCGGAATACCCGGCAATAACCCCAGCCAGAAATTATTGTGATCGGGATAGAACAGGTTCAGTAACACATCGCCCTGTTGACGGGAGGCCCCCGCCATAATGAACAGCACCCAGGTCCGCGCCTGCAGCAGCAGGACGCACCAGAACAGAAACGGCAGCCTGAGCCGACCGTGGGCATCAAAATCAGAGGGGATAAACTCAGTATTCTTCATCTTCAATCAAACGTTTACCCAGACTCAGGACATCGGCATATTCGTAACCAAGTCGTTCATACATCCCCTGCACCACCTCATTATCATCGCGAACCATGATGTTAATTTTCGGGCAGCCGCGAGCAATGAGCTTTTTTTCCAGCCGGTTCAGCAGCGCATTGGCGATACCGCGGCCGCGGTATTCCGGATGCACGCCCAGGTAGTAGGCGGAACCGCGATGACCGTCATAGCCGCCCATCACCGTGCCAACCACCTCGCCATTCACTTCCGCGACCAGAAACAGGCTGACATCGTGGTTAACCTTACGCTCAATGTCCATTTCCGGGTCATTCCACGGGCGCAGAAGCTCGCAGCGCTCCCACAGCGTAATCACTTCTTCGAAATCTTGCTGGCGAAAAACGCGTATCTCCATGGTATTCCCCATTTTTCAGGCTTAAAAACAGCGATTATGGCGCGATTTCAGCGGATAGCCAATATCAGGCGAAATGAAGTGGAAAAAATGGCATAATACGCACTGTCATGTATTGAAATGAAAAGTAAAACAATTCTTATTTTGAATGGTCGTAACGAGAAACGCGATACGATATAACACCAGGTACCACTTGTTTGCAATTCAGGCCGAATGAGCACTTTTAAACCCTTAAAAATACTTGCTTCGCGCCGCCAGGTGCTGAAAGCAGGACTGGCTGCCATGACCCTTTCCGGGGTTTCATCGCAGGTCATCGCAAAAGAACAACCGCTGACAACGTCCAATGGCCACAGTAAACCGGCGGCGAAAAAGGCGGGCGCAAAACGTATCGTTATGCTCGACCCGGGTCATGGCGGTATTGATACCGGCGCTATCGGTCACAACGGTTCCAAAGAGAAACACGTCGTACTGGCGATTGCTAAAAACGTCCGCAGCATCCTGCGCAGCAACGGCATCGATGCACGCCTGACGCGTTCCGGCGATACCTTTATCCCGCTGTACGACCGCGTGGAAATTGCCCACCAGCACGGCGCCGATCTCTTTATGTCGATTCACGCCGACGGCTTTACCAATCCCAGCGCCGCCGGCGCGTCGGTATTTGCCCTCTCCAACCGCGGCGCGAGTAGCGCCATGGCGAAATACCTCTCCGACCGCGAAAACCGCGCCGATGAGGTCGCCGGTAAAAAAGCGACGGCGAAGGACCATCTTTTGCAGCAGGTGCTGTTTGACCTGGTGCAGACCGATACCATTAAAAACAGCCTGACGCTGGGCTCGCATGTCCTGAAAAATATTAAGCCGGTGCATAAGCTGCATAGCCGTAACACTGAACAGGCCGCCTTCGTGGTATTGAAGTCGCCGTCAATCCCGTCCGTACTGGTTGAGACCTCATTTATCACCAACCCGGGCGAAGAAAAACTGTTAGGCACCACCGCGTTCCGGCAAAAGATCGCCAGCGCGATCGCTTCCGGCATTATCAGCTACTTCCACTGGTTCGATAACCAGAAGGCCCACTCAAAGAGACGTAAATGAAGCCCGACGCGCAGCAGGTAAAACGCTATCTCCTCCAGCTCCAGGAGACCATTTGCCAGAAACTGAGCGCCGTTGACGGCGCGGAATTTGTCGAAGACAGCTGGCAGCGCGAAGGCGGTGGCGGCGGTCGCAGCCGGGTTCTGCGCAATGGCGGCGTGTTTGAGCAGGCGGGCGTGAACTTCTCCCACGTTCACGGCGACGCCATGCCAGCTTCGGCAACGGCGCATCGCCCGGAACTGGCCGGCCGTAGCTTTGAGGCGATGGGCGTTTCTCTGGTGGTGCATCCGCGGAATCCCTATGTGCCGACCAGCCATGCCAACGTGCGTTTTTTCATTGCTGAAAAACCCGGCGCAGAGCCGGTGTGGTGGTTCGGCGGCGGGTTTGACCTGACGCCGTTCTACGGCTTTGAGGAGGATGCGATTCACTGGCATCGCACGGCTCGCGATCTGTGCCAGCCCTTCGGCGAAGAGGTGTACCCGCGCTATAAAAAATGGTGCGATGACTACTTCCACCTTAAACATCGCCACGAGCAGCGCGGAATTGGCGGCCTGTTTTTTGACGATTTGAATACCCCGGATTTTGACCACGCCTTCGCCTTTATGCAGGCGGTGGGTAACGGCTATACGGATGCCTTTCTGCCGATAGTTGAGCGGCGCAAAGCCATGCCATATGGCGAGCGCGAGCGGAATTTTCAGCTCTATCGCCGCGGCCGCTACGTGGAGTTCAATCTGGTGTGGGATCGCGGGACGCTGTTTGGCCTGCAGACCGGCGGGCGCACGGAGTCGATTCTGATGTCGATGCCGCCGCTGGTGCGCTGGGAGTATGACTACCAGCCGGAAGAAGGCAGCCCGGAGGCTGCCCTGAGTGAGTTTATCCAGGTCCGCGAGTGGATTTAAGCCGGGCGGCGCTTCCGCTTGCCCGGCCTACGTTATCCCGCAGAGCGGGCTTGCCCGGCTCACGTTATCCTGCTGCCCGGCCCGCGCTATCCTGCTGCTGGCACGCACTATCCTGTAGGTCGGGTTAGCGTAGCGCCACCCGACAAATCTCCTACAACGGCTGAGTCTGCGCCTCGACCACCGCCAGGTTTAATGCCGGGCGGCGCTTCCGCTTGCCCGGCCTACATTATCCCGCAGAGCGGGCTTACCCGGGTCACGTTATCCCGCAAAACGGGCTTGCCCGGCTCACGTTATCCTGCTGCCCGGCCCGCACTATACTGTTGCCCGGCCCTCACGCTCCTGTAGGTCGGGTTAGCGTAGCGCCACCCGACAAACCCTTACAGCGGCTGAGTCTGAGCCTCGACTACCGCCAGCGCGACCATATTGACGATGCGGCGCACGGAAGCGATCGGCGTCAGAATATGTACCGGCTTCGCCACTCCCATCAGCACCGGTCCGACGGTCACCCCTTCCGAACTGGAGACGCGCAGCAGGTTATAGCTAATGCGCGCGGCCTCCATATTCGGCATCACCAGAATGTTGGCCGAGCCTTTCAGCGGGCTGTCCGGCATCCGCTCATGGCGAATACTTTCTACCAGCGCCGCATCGCCGTGCATTTCACCATCGATCATCAGATCCGGCGCCAGCGCTTTTACGCGCTCCAGCGCTTCGCGCATTTTACTGGCTGACGGGCAGTCAGAAGAGCCGAAGTTGGAGTGCGACAGCAGCGCCACGCGCGGCTCAATACCAAAACGACGCACGCTTTCCGCCGCCATCAGCGTGATTTCCGCCAGCTGCTCCGGCGTTGGATCGTTATTGACGTAGGTATCGGCGATAAAGGTGTTGCCGCTTGGCAGCAGCAGCGCATTCATGGCCCCTGCGGTACTAACGCCGTCACGGTAGCCGAACAGCGGTTGAATGACCCCATAATGCTCATGGTAGTCGCCGATGGTACCGCAGATCATGGCATCCGCCTCGCCACGGTGCACCATGATTGCACCAATGACCGTCGTATTGGCAATCACCGCTCTCTGCGCCTGTTCCTGAGTCACGCCCCGGCGTTTCATGAGCTGGTAATACTCGCCCCAGTACTCTTTAAAGCGCGGATCGGATTCATTATTGACGATCTCAAAATCCACGCCGGCTTTGATCTGCAGCCCCAGCTTCTGGAGGCGCATTTCAATCACGCTCGGACGGCCGATCAGAATCGGTTTTGCCAGCCCCAACGACACCAGCTCCTGGGTTGCGTGCAGAACGCGCGTCTCTTCGCCTTCCGCCAGCACCACGCGCTTAGGTTCTTTGCGCGCCTGCGAGAAAATCGGCTTCATGAACAGGTTGGTTTTGTAGACAAACTCACTGAGCTTCTCAATATAGGCGTCAAAGTCGGCAATCGGACGCGTGGCTACGCCGGAGTCCATCGCCGCTTTGGCGACCGCCGGGGCGATCTTGACGATCAGCCGCGGATCGAACGGTTTCGGAATGATATATTCCGCGCCAAAACTCAGATCCTGATCGCCGTAGGCCGAGGCGACCACTTCGCTCTGTTCGGCATGCGCCAGTTCAGCTATTGCGTGGACCGCCGCCAGCTTCATCTCTTCGTTAATCGCCGTGGCGCCAACGTCCAGCGCGCCGCGGAAAATGAACGGGAAGCACAGCACATTGTTGACCTGGTTCGGGTAGTCAGAGCGCCCGGTGCAGATGATGGCATCTTCGCGGACCTGCTTCGCCAGCGGCGGCAGAATCTCCGGTTCCGGGTTAGCCAGCGCGAGGATCAGCGGCGCGCGGGCCATTTTTTTCACCATCTCCGGCGTCAGCACTTTCGGGCCTGAACAGCCGAGGAAGATATCCGCCCCGTCAATCACATCGTCCAGTGTGCGTTTGCCGTCATCCTCTACCGCATAGGCCGCCTTGGTCTCTGCCATGTGAGGCTCACGGTCTTTGTAGATAACGCCCTTCGAGTCGCAGACCACGATATTGTGTTTCTGCATCCCCAGCGCCACCAGCAGATTCATGCAGGCAATCGCCGCCGCCCCCGCACCGGATACCACCATCCGGACGTCGGAGAGATTTTTCTCCACCACTCGCAGGCCGTTAATAATTGCGGCGGTGCTGATAATGGCTGTACCGTGCTGATCGTCATGGAACACCGGAATGTTCATGCGCTCACGCAGCTTTTGCTCAATATAGAAACACTCTGGCGCCTTGATATCTTCGAGGTTGATGCCGCCGAAAGTGGGCTCCAGCGCCGCCACAACATTGATAAACTTATCCGGGTCCAGCTCATCGACTTCGATATCGAACACATCAATACCGGCGAATTTTTTAAACAAAACGCCCTTGCCTTCCATCACCGGCTTACCGGCTAGCGCACCGATATTCCCCAGCCCCAGCACCGCGGTACCGTTGGAGACAACGGCTACCAGGTTGCCACGGGCGGTATATTTGTAGGCGGCCAGCGGATCTTTCTCGATTTCCAGACAAGGTGCCGCCACGCCTGGCGAGTAGGCCAGCGCCAGATCGCGCTGGGTGGCCAGAGGCTTGGTAGGGACAACCTGAATTTTCCCGGGGACGGGAAACTCATGGAAATCGAGGGCGCTTTGTTTCAACTGCTCATCCATTTTATTGTTCCTTTCACGTATCGGTCGTAGGGGGTGTGCGTAATGACTATCCTGGTGCCCACCCTAAGGTGGCGCATAGTATCTCGCCTGACGGCTTTTCAAACTTTGAACACCGCCAAACTCTCGCCATCGCAATGGTATATTTGTTATCGATTTATAATATTTATGTAACCTGATTGCGAAAGCAACAAGAGTCCCGTCTGCTATGCTTTTTAGTTATCCACCCCATCAACGCCTCGACCGACAAGCAACAAAAACTCATGCAACATCTTGTTTCAGGAGTCCATTATGTCCCGAAGAGAACTTGCCAACGCCATTCGCGCCCTGAGCATGGACGCCGTACAGAAAGCCAACTCCGGCCACCCCGGCGCCCCAATGGGGATGGCGGATATCGCCGAAGTCCTGTGGAATGATTTCCTTAAACACAATCCCGTGAATCCGCACTGGTACGACCGTGACCGCTTTGTACTCTCTAACGGTCATGCGTCGATGCTGCTGTATAGCCTGCTGCATCTGACCGGCTACGATCTGCCGCTAGCCGAATTGAAAAACTTTCGCCAGCTCCATTCGAAAACGCCCGGCCACCCGGAGCACGGATATACCCCCGGCGTCGAGACCACCACCGGCCCGCTTGGCCAGGGGCTGGCTAACGCCGTCGGCATGGCGATTGCCGAACGCACCCTGGCGGCGCAGTTTAACCGTCCCGGCCATGACATTGTCGATCACTATACCTGGGTGTTTATGGGCGATGGCTGTCTGATGGAGGGGATTTCCCACGAAGCCAGCTCGCTGGCGGGGACGCTGGGGCTCGGCAAGCTGATCGGTTTCTACGACCATAACGGCATCTCAATCGATGGTAAAACCGACGGCTGGTTCACCGACGATACCGCCGCGCGCTTTCGGGCCTATCACTGGCACGTGATTGGCGATATTGACGGCCACGACCCGCAGGCAATGAAACAGGCGATTCTCGAGGCGCAAAGCGTCACGGATAAACCTTCGCTGATCATCTGCCGCACCGTGATCGGCTTTGGTTCACCGAATAAAGCCGGTTCGGAAGAGTCCCACGGCGCAGCGCTGGGGGAAAAAGAGGTCGCCTTGACCCGCGAGAAGCTGGGCTGGAACTATCCGCCGTTCGAGATCCCCAAAGAGATTTATCAGCAATGGGACGCCCGGCCGCGCGGCGAGCAGGCAGAACAGAGGTGGAATCAGCGGTTCGCCGCTTATCAGCAGCAGTATCCTGACCTGGCGGCGGAACTGAAACGCAGAATGGACGGCGCGCTGCCGGAGAACTGGGGCGATGCGGTGCACGATTACATCGCGCAACTGCAGGCCGAACCGGCGAAAATTGCCAGCCGTAAAGCGTCGCAAAATGCCCTGAACGCCTATGGCCCGCTTCTGCCGGAGCTGCTGGGCGGCTCGGCGGATCTGGCGCCGAGCAACCTCACCATCTGGTCCGGTTCAACATCCATTAAAGAGGACGTCGCGGGCAACTATATTCATTATGGCGTGCGCGAGTTCGGCATGACGGCGATCGGCAACGGCATTGCCCTGCACGGCGGTTTTATCCCCTATACGTCCACCTTCCTGATGTTTGTCGAATATGCGCGTAACGCGGCGCGCATGGCGGCGCTGATGAAGGCCAGACAGATAATGGTCTATACCCATGACTCGATTGGGCTAGGGGAAGATGGCCCCACTCATCAGGCGGTCGAACAGCTGGCCAGTCTGCGGCTGACGCCGAACTTCAGTACCTGGCGCCCCTGCGATCAAGTCGAAACGGCGGTCGCGTGGCAGGCGGCGATTGAACGACAAACCGGTCCCACCGCGCTGATTCTGTCGCGGCAAAATCTGGCGCAAATGGCGCGGACGCCGCAACAGGTGCAGGACATTGCCCGCGGCGGCTACGTGCTGAAAGACGCGGGGGGTAAACCGGATTTAATCCTGATAGCCACCGGTTCCGAAGTGGAGATAACCGTGCTGGCGGCGGAAAAACTGCTCGCCAAAGGGGTTAACGTGCGGGTTGTCTCTCTGCCCTCAACCGATGTTTTCGATGCGCAAGATGAGGCATATCGGGAGTCGGTTCTTCCGGCTAACGTCAGCGCCAGAATTGCCGTTGAGGCCGGTATCGCCGACTACTGGTATAAATATGTCGGGCTGAAGGGCGCCATCGTGGGCATGAGAAGCTACGGTGAATCGGCGCCGGCGGATAAACTCTTCCCGTTCTTTGGCTTCACCGCCGAGCATATCGTCAGTCTTGCGGATGAAATATGTAACGGGTAACCCATAGCGTGGGCCAGGCATCTGGCCCCTGCCAGTTATCGCACTGCGGCTGCTGCGCATAGCGAACCAGGCTAAACCGCTGGCCATCATAGCGCCAGCGGGTCTGAACCCCGCAATCGCCGGGGCCGCGCCCTTTATCCAGCGTCACCAGCTCATGACGTCGCTCATCAATACTGGCATTAATCAGTTCAATATCACGCTCCGCATTGCCCGGCGGCTGGAAGGGCAGCGTCAGACGGACCGGACAGGCCACATACGGCTGCTGGCGCGACACCAGCCAGGCCAGCCAGATGGTGTTGTACGCCCCGGCTTCGCAGCTGACCATCAGTAATACCTTCTCATCCGTCAACGCGGTGAGGCGAATCTCGCGGCGGAGAGGGTCCAGCGAACAGGCGCTGTTGTTCATCCGCTCGTTGCCGTAATCCATCAGGTCATTAAGCTCCTCCCGACTGAGCGGTGATGGCGAAAAGTCGACTTTGCCAACCGCCCGCAGCGCAGGTGCCGGCGGCACGCTAAGCGGCGGCCCTTCGCCCTTCCCCACCCAGGCGGTTTCGCTGCCGACACGCTTTTGATGGCTATCGATGAACAGCAACGCGGCCTTCAGCCCTTGCAGAGAAACACTTTGCAGACCGTTAACCAGGGTTATCGCCCGCCCTTCCTGCACCTGCTGGAGAAAAGCATCGATCGTCACGCTATCCCCGGTGTTGATCAGCTTATCCGCAACCTGCCAGTGTTTATCGGTCAACGCCAGCGGTTTACCGTCAAGCAGAAGACGAGGCGCGATCGGCGCCAGAGCGGCAACCGGATTACCGATACCGCCCAGCTCAATGCGCAGGCTGGCATCGGTAACGGCGCCGGCGCTGCGGCTGAGGGTCATCACCAGCCCATGATGCAGACCAACGTTGCGGGCGACGCAGAAATTCTGATTATTGCAGGTGACCAGCCAGTCACCGAATAGCCGTTGCACCGGCGCCGCCCACGCTCGCGACGTCGGTAGCAAACCGCAAAACAGAAAAAAAAGAACCCGATAAAGCATGCGCGGCACAACCCCAGAGAAGAACGCTCAGAACAGCGGTCATCTTCACCAACGGCAGCACGTTACTCAATCAGATTTATCAGATAACCCCGCCATCAGTCCCGATGTTTGCAGGTATTGCAGCAGGATCACCGCCTTTCCATCGCGTATCTCGCCGTTGGCAACCATCTGCAACGCCTGGTTGAAAGGCAGCTCCAGCACATCGATATCTTCATCTTCAACGCCGCCGCCGCGCGTTTTACGCTGCGCATCGCTGTACTCGGCGATAAAGAAGTGAACAATTTCGGTCACCCCGCCGGGAGACATATACAGCTCGAACAGCTTATGCGCATCGCCCACTTCGTATCCGGTCTCTTCGATGGCCTCTTTGCGGATACAGGCTTCGGGCTCGTCGTTATCCAACAACCCGGCGCAGGTTTCAATCAGCATCCCGTCCTCGTTACCGTTGACCCAGGTGGCGACACGAAACTGACGGACCAGCACGACGGTTTGCTTACGGCGGTTATACAACAGCACCGTAGCGCCGTTGCCGCGATCGTACACCTCGCGCTTATGACGGACCACGCTGCCGTCGCTACGCGTCAGCTCGTAGGTCATATTGCGCAAAATAAAGTAGTTTTCAGAGAGGAGTTTATCTTTGATAACGTTGATGTTGAGTGACATACGGCCCCGCAGCGTGGAATGACGCTGTCATACTACGCTGCGCAGCCGGGTTTGTCGTTAGTGAAGCAGCGCCGATTTTACGCCGAGATAATCCATAATCCCCTGCGCAGCATGACGACCTTCGGCCATCGCCGTCACCACCAGATCGGCGCCGCGCACGGCATCTCCGCCGGCAAAAATTTTGTCGTGCGTGGTCTGATAGCGGTAGCGGCTCTCGACGCTGGCCTTAATCCGCCCCCGGCTATCGAGCTGTACGCCGACGGACTCCAGCCACGGCATCCCGTGGGGATGGAATCCAAAAGCCATGATCACCGCATCGGCCGGCATCACGAACTCGCTGCCCGGCAGCGGCGATGGGCTGCGACGCCCCTGCGCATCCGGTTCGCCCAGCTGGGTGCGCAGAAACCGTACGCCGTTGACCCGGCCGTCGCTATCCCGCTCCAGCGTCACCGGCTGAACGTTAAATTCGAACTCCGCCCCCTCTTCACGCGCGTTTTTCACCTCTTTTTTCGACCCCGGCATATTGGCCTCATCGCGACGATAGGCGCAGGTCACCTTTTTCGCCCCGTGACGTAGCGCGGTGCGCACGCAATCCATCGCCGTATCGCCGCCCCCCAGCACCACGACATTCAGTCCGCGGGTATTGATGTATGGCTCTTCCGGTTTCTCGCTCAGCCCCATAACCTGCTTAGTATTGGCAATCAGGAACGGCAGCGCGTCATAAACGCCTGGGGCCTCTTCATTCGGCAGCCCCGCTTTCATGGAACGATAGGTTCCGGCGCCGATAAATACCGCGTCGTACTCGGCCAGCAAGGTGGTTAACGCCACGTCCTTGCCCACTTCACACTCCAGTTCAAAGCGGATACCCATTTCAGTAAAAATCTCCCGGCGCCGGGCCAGCAGCGACTTTTCCAGCTTGAAGGCCGGAATGCCGAAAGTCAGCAACCCGCCAATTTCCGGATGACGGTCAAAGACCACCGGCTGCACGCCGTTTCGGATCAACCGGTCAGCGCAGGCCAGCCCCGCAGGCCCGGCGCCGATAATGGCGACTTTTTTTCCGCTGTCGACAACCCGGGAGAGATCCGGCCGCCAGCCTTGCGCCAGCGCCTGGTCGGAGATATAGCGCTCGATGTTGCCGATGGTCACCGCGCCATGTTCATCACGCAGCGTACAGGCCCCTTCACACAGGCGATCCTGCGGGCAAACGCGGCCGGTTATCTCCGGCAGGCAGTTGGTCTGATGGGACAGCGTCACGGCGGCGTCGATATCCCCCGCTTGTACCCGTTCAATCCACTGGGGAATATGGTTATGCAGCGGACAGGTCCATTCGCAGATACTGTGTTCACCGCACTGCAGGCAGCGCGCCGAGGCCTGCTGCGCCTGTCCGGCGTTAAAGGGCTGAACTATCTCGGCAAAATCCCTCTTACGGACCGCTGCGGCCCGTTTATCCGCCTCGTTGCGCGATGGCGTTGCCGCCATCTGGCTGACTTTGGTGACAGCTTCCGCTAATGGCATATCGACTGGATGCGCATGCCACGGCTGCGCATCCAGCCGCGCCGTACTCAGGCGCCGCTGTCTGGCCATCGTGGAAAGGGTCGCTTCCGTCGCCAGCTGCAGCGCCTGCGCCGGACAGTGTTGCACGCAGGATGGCCCGCCTTCACGGCCGCTGCACAGATCGCATTTATGCGCGCTGGCTTTCACTTTCCCCGGCTCCGCCGGTAACAGCACGATCGTCATGACGCCAAACGGACAGGCCACCATGCAGGATTTACAGCCGATGCACTTTTCCTCGTCAACCTGCACGCTGTCATTTATCTGGTGAATGGCATCATTCGGGCAACTGCGGGCGCAGGGGGCGCTTTCACAATGGCGACATGTTATTGCGTTACGTTTTTGCTCGTGCTTCATCACGGTTATGCGCGGTAAGAAGCGCTGCGGGGTCAGGACGTGCTGTTCGCCGTTGTGCGCCATCACGCAGGCCACTTCGCAGGCTTTGCAGCCGATGCATTTGCGACTATCGCTGATAATAAAGTGGTTCATGGTATCCTTCGGTCTTCGGTTAATAACCCCTCAATTCGCATGACTATTTATTACCCGACAAAACGGGGCAGGAACAATGTTCATTTGCCCGGAATATTATTTTTCTCGCGATAACCCGTTTTGGATCAAATTCTTTGACTTAAATGAAATTGCGTTTTATTTAACGAAGCAAGCAGAAAAAGTCTGACCATGACAAGCAGACTCGGGGTATGTTGGGGTTTTGCGCAGAGAGTCGGAAAGTTATTTACAGTGTCGCTAAAGCCACACGATAAATTACACTATCTCCTTAATTTCTCCACGTTTGTCGGTGGAGTTGCCTATAGAGTGTCACAGACTGTGCGGTAATAAAAATGTACACAATGAGGTCTCAATTCTGATGGCGAATTTTTTTATCGATCGCCCCATTTTCGCGTGGGTTCTGGCGATCCTGCTCTGTCTGACCGGCACGCTCGCAATCTTGTCACTTCCCGTTGAGCAGTATCCCGATCTTGCGCCACCTAATGTGCGCATTACCGCCAATTATCCGGGGGCCTCCGCGCAAACGCTGGAAAATACCGTCACCCAGGTTATCGAACAAAACATGACCGGCCTCGATAACCTGATGTATATGTCTTCCCAGAGCAGCTCTTCGGGTCAGGCGACGATTACGCTGACCTTTACCGCCGGAACGGACCCCAACGAAGCCATGCAGCAGGTACAAAACCAGCTGCAATCGGCAATGAAAAAACTGCCCCAGGATGTGCAAAATCAGGGGGTGACGGTACGTAAAACCGGTGATACCAACATTCTGACTATCGCGTTCGTCTCGACTGACGGCAGCATGGATAAGCAGGATATCGCCGACTATGTGGCCAGTAATGTTCAGGAGCCGCTCAGCCGCGTTAACGGGGTTGGCGACATTACGGCCTACGGCTCGCAATACTCAATGCGCATCTGGCTGGATCCGGCCAAACTCACCAGCGTACAGATGACGGCAAAAGATGTCACCGACGCCATCAAATCGCAGAACGCACAGATTGCGGTCGGCCAGCTTGGCGGTACGCCGTCGGTTAATAATCAGTCGCTCAATGCCACCATTAACGCCCAGTCGCTGCTGCAAACGCCGCAGCAGTTCCGCGATATTACGCTGCGGGTTAATCCGGACGGTTCGCTGGTGACGCTCGGCGATGTGGCGAAAGTCGAACTGGGCGCGGAAAGCTACGATTACCTCAGCCGCTACAACCGCAACCCGGCCTCCGGCCTGGGCGTGCAACTGGCCTCCGGGGCAAACGAAATGCAGACCGCGGAGCTGGTGCTCAATCGTCTGAATGAGCTGTCGCAGTATTTTCCGCACGGCCTTGAATATAAAATTGCCTACGAAACCACCTCCTTCGTCAAGGCCTCTATCCATGACGTGGTGAAAACGTTGCTGGAAGCTATCGCGCTGGTTTTCCTGGTGATGTACCTGTTCCTGCAAAATATCCGCGCAACGCTCATCCCAACTATTGCCGTACCGGTGGTTCTGATGGGGACCTTCGCCATCCTGTTTGCCTGCGGCTACAGTATCAATACCCTGACGATGTTCGCGATGGTGCTGGCGATAGGCCTGCTGGTGGATGACGCTATCGTGGTCGTCGAGAACGTTGAGCGCATCATGAGCGAAGAGGGTCTTTCGCCGCGTGAAGCGACACGAAAATCCATGGGCCAGATTCAGGGGGCGCTGGTCGGGATCGCCATGGTGCTGTCGGCGGTCTTTATCCCGATGGCCTTCTTCGGCGGCACAACCGGCGCCATTTATCGCCAGTTTTCTATTACCATCGTCTCGGCGATGGTGCTGTCGGTACTCGTGGCCATGATCCTCACCCCGGCACTGTGCGCCACCTTGCTAAAACCGATGAAGAAGGGCGAGGAGCACGGGAAAAAAGGCTTCTTTGGCTGGTTTAACCGTATGTTCAACCGCAACGCCAGCCGCTACGAAACCGCGGTGGGCAAAATTCTTCACCGTTCGCTGCGCTGGATAGCGATCTACGCGCTGCTGTTGGGCGGGATGGTCTTTATGTTCTTACGCCTCCCGACTTCGTTCCTGCCTCAGGAAGACCGCGGCATGTTTCTGACCTCCGTGCAATTGCCGAGCGGCGCAACGCAACAGCAGACCTTAAAAGTCGTGCAAAAAGTTGAGGACTATTTCTTTAGCCACGAACAGGCCAACGTTGCTTCGATTTTCGCTACCGTAGGTTCTGGTCCGGGAGGCAACGGTCAGAACGTCGCGCGCATGTTTATCCGCCTGAAAGACTGGGATGAACGCGATGCGAAAACCGGCACCTCGTTTGCGATCATTGAACGCGCGACAAAAGCCTTTAACAACATTAACGAGGCGCGCGTCTTCGCCACTAACCCACCGGCAATCAGCGGGCTGGGCAGTTCCGCCGGTTTTGATATGGAACTTGAAGACCACGCCGGCAACGGGCACGCGGCACTCATGGCAGCCCGCGACACGCTGCTCGATCTGGCGGCGAAAGATGAGCGGCTGACCCGGGTGCGCCATAACGGCCTTGACGACAGCCCGCAGCTGCAGATTGATATCGATCAGCGAAAAGCCCAGGCGCTGGGCGTTGCCATTGATGATATCAACAACACCTTGCAGACCGCCTGGGGCTCAAGCTACGTAAACGATTTTATGGACCGCGGTCGGGTAAAGAAAGTCTACGTGCAGTCCGCCGCCCCTTACCGCATGCTGCCTGACGATATTAATCAGTGGTACGTGCGCAATAGCAGCGGCACGATGGTGCCCTTCTCGGCATTTGCCACCTCGCGCTGGCAAACCGGTTCCCCGCGCCTGGAACGCTATAACGGCTACTCGGCGGTGGAAATCATCGGTGAAGCGGCTCCGGGCATCAGTACCGGTACCGCGATGGCTATCATGGAAGATCTGACCAGACAGTTGCCCAACGGCTTTGGGCTCGACTGGACGGCCATGTCCTACCAGGAACGGCTGTCCGGCGCGCAGGCCCCGGCGCTGTACGCCATTTCGCTGCTGGTGGTGTTCTTGTGTCTGGCAGCGCTGTACGAGAGCTGGTCTATCCCCTTCTCGGTCATGCTGGTGGTGCCGCTGGGCGTTATCGGCGCCCTGCTGGCTACCTGGATGCGCGGCCTTGAAAACGACGTGTATTTCCAGGTTGGTCTGCTGACGGTCATCGGCCTGTCGGCGAAAAACGCCATTTTGATCGTCGAGTTTGCGAATGAGCTCAACGAGAAAGGGGAAGATTTACTCGCCGCCACGCTGTCGGCCTGTCGCCAGCGTCTGCGTCCGATCCTGATGACGTCGCTGGCCTTTATTTTTGGGGTCCTGCCGATGGCGACCAGCACCGGCGCCGGTTCTGGTAGTCAGCATGCCGTCGGCACCGGGGTGATGGGCGGGATGATTTCCGCCACCATTCTGGCTATTTTCTTCGTTCCGCTATTCTTCGTACTAGTACGTCGACGCTTTCCGCAAAAAGAGCGCCCGCAATAACCTGGCCGGGCCCTGAGCGCCCCGTTGCTTGCCCGCGAAATAACAAAAAGGCGACCATAATAGTCGCCTTTTTTATCTGCTTACAACCGCCAGGCTATTATTTTAGCCGTTCTGTTGCTCTGCTCTCATTGAGGATTTTATCTACGCAGCATACCTTCAATAAAATCTTTCCAGTTCCCTAGTTCATGTTCAATCATAATAGCCTCTCTTATTATTATGGGTAATTTTATGCAAATCGGTTTGGGAAAGGAAGCACGTTAAAGTTATCGCTGCAATTGCTGATAACCTCTTCTACGCTATCATCTCTCGGATTTGCTGCTACTATGAGCCTGAAAATGTAATTTTAATGTGATGCATAGCAACATTTCGCAACATTAGGCCTGTTTTCAGAAAAATTCTACTACCGATATTCTGCTCCTTTCCCCCGTCTGCAGGTAATTTACCGATTATCGTTAACCGTCTGGTTAATATTCGTGCAATGCCTATATCGAGGGTAAAAAGGGATATTTATTCACGCGATTGACGTATTATTTTATACCTCCTTGTGCATTCGGAAATTTCTGAGTTAAGCGCTTAAATCAACGAAAAAGAAAAGGTTTCATTATGCTGACGATGTACGGAATCAAAATACCATAAAACTTACACAAACTTTTCCAGATTAAAGAATTTACTTCTACAATCAATGTATTACTGGAATTACTTCATCGGTGAGTAGAGCGAGATTAGTGCTTCATTTTAATATAACTCTTAGATATCAAAAGGATACATTATTGATGATTTGCCATGTATCCTGTCCCTGTCCCCTTACGCTATATCAGTCTGCAATACTGCCAGTACTGGCAAGCATCTCTTTCTTCACGCGAAACACAGTGGCCCTCCCGCAATCGCACAATTTTGCGATCTCATCTGGTGTGTTCTTCCCTACTTGAAGCATCTCAATGATTTTACTGTGCAATTCTTTGTTCTTTTGCTTGCCCTTGTACTTCTTAGCTTCTTTAGCAAGGGCAATTCCTTCGTTGCGGCGTGATGCGATCATCCCTCGCTCGAATTCCGCGACTGCTCCCATCATGGTTAAGATCAAACGAGATTGTGGGGTGTTATCAAAACTCATTGAATTAGCGAGGAACTGAACAGTGATCCCACGTCCTACGAGGCTGTCAATCATTTCCAGTAAATCGCGGGTATTACGTGCAAGGTGGTCGATTGAATGAGTAATGAGGGTATCACCTTCGCGGAGGTGTGAAAGCAGGTTCAACAATTCAGGTCTTTCGCTGGTGGACTTTCCTGATTCCTTCTCTGTAATAACTTTGTCGCAAACAGGTTCCAGTACTGCCAACTGACGATCAAGACTCTGATCCTTCGTTGAGACTCTCGCATAACCAAAAATCATTTCCCTGCCCTCACTACCGATGAGTATCATTTGAATTGATTGAATGATACAGTATCATTTAAATGTATTCAACATCTAAATGATACTAAACGAGACGCTAAAGCGGAGTATCACAAGGGAGTACCCAAAATAGATCTGCAGCAAATTACACAAAATTAAAATGTTACACTGAGTTTACTTAATCCAAAAAATCTTCAAATACTGTTAAACCAAAACCTTTGTTTATAGAAAATCCGCCAAGAAGACCGATCTCTTCGTAAGAGAAACCGAGAAATGGAAAGTAACCATCTTTTGATAAAACTGGGATGTACATAGTTAAAGATTTTAAATGCGATGCTGTACATATTTGTAAGTGCCCACCAATTGTTGTTGACAGTTCATTTTTGATTATCTGCTGGAGTGCAATTATTGGACCTCTTCCTGTCTGGTATCGAGTTGATAGACATAATTCATTTTTTATTTTTATCATATCTAAAACCTCATTCTTTTTATCTCCTAAAATAACATAAGGAGACTGTTTTAAGTTTTTCTCATCAACTATGATATTATCTGGGTGATTAGGAGTATTTCTGATTACGAATGTTTTGTATGCTTTGTTTTTTTTACAATAACCAAAAAGTACAATTTCACATTTTGCATTTACGGGATGATAATACCCCATGCTCATTATATATTTTTTAGCAATTCTTCCAGTAAGAAATGCTATATCTTCAATACTGGGCATTCGTTCATCTATTGATAGTTCTACTTCTTCACTATCACGAACATGTGATATTTCCGAAAGATTATCTAAGCACATTGTTAAAATATCTTTTACGGCTGTCCCAATTAAAGTACTTCCGGCAAAGCCGTATCCGATATTCAACAAGTTAGTGGGGTTTTGCTTGAATATACTGTCGCCAACATCATACAAGTTGACAGGTAAAGGAAATAATTTAGGTAACGCGTCAGTAATTGGTTCTGCACCACTACACACAAGTGAATCTGAAACAGCCCAAATTCCAGGGAAAAACTCATCTTCATCAGTATTCAACCAACATATAATCGATGTCATTAAAATCAACCTCAAGCATATTAATAAAGCTATTATACATTATCAGAATAAAATCACCCAGTGCTACATTTTCTAATTTATTCTAATATATCCATGAACAAAATTTTTATTGTGCCGCCCCTATACTGCAACAATAGATTCGATATAAGTAAGTAACATTACATAACCTACAATACTTAGCAGTTTATATTCATAAAACTGAATGCGTGGCATAACATTATATACGGAAGTGAGTACAAATGAATCTGTATCCAAAAGAGATTTCTGATCATTCGTTTTTTAGTTAATATAGGCTTAGTGAAAAGTTCGGTACTGGGATCTGAGTAAATGACATTTGGTCGGCGGCGTTGAACCTGATCAGACGAACGAGATTTTAAATCGTGCAGAAAAATACTGACTGTACTTTTTCCTGAGTAAAAGATTACTTAAGGTTTTTTGTCAAAAATCGGGATGCCTGGGACTTGATTATTTTTTGCACTAAAGGCGGGTACCTTAGCCACATGATTAAACGCGAAGGCTGTAAAGTAGACTAAGATAGAAATGCATAGGTTACCCATTTACGATAAAATCAGTCAAGATTGCTATTCCGAGGTTTCTTATGGGTAAAATTTCCGAACGTTTGAGACATGCAAGAATTAGTGAGGGGCATTGCGTCATTTGCGGTTCATATGGTCTATTGAGTAAGGATCATGTGCCACCTCGTTGTGCAACGACTATTCAACCAATGTTTCAAAAAACAGTGTCTGAACATTATTCCTCTGATGAAATAAAACCAATAAATGCTCATGCCGGAGCGACATTTAAAACCATATGCAAGAATTGTAATGGCAACATACTTGGGAGTTTGGATCATGAGATCAAGGTTCCCATCGAGAACTTCATAAATCTAATTAGGCAATATTTAGCTGGTGTTCATTTTTACGGAAATGTTATCTCTACGCCTTTCAATGCAGTACCTTTTTTGCGTGCAATGGTGGGTCATCTGCTCGCGGCAACATCCGTAGAAGTATGCAAAAATGATCTTATTGATAGTGAATATTACACGCCATTAAGAAAATTTGTTTTAGGAGAAAATAATAAAATAGAAGACACTCATGATTTTTATTATTGGTTTTATCCTAACAGGACACAGATAACTGCTCAGCAAACTTCTTTTTTTAACGATGGTCATCTATGTCATTGCAGCTGCATGCACTTCTTTCCCATAGCTTTTTTAATTACATTTAAAGATGAAGGGACATATCCTGCTCATGCATCAAAATTAAAAACTGATGACAAAAAATTATATTTTAATATGACTCAAGGAAATTTGGATTATGTAGCATTTCCCTTCACACCATTGAAAGGGAATCAAATGATGCTGATGACAGATACTTTCACTTCAGCAAGTTACCCTCAAAATAAGCACTTTCTATAGAAAATTAGTACTAATAATATTCAATCTAAGAAATTATAAAGCACAAGGGAAATGCTTGTGCTTTATATAAAATTTCAAGATTAAATTTCAGGCAAAATATTTTTTATTTCTGATTCAGCAGAATAAGGCCATCCACCACTTTCATATGCCTTAGCTGATGATACTGTATTCTTTAATTTATTCACAGCATTTTGCTTCCACTGAGGGGACCAATAGGAACAATGGAGTTGCTCAACAGCATAATAAAAATAGTCTTTGATGTTATAACAAAAAAGAAAATTAATACCTACTATTTTTTGCTCAAGATCATATGACTCAAAAACATAATCTGCATTTGCATTCCAGTACTTTAGTATTCGTATTAATGGCTTGATCAAAGAATAATTACTTCTATTTTTATCTGTTAGCTTACTATTAAAATCATTAGGGTCAGTACTTATCCATGTTTCAAAGTTATTTGCTGGTGCCGGAATTTGATATCCGTAAAACACATTATATACAGCCGGAACCAATTCAAACGTAATATGGTTGAGATTTAGCCTTATTGTTGGATGGCTTTGTTTTCGTTCAGAAGCAGAATAATAACGTTCAACGAAATACTTCAGCCGATTTAGATATGTTTGAGGCTGATACCCTGTGTTATTAAACACAACCATATAATCCACATCAGATTGCGGATCGTATTTTCTTGGCAGCATTGTATATCTGGTGTTAGAACCAAATGTGAAATGATTTATCACATCTGAACTATCAAAATAATATCCAAGTCTATTTTTAAGTGTACTGATAGATGTTGTAATAGTACTATCTTTCAAAATAGCATTCTTCGCAATAGAATCTAAATATGACTGAACGCTCATTCCTTTTCCTTGTCGATAGAATATTGAGTAAAACCATTATTGACATCAGACTGTGTTTTTTCATAAGCCCATCTTGGTATAGTCGGCGAACTTATGTTTAGCTGATTTCTGCGATCAGAAAAGACCTTTATTTTGTCTTTTAGCTCTTTATCTGGGAAATTAATTTCAATTAATTCAATCTCTCGAAAAAGACGTACATCGTTTTTAAGATTATTATACTCTCCTGCTGCAGACTTATGATGCCCTGCTCGTTTGCTTGGATTTAAAGCGGTATTTATAGCAGTTAAACATGTAAGTAAAAATGATATTACTATTGTAATGGTAGTCATATCCTTCAGAGCACTCAAACCTGCTATAGCAGACAAAATAGCTATAGGTATCCCAATGAATAAATTGCATTTTTCCCAAGGGGAAGATGCATTATAATGAGATTTAGAAGAATAAAGAGCATCTTCCTCAATGCGTAAGCATTCTTCTTTTATTTTTTCAATAAGTTGATTGCTCATATCATACCCTATATCCCAATTTATTCAGAAGAAGCAACAGTCCCTAAAAGAAACTGCTGCATAGTGACTACCAGCGAAGTTCTGATGTAGGCAAGAAAGTAACTGCAACAACCATATCTGCCATGTCATAGCGGATTTGCATTGTGATTGGGATATGGAAATCTTCAACAGTAAACCGCTCAATCCTTCCGATTTCCTGCTTCATAATTACTCTCGGCGGGATGCTATTTTCTGGTTCACCAAAGTTTTCATGAACCCACTGGCGAGACATGCTTTTCTTAAGTGGCATTGGTAATTCGTTAGGGAATGTCCAATCACTCAAAGTATCATGTTGTATGCTTAATGTAATTTCTTTAAGCAAACGACCATCACGTTTGAACGCTAAAAAGACGCCCTCTTTCGCCATATCAAGACTAATTGTTGGTGAACCTGATGCTCCTTTGGGATCGCTTTTATAGGTTATCAATCCAGAATCAATCAAATCTTTATAAGATTTACCTAAACTACGGATCAATGCTTCAACATTTACTGTCATTAGTACAATCCTTGCTCTGTATTCAGCTTGTGCATTTTAGCTCTGGCGGATTCAAGTTGTTCTTCAGTAGCCCCATACTCTTTAAGAGTCGGTTTTATTGCATCAAAATTCCGATCCAGGGCACTCCTCAAATTCTTCGCATCTCTTGCAATTTGGTCTGGTTTGTTACGCCCACCGTAAGTTTGACTGATTTTCTGGTGAACTTCTTTTGGCACAACAATCGCAGCTACCTGACCTGCCATTTTCCTGATCAGTTTTTGATCAAGCCCAGGGTACTCATCCATTAAGAATTGTTCAACTGCGGCTCTTGACGGCATATGATCAGCCTCATACTTGCCCTGTCGTGAACGCCCTGTGAAATCCTTGTACAATTCAACTTCCAGTAGCTCTACTGGGGGCTTGCTGAGGTAGATGTAGATCGGCGGGTTTATGTTCCCCGGAAACACCAGAATGTAATCCCGAAAATCCTTTTCTTCCGGTACTGGCGTTGTGGTGATAGTTACGCCCTGAATATCAGGATGTTCAAGCCCCGGAATCGTTACAGTACCCGCCTGTGGGCTGTTATTGCCTGTATTCCAGCTAACTTGCGATCCCGGCGTACTCGCTGGTGTCCACGTGATCAGTGGTTTATCGCTTAGCTCGTCGCCCCAAAATTCATAGCTACCATCCCTTTGTTTTTCCAGTATACGAACACGAACCTGATCATGCCCGCTTTCAGTACTGGTATGATAACCAACGGCTTTTAACCGCCCGGTTTCATCGTCAGTTATCCAGTTATAGCGTACTCGGGTTGGTACGGTTCCTTTGCTGTGTGCGACTTCCAGTAATTTTTCAGGCGTAAGCAGATCGCTCTTTTCACCCTTGAGTTTTGACTGAACAATCGCCCCCATAACAACAAACGGTAAATTCATCGCAAGCGAGCCGCTCCAGACTTCCGGGCCTGAAAGGTGCTTCATGGTATGCGTAAGGGCTTTGGCTGCGTCCTGATTCGCTTTTGCTGTAGCCACTCCTGCCGCTGCTGCCATTCCGGCTTCGGCTGAACCGCCCATAACAACCGGAGGTGGGGGAAGTGGCATTGCTTCCGCTTCACCAAAGAAGAAGCCAGTTACTTTATCGAACAGTGATTTTTTCTTCGGTGGCTCTGGCGGTGGTGGTGAAGTTTTTTTCTTCTTCGCGGCTTGTGCGTGCTGTTCTGGCTCAGGGACTGCCTGCGATGGAGCAGACTGATAGAAACTCATCTCGCTAATGTTAGCTTGTGGCTCGTCTGCCGTTCCTGCATCAGTATTGCCAGTACCACGAAGTATTGATTTAGCGAATACCGGAACGGCTGATACAGCAGCATTACTACCCGTAAACGATGATGAAGGGGCGATATTTGCTGATGTAGCAAATGCTTTCCTTTCTGGTGAAGAATGTCCCGTATAACCAGATATTGCTATGACATAGTTATCTTTACAATTACAAAGGACTTGATCGCCGTCACCGACTAAAAAATCACTATCGGTATACCCTGAATAAGTTGCATTGATTTCAAAGGAAGCCTTACATACATCACACCATGCCTTATCACCATTGACCACGAGGGGGTCACGGCCATCAGTAATCGTTGACGATGCACTAACAATATGACCTTTTGTTGTTTTGTTACCTAATTTGGCAATCTGCCTTTGTCTTCCCATAACAAAATCCCTTTAATTTAGTGTACTTTTGAGGACGCAACACCTTCAGGTGACGAAACAACCCATTCACCCCGAAAATAAGTCATGACACTTACATGAGTATTGGCAGTCAATAGCGGTTTATCGGTCACATTGGCCTGTGATATTGCTTTTCTTGCCATCTCTTCAATACTATTTTTCGACATTTCATTCAGGTGCTGAATGTTCTGACAGTAAGCGTTAAAATGTACTTTCCAGTATTCGTCTACAGACTCAAAGAAATCTTCTGAAAAATTTAAAATCGCGGGATTGGTGTTTTGATCGATAACGTCACTAATGGGGAATCCAACAGGGAAGTACACAGTACGGTATATCCCGGTGGTTTTGATCAAACGTCTGAAATCATCCCCGGTAAAGCCAAAAATAATCATAACCCAGTACTTTGATTGTTTGGCCTTTCTTTCAAGCATCATCTGAGTGACGTTGAAATCGGTAAACGGATAGACAGCCCAAACGTCACCATCCCGTTGATTCATGACCAGGCTATTGATAGTCGCATCAAGTCTGGATGTGTAGAGGGCGAGGCCATCCGGTACGTCACCATGCCCTCCGACCCATTGCGGCTCGAGCCACGGTGTACCGTTAGCCATTTCAGAAACGCGAGCCACGCCCCACAAAGGGAGCATTGAATAGTACTGGTTTTCACCGGGGGAGCAAAAATAGAGTTCCTGTTCCATAACATCCTGTACTTACGCTATTTTTTGAGCTGTTATTGTCACATGACTGGTAAGGTTATGTACAGTCTTTGTACAGTACAATGAGTGCTACAGAGGATTCAAAAAATTAAAAAAGCACAGCATTACCATTAAAAAAGGCCGCTTTCGCGACCTTGTTTAGCACCATGCTCATTGAGAACGATCAAGTACCATGTATGTTGGTTGGCACATGCTGCCTCGCTCCTGTAGCCAGTAATAATCCAAATCGGCTACACGCACATTCAGTCCTGAATCTACGCGATTGATCTGTAATTTTAACCCTACAGTTTCCTTGTACGATAAACCAGATTTAACGACGTACTTGTACTTAACGCCGCTTTCTTCCTCAAAAGATTTGAGATAAGGGGTACTCTGCTTCTGGATTTCTTTCAGACAAATAACTTCCCCATCAATTACGAACGGCTTTTCAGTTTTCCCGTCTGGTACTGCCGCTATTGACGAAACAGAAACACAAAATAACATAGCTGCGATAGAAGCCTTTTTCATTTCAATATTCCTTATTGAAGGTCAGTACTTAATACTTCACCAGTGTCAGCATTGAACGTACAGGAGTACGCTATATTTTTAAAAGCCCCAAAGCCGTTTTGAGCCTGTGCTCTGTGCCCGTAAAGAGTGACTAATTTCCTGCTTTTGTCGTACCAGCTATATGACGAGAATTTTGGTTCAGTAATTCCATCAGTCCATTTAAACTGGTATTGAGCAGACTTTTCAACAGCAACCTTACAAATATAATCCCCGCCCTCATGTTTCGAGGCATAGCAATAAGCATCATCAAAACATTTAGCTTCTTCTTCCTTCGCTTTCCGTTCTTTTTCTGCGGCAAGTACAGCATCCTGAGCCGCCTTATCTGCTGCTTTAATGCGTTGTTCCTCGGCAAATTTGGCGTAATCAGCAACATTCGAAATATTATTTTCACGGGCAACAGAAAACTCTTTCCCGTCTTTAAAACCAAGTTTTTGTGCTCTGGCCTCATCGCTTGAGGGGCGGGCAGCACTTGCCCGGTAAGTGTCAAGATAGTTGGCACCCCCGGTTGATTTAGGCTGCCTGTTTTTCCCGCTCGGGATTCAGCATCACCTTGCCTGTCGGTTGCCAGTTCCGTGTCCTGCCTGACCAGCGTTCAGGCCGTTGCGCTTTTGCCATCTGGTACACTTCATCCCGCTTCTTCAGCACCCTGCCATCTTCACCTCTGTGCCGTTGGCCTGGCGTCACATATCTGATGCCGCTATGTCGATGCGTTTCGTTATACCAATGGGTAAAATTCTCTACCCATTCACGCGCATCATCTAACTTGTCGAACCCCGATGACGGCCACTGCGGCACATATTTCAGCGTCCTGAACAGCGATTCCACATACGCGTTATCGTTACTGACCCCTGTCCTGCTGTGAGACGGCGTTATTGCCAACTCATGAAGCTTCATTTGCAACGTCTGCGACTTCATCGCCGCTCCATTGTCCGCATGCAGCACTGGCGGACATGGCCAGCATCCTTCCCGACGTACCGTGCGTCGTATCAGGGCTGCTGCCTGCTCACCACTTTCTGTTTCATGTACTTCATATCCCACTATTTTCGGCTGGAGAGGTCTTCCACCAGATACAGGTAGAACCAGCGACCCTTTACGGTTGACGGAACCCATGTGATGTCCCATGTCCACACCTGATTCGGCCCACTGGCTTGCCAGCTCCTTGCCGGGGTGACTTTCTGTGCCGCTCGTTGTCGTCCCCGGCGATGCGCCTCTCCATGCCGACGCAGCACTCGACAGAAGGTTGACTCACTCGCCAGATATATTCCTTTATCAGCCAGCTCCGGGACGATTTGTGACGGTGGCAGACTGGCATACGCGGGTTGATGGCACACCGCCAGTCTCTGTTGCTCTTCTTGCGCACTTAACCGGTTCGCCGGAGATGACCTGACTGCGCCAGTGCGTTTGTCTTCTGTCGAGGTTTGCCAGCGTCGCCACGTTCGCTCACTTAACCCGGCTTCAGTGAGCGACACCGACAACCGGGCTCCTGACACCATCGCTTCGCGCACATAACCTGTCAGGACCTGTCGCTCTGTACCGGATGTCAGTCGTCCTCGTCGGTTTCCCCGTAGTAGTGCAACTGCTTTCGCAGTACCAGTATCGCTGCCGCCTCCGCCAGCGCTTTTTCCTTACGTATCAGTTCGCGTTTTAGTTGCTTGTTTTCTTTTTGTATCGGCTTAAGCGCGACTTTGTCATTGGGCGAAGATACCTGCAAAAACCCTTGTTTCCACTGACTAATCTGCTCAGGATAAAGCCCTTTCTTACGGCAGTATTGCGCAAGTTCTGCTTCACTGAGTGTGGCCGTTTCGATAATCACAGCCAGCCGGACATCAGCTGACCATTGGTCGGTAGTTTTGTTTGCGCCTGGCACCGGTATTCCCTCTGCTTTCGCCTTATTACGCCAGTAATAGAGGGTAGCTTCCGATATCCCTTCCCTCTGTGCAACGGCGGTGACGGTCATGTTGTAGGGCGGTAGTAATTTAGCCAGTGCGGCTGATTTACGTTCTGGTGAAATACGCTTCACTGTTTGTTCCCATCTTGTCATTCGTGTTTTCGATGGGGGGGTGACAACTATCCTGACAGAGGGGGTTCCGACTTAATCTTAGATTCTTCATAAGCACGTTCGGCCACCATCATCGCAAAACTTAGTGAATTAGGGTACCTACGCCCAATTGGTAGATTTTTACTCACATCAATCAGTTCAATCTGTGACCGATCTAACTCAGACAGATACTGAACACATTTAAACGGATTTTCACGAGAAAATCTGTCTAAGGACTCCACAAGAAGTACGGACCCCTTTTCAATCAGTCCTTCTCTGACCTGAGCAAAAAACCTTCCCAAACCAGCGGTATCGTGCAAATGTTCTGCTTTAAACGCGGACAAACCTTTATCAATAATCAACTCATACTCTGGATCGAAATCCTGTGCTTCGGCATTATCATTGAAGTACTTGATCAGCATCGATTCTTGCCGATCTAAACCATCACCCTGAACTTGTCGTTCTGAACTGACACGTAGATATAGGTATCACTTATTCATGACTACTAATCCATCTCAAAAAAGTTTGTGTACTCTTTATGGTATCAAAAACTGCGACACCATTAAAAAGGCCCGCCGCTGGCTGGAGGCGAATCAGATGGCCTATCAATTCCATGATTATCGTGCCGATGGTCTGGATCGCGAGCTGTTAAACACCTTTATCGCCGAACTGGGCTGGGAAGCCCTGCTCAACACCCGCGGCACAACCTGGCGCAAACTGGATGAAACAGTGCGTGCCGGTATCAATAACGCCGATGCTGCCGCCGGGTTGATGCTGGAAATGCCGGCAATTATCAAACGCCCATTGCTCTGCGCGCCCGGGCAGCCTATGCTGCTGGGTTTCAGTGAACTCACTTATAAGAAGCTTGTTAACGAGGTATAGTCTATGTCTTGCCCGGTCATTGAGCTGGCTCAGCAGCTTATTCGCCGCCCTTCCCTCAGCCCCGATGATGCGGGATGTCAGGCGTTAATGATTGAACGCCTGCGTGCGATTGGTTTTACCGTCGAACCGATGGATTTCGGCGATACCCAAAACTTCTGGGCCTGGCGCGGGCGCGGTGAAACGTTGGCCTTTGCCGGCCATACCGATGTTGTTCCGGCCGGCGATGCCGACCGTTGGATTAACCCGCCCTTCGAACCTACTATCCGCGACGGCATGCTGTTCGGCCGCGGCGCGGCAGATATGAAAGGCTCGCTGGCAGCCATGGTGGTTGCCGCCGAGCGCTTTGTCGCCCAGTATCCGAACCATAAAGGTCGTCTGGCCTTTTTGATCACCTCTGATGAAGAGGCCAGCGCGCACAACGGCACGGTGAAAGTCGTCGAAGCGCTAATGGCCCGTAACGAACGTCTGGACTACTGTCTGGTCGGCGAGCCGTCAAGCACCGAAGTCGTCGGCGACGTGGTCAAAAACGGTCGTCGCGGCTCACTCACCTGCAACCTGACCATTCACGGCGTGCAGGGCCATGTCGCTTACCCGCATCTCGCCGATAACCCGGTGCACCGCGCGGCTCCTATGCTGACGGAGCTGGTGGGGATCGAGTGGGATAAAGGCAATGAATTTTTCCCTCCCACCAGCATGCAGATAGCCAACGTACAGGCGGGTACCGGGAGCAATAACGTGATCCCCGGCGACATGTATGTTCAGTTCAACTTCCGCTTTAGCACCGAACTGACCGACGAAATGATCAAAGCCCGCGTCGTCGAGCTGCTGGATAAATATCAGCTGCGCTATACCCTGGACTGGTGGTTGTCTGGCCAGCCGTTCCTCACCAGCCGTGGCAAACTGGTCGAAGCGGTGGTGAATGCCATTGAGCACTATAATGAGATCAAACCCCAGCTGCTGACCAACGGCGGCACCTCTGACGGCCGCTTTATCGCCCGCATGGGTGCGCAGGTGGTCGAGCTGGGTCCGGTGAATGCGACAATTCACAAAATCAATGAATGTGTTAACGCCGCCGATCTGCAGCTGCTGGCGCGGATGTATCAACGCATCATGGAACAACTGGTCGCCTGACGACCTCGACCTGAAAAGAGGAAGCGCACATGGAATGGCTAATCAACCACTGGTGGATTCTGGTGCTGGTATTTTTGGTGGGCGTCATGATTAACGTGATTAAGGATCTTAATCGCGTTGACCACAAAAAGTTTCTCGCCAATAAGCCGGAGCTGCCGCCCCATCGCGATTGTAACGATAAGTGGGACGATGACGACGACTGGCCGAAGCACGACCAGCCGAAGAAGTAAGACCCCCGGTCAATCCCACCCCTCCGGGAGTCCCCCGGATAGCGGCGTGATACGCCTTATCCGGGGAGTACGTTCACGAGATAATATTCGATTAGAGCAATTCGATAATATCGTCGTCTTTCGGCGTACTGCCGCTTAACGCCTCGTCAAAATAGTGCTTCGGCACGGTATAGCGCAGACGTTCAAGGGCAAACTGTATGCTGCTATCGTCAATCGCATGCCCCAGATCCTCGACGATATCCAGCGTCACATCGCCGCCAGCCTGCTGGAGCGCCTCCTGGGCCGAAACCGCCCACGCCAGATCGATAACGCGATCTTCGCCGCCGTGGATCAGATGGATGGTCGTGGCGGTGGTCGCCGACTGCGGAAGCGTCGCATACCGTCCATTAAAGGCGATAACCCGCGATGCCAGCCCCGGCTCGGCTTTGATGCTCTCCAGAGACATAATCGCCCCCTGCGAGAAACCAATCAGCGCCGTCGCCCGCGGGCCGACGCCGCTCTGTTTTTGCCAGTAGCGAACGGTCTCAATAAAAGTCGGCATAATGGCATCAATCCGCGACTGACGATTTTCTTCCGTCACCCCCTGAACCGAGAACCACTGGCGGCCCGGCGGCGGGCCGCAAGGCTCGGCACCACCGATGCTGACGATCAGCGCATCCGGGAACTGCGGCGCAAACAGACTGCCGATTTGCCCCATTGCAACCGGGTTATCGCCGACGCCATGAAACAGCAACAGCAGCTGTTGGGCAGGTGTCGCAGGGCTTTGCACAATAAAATGGTCGTGTTTCATGGCTGTCTCCTTAGTTTACGTGGGCAGTTTACGCCGCGCGCGGAATATAACCATGACATTTAACTGAATGAGTTAGTTAAAAAAATTGCAGTTGCCCGACCTGCTGGCGCAGCCTCTGCGCCCGCGATGCGTCCAGGTCCAGCAGCGCCAGTCCCGCTTCTTCGCGCAGCCTGACCAACAGCGCTTTGCGTCCGGACAGACCCAGCCCGGTACAAATCTCCACTTCATCCTGGCGCTGCAGACGGGCGCGAAGTGCCGGAAGCGGCAGCCCGGTGTGTAACAGTAGCCGATTCAGGCTGCCAACCACCGCCGGCAGCGGGCGATGGGCAAACGCGAAGCCCGCCACATCCAGCCAGTCGTCTTCCGTAAGCATAGCTGCTGGCGCCTCCGGCTGCGGAAATAACGCTTCCCGCCACTCCCGCAGCCAGAACTCATCGCGCGCCAGGCGCTGCGACTCCCGCAGCACCAGTTCGTGCCCCGCAGAGCTTAACGGATAAAGCGCCATCGCCGTGTAGCACCCGCTGCTTGCCTCGCGATGGGTCCCTAAACGTACCAGCGTAAAACCGCAGCGCTGCCAGAAGCGCCCTAACTCCGGCGTATAGCCAAAGCTGACCGAAAGATAATCGAGGCCGTCGCTTTGCGCGACCGCACGGGCGACCAGAGCCTGACCAAGCCCCTCGCGCTGGCGGGCCGGGTGCACGGCGATACGGGTGATTCGCTGCGCCAGTAGCGTGGGCGCCAGCGGGCTTCCGCCGTGGGCGGCCAGCGACTGCGCCACCAGATTGCCGCGCGGGCGGCGAAAGCCGGCCCATACCGCCCGGCTCAGGGCGGGATCAAGCCCGCCCTCTTCCACCCGCCATAGAGCCCCGGCCACGCCATTCTCCGTGCGGGCGCAGGTAAAATGCTGGCCCGGCGCATCCATCATCCGCCGCAAATCCAGCGGCGATGTGCGGTAATGCGCGCCGGAGAGCAGTTGATACATAGCCTCGGCGAGCCCGGCATGTTGCCGCCAGCTGTCCTGCTCCACCGCCGCAAACGCGACCTCTCCCGATGGAGTGTGGGCAAAAGCTTCGTCGCCAAACAGCAGCAATTCGCTGACCAGCGCTTCCAGCGGGCACCCCGGAGCCCAGCGAACGGGCGTGACCAGATTAAACTGGCGCAAGTGGGGAAAGCTGGCGCAAAATTTGAGCAAAAAGCCGCGCCCGGTGCCTTCATAGCCCTGTACGGTCGTGGTCAGTAAGGTGCGAGGAAAACGGGCGACCAGTTGGCGAAGCAGCGGCGCGGGAATGGCTGCCGCTTCATCGACGACCAGCCATGATGCCTGAGCATTGCTGGCCAGCAATGCATCCGGTGCCATAAAGCGAAAAGCGTCTCCAGCGAAGGTCGCCATCACCTCGGTTGCGCCGCGCGCCGGGGCGGTGACGATGGCATCGCCCGCCAGCTGACGAATCAACATTCCCGCCAGCGCGGATTTTCCCCGTCCGCGCTCGGCGGTGACCACGGCAATGCCCGCAGGGAGCGTGCTCAGACTGGCCAGAATAGCGGCCTGCCCGGCCTGAGGATGGCCGTCAGCCGGATGCCAGTGCGGTCGCGGCACGTCGTCCGGTAGCGTCAGTGGTTCATTCTGACGCCAGACGATCGCCTCACGATTCGCGCAGACCCGCTGACAAAAACGGTGGACAAAATGGGGCGTCGGAATGGGCTCAGGCGCGTCGCTCCAGCGCAGAGAATCCGCATCTGGCCGCGTCGGCCAACAGGTGAAAGGCGGCGTCAGCAGGATAAGCCAGCTTCCCGCTTTCAACGTCCCGCTCAGCGCAGCAAAGGCCGCCGCGTCGAAGCCGCTGCGGGCATCAAAGAAGGCGTGGTGGTATTCACGCCCAAGCAGAGATTTGAGGGCCTCCGGCGAGATACAGGGTTCTTCCATGGGCTGCGGCCCCACCCACAAACCATCGCCGGCCAGCCGTTTACGCAACAGTAGCGCCTGCTGCAGGCACCACGCATCGTCGCCGCTGAGCACCAGCAGGCGACGAATCCCCTCTTGCGCCATCTGCGCCGTCAGGCTAAGCAGTTTATCCATGGGCGAACGCGATCAGAGCGCGCGGCCAAAGGTGTTGCACTGCGCCGGATCGCCGCTGTCGAAACCGCGCTTGAACCAGGTGTAGCGCTGTTCAGAGGTGCCATGCGTGAAGCTGTCCGGAACCACGCGTCCCTGACTCCGCTGCTGCAGGCGATCGTCGCCGATGGCTTCTGCGGCATTGAGGGCTTCCTGCAGGTCGCCGGTCTCCAGCACATCCTGTTTCTGCATGTTATGGCCCCAGACCCCGGCAAAACAGTCGGCCTGCAGCTCCATTTTCACCGACAGGCGGTTGACTTCCGTCGGCGACGCATTCTGTTGCAGCTGGCGCACTTTCGATTCGATCCCCAGCAGCTTTTGCACGTGGTGGCCGACTTCATGGGCGATAACATAGCCCTGAGCAAAATCGCCATCCGCCCCGAGCTTATTCTTCATTTCGTCATAGAAAGAGAGGTCAATATAGACAGTGCTGTCCGCCGGGCAGTAGAACGGTCCCATAACCGATTGCCCGGTTCCACAGCCGGTCCGCGTAGCGCCGCGATAAAGCACCAGCTTCGGCTGCGGATATTGACGCCCCATCTTTTCAAAAATGGGCCCCCAGGTATCTTCGGTTGTCGCCAGAATAACCGAGGTAAACTTCGCGGCTTCATTGTCTTTCGGGCTGACTGAACGCTGGGTCGTCGTTTGCTGCTGGCCGATCGGTTCTCCCGTCAGCATGCCGGTCAAATCCACGCCGTAATAGCCCGCAACCAGCACGATAATCAGCAGGACGATCCCGCCCTTGCCGCTGGGAAGACGGAAACCACCGCCACCGCCGCCCAGAGGCGAGCCGGAATCATTACGTCGATCTTCTACATTGTCGCTTTCGCGACGTCCTTGCCAGCGCATAGGCACCTCAATCCATCAAGTTCTCGAATATGAGAGATCGTAGGCGCTTAAGAGGAGAATTACCACAGGAAACAACAACAAGAGCGCCAGAAGACGGGATCGTCCTCTGGCGAAGGGAGAGTTAGTCCAGCTTAACGCCCAGGCGATGGGCGACTTCTTCATAAGCTTCAATCAGGCCACCCAGGCTCTGACGGAAACGGTCTTTGTCCATTTTGTCGAGGGTATTTTTATCCCACAGACGGCTGCCATCTGGCGAGAACTCATCGCCCAGCACCACTTCGCCCTTGAACAGACCAAACTCCAGCTTGAAGTCGACCAGGATCAGGCCGGCGTCATCAAACAGTTTTTTCAATACGTCGTTGGCTTTGAAAGTCAGTTCCTGCATGCGCGCCAGGTTTTTTTTGCTTACCCAGCCAAAAGTCTCACAGTAAGACTCGTTGACCATCGGATCGTGCATCGCATCATTTTTCAGGAACAGGTCAAACAGCGGCGGATTGAGTTCAATGCCTTCTTCAATACCCAGACGTTTAACCAGAGAACCGGCTGCGCGGTTACGGACCACACACTCCACCGGAACCATCTCCAGCTTTTTCACCAGACATTCGGTATCGGAGAGCAGCGCTTCCATCTGAGTCGGGATGCCAGCTTCTTGCAGTTTGCTCATAATGAAATGGTTAAATTTGTTGTTCACCATGCCTTTACGATCGAACTGCTCAATGCGTGCGCCATCCCCTGCTGAAGTATCGTTACGGAATTCGAGGACCAGCAGATCCGGATTCTCCGTGCTGTAAACGGTTTTCGCTTTACCACGATACAACTCAGCTTGCTTTTTCATCTTTCACCACTCCAGTGATATTAAGTCAAAAAATACGTTTCCGCCCGTACACGAAATCCTTCAAAGCGCATCGCGGCGGCAGCTACGCGAATCCTCAGGAGCTTACATAAGTAAGTGACTGGGATGAACGAAGGCAGCCAACAAAGAGACAATTTGAAGGATGATGTGTATACGCACACGTTTGCGTCACTATACATTAAAAAGGGCCGGATTGCTCCAGCCCTGTTTATTACTTACTGAATGCGGCCTGGAATACGGCTACCAGGGCGTCATTCTGCGACTGCGTCAACGTATGACCTTTCGGGTCGATGAACTGCAGACTGCTGCGGTTATCGAGGTCGCCGACCTGCAGTTTGTAATCACCTGAAACCAGCTGCGGATCGCTGGCACCCAGCGCCTGCCAGCTGCTGTCAGACAGCGGCTTGTAGGTCAGCGCCATGCTGCCTTGCGAGCGGGTGCTATCCGTTACCTTCATGCCCACTTTTTCCAGTGCGCCCGGCAGACGTTGCCACACCAGGTTGAACGGTGCGCGAACAACCAGCATGGGCAGACCCGTATCGTCGGCAGCGCTCTGCACATCGAAGGTCGCGCCGGCATTTTTCTGCGCCGCGTTCTGCGCGCTGGTGGCGTTCATATCCAGACCTTCGGAAATGACGTTCAGCATCGACGTACTGTAGCGTTGCAGAGAAGCCGGATCGGATACCGGTTTCCCGGTCTGCTCAAGGTTCACCAGCTTCACGATAACCGCCTGCTGATAACCCTGCGGTTTCACTGAGATTTGATAGCGACCCCGATACTGCTGGTCTTCATCGAGGCGATTCCACTCAACCCAGTCGGTATTCAGCGTCTGGCTGGCATCGTCGCGTTTGGTGATGACATAGTTCTTAGACTGTACGATGCTGGCGACCTGCGCCCACAGCGAACCGCTACGACCATTCTCGACCATCAGCGTGGCGGTATCACCGTTAAACTGAGTACGAGCGCCGCTCACCAGTGCCAGAGGCTGAGCCGGGGGACGGATGTCCAGAGCTTTGCCCACTGCGCCTGCGCTGGTCGCAACCGGAATATTAAAATCCCCAACCTGAACCGGCAGAATCATGCCCGCAGGCGCGTGCAGTTCACTGAGCGGCGTAGCTTGCAGATAAGTCTCATCGCCTCCCACCTGACGTTTGTAGCGTGAGTCGGAACTACAGGCCGCGAGAAGCAGGACCAGTGAAACACCCGCAACCTTCGTCAGGCGCGACTTCTGTACTGAGTAAGCCATCAAATCTCCCTAAACTTTACAGCAAACCGGCATGCTTCAGCGCTGCGGTAACGGCCTGAGTACCCTGTTCGGTAATCGGCGTCATCGGCAGACGCAGCGTATCGGTTGCCACAAGACCCAACGCCTTACATGCCCATTTCACGGGGATCGGGTTGGGTTCGACAAATAATTTTGTATGCAATGGCATCAGACGTTGGTTAATTGCGCGAGCTTGCGCAAATTGGCCTTCCGCAGCCAGTCGGCACATATCCGCCATTTCGCGAGCCGCCACGTTCGCCGTTACGGAAATCACGCCCTGACCGCCGAGCTGCATAAAGTCCATTCCGGTGGCATCATCGCCGCTCAACAGAATAAAGTCATCTGAAACCAGCTCTTTGATCTGATGAACACGACTTAAGTTCCCCGTCGCTTCCTTAATACCAATAATATTTTTTACTTCCGCCAGGCGACCGACGGTTTCCGGCAGCATGTCGCAACCGGTACGGGACGGCACATTATACAGAATTTGCGGCAGGTCGGTGTGTTCGGCGATGGCTTTAAAGTGCTGGAACAGCCCTTCCTGGGTCGGACGATTGTAATAAGGAGTGACCGTCAGGCAGCCGACAACGCCGCTGTTGTTAAAACGTTTGGTCAGGCTAATCGCCTCTGCGGTTGCATTTGCACCGGTACCAGCGATGACCGGGATACGCCCGTCAGCCAGTTCAAGCGTCATCATCACGACAGCGCCATGTTCTTCATGGCTTAAGGTCGCAGATTCTCCGGTAGTCCCTACCGAAACGATCGCCGAGGTTCCGCTGGCGACATGGTAATCAATCAGTTTTTTCAGGCTTGACCGGCAGACATTACCGTTTTCATCCATCGGCGTGACAAGCGCTACAATACTTCCCGTGAACATGGGCCATCCTCAGAGCTGAAGTGCGACAAGATTCTCAATGTTACGTTTGGTCCCGTAATAAAAGCAAGAGACCCGATGCCATCAGGGATGTTGTATGCCGGTTTTTTTTATGCTTTCCTAATGTTACCTCACCTTTTTGAAGGAAGAACAGGTTTGACCGCCTCATTACAACACTATCTGGTTATTACCGCTTTGGGCGCTGACCGTCCCGGCATCGTGAACACTATCACCCGCCACGTCAGCAGCTGCGGCTGTAATATCGAAGACAGCCGGCTGGCCATGCTTGGTGACGAGTTTACGTTTATCATGCTGCTTTCAGGTTCATGGAACGCGATTACGCTTATCGAATCGACCCTGCCGCTGAAAGGAGCTGAGCTGGATTTGCTGATCGTGATGAAGCGGACGACCGCACGACCTCCTCAATCCATGCCAAACACCGTCTGGGTCCAGGTTGAGGTACCGGACTCGCCGCACATTATCGAGCGTTTCACTGCCCTGTTTGACGCGTGGAATATGAACATCGCCGAACTGGTTTCTCGTACCCAGCTCAGCGGTGATGACGATTCAGCGCAGTTGTTTATTCAGATAACCGCACACAGCCCGGCCACACAAAATGCATCAAATATCGAACAAGCGTTCAAAGCCCTATGTACAGAACTGAACGCACAAGGCAGTATTAACATCGTTAATTATTCACAACATGATGAACAGGATGGAGTTTGAGTAATGAATCCACTGAAAGCCGGTGATATTGCACCGAAATTTAGCTTACCGGACCAGGACGGCGAGGAAGTAAATTTGACCGACTTCCAGGGACAGCGTGTTCTGGTTTATTTTTACCCGAAAGCCATGACCCCGGGTTGTACCGTTCAGGCCTGCGGCCTGCGCGATAATATGGATGACTTAAAAAAAGCGGGTGTTGAGGTCCTGGGTATCAGTACCGATAAACCGGAAAAACTCTCCCGTTTCGCCGAAAAAGAGTTGCTGAACTTCACGCTGCTGTCGGATGAAAACCACCAGGTGTGTGAGCAGTTTGGCGTCTGGGGCGAAAAATCGTTTATGGGGAAAACCTACGACGGTATTCACCGTATTAGCTTCCTGATCGATAGCAACGGCAAAGTCGAACACGTATTTGATAACTTTAAAACCAGCAATCACCACGATGTGGTGCTGAACTGGTTGAAAGAAAACGGCTAACGCACGACCTGACGCAGGACGCCGGGTCGTGATTCACTGACCCGGCGTCCGTTTTCATTTCCGCGTTTCCAGCCACGGACTATTTCTCGTCTTCCACCGCCAGGCCATCCGGCCACGCGTGCACCACCGCTTTGATAAGGGTTGCCAGCGGAATCGCAAAAAAGACGCCCCAGAATCCCCACAGCCCGCCAAAGATAACCACCGACAGAATAATCACCAGCGGATGCAGGTTGACCGCTTCGGAAAACAGCACCGGTACCAGCAGGTTACCGTCCAGCCCCTGAATAATCAGGTACACCGCAAACAGACTCCAGAACTCCGTGCCTGCGCCAAACTGGAACAGCGCCACGCCGACGACCGGAATGGTCACCACGAAGGCGCCGATGTACGGAATCAGCACCGAGAACCCGACCAGCACCGCCAGCAGCAGCGAATAGTTGAGATCAAACAGGATAAAGCCAATCCACGTTGCCACGCCGACGACAATCATCTCAAGCACCTTACCGCGGATATAGTTGGTGATCTGCTGGTTCATCTCTTTCCATACCTGCCCCGCCAGCCCGCGGTTGCGCGGCAGCACGCGGCGCACGGCATTCAGCATCTGCTCTTTGTCTTTTAGCAGAAAGAACACCATCAGCGGTACCAGCACCAGATAGACCGCCAGAGTCAGTAAACCGACCAGCGAAGCCAGAGAATATTTGACCACCGAATCGCCGACGGTGAGCACGCGGTTGCGCATATTATCCGCCATGGCGTCGAGAATACCGGCGTCCATCAGCGCCGGGTAACGGCGCGGAACCGTGGCGGCAAAATCGGAAAGCTTATTGAGCATGCCAGGCATATCGCGAATCAGATAGATGCCCTGCTGCCAGGCGACGGGCATCACCACAAACGCCATTAGCAACAACACGCCGACGAACAGAATCAGCACTAACGAAGTTGCCCAGGTTCGCGAAAGCCCTACGCGCTCCAGCCTGACAGTCGGCCATTCCAGCAGATAAGCCAGCACGATGGCGACCAGCAGTGGCGCCAGCAGGCCGCTGAAAAAGAACATGATCCCGAACCCGGCCAGCAGAATAACCAGCAGCGCTATCGCTTCCGGATCGCTAAACCGACGACGGTACCACTGCATTAACATCTCAAGCATAAAACCCTTCCCTGAAGCGCTTAGCGGCAAAAAACCGAGGGAATTGTATCTAAATGTCACCGGAAAGACTTCGCTTTTATTAGCAAAGCCACAAACATTCCCCCTGGCGTGAATATCATATTTTCAATAGCCCCAACGCCAGCTAAACTCGCATGACGCGCGGAAATGGAACATTACGCCGCCCAACCGGTCAAACTGGCACACCCACATTACAGGACAGAGGTTATGTTCAGGCAGTTAAAGAAAACGCTGGTGGCAACCGTCATAGCGTCGCTGACGCTGGGTTCAATTTTGCCTGCTTTTGCTGACTCCGCAGATACCCTGCCCGATATGGGAACCTCTGCGGGAAGCACGCTCTCTATTGGCCAGGAAATGCAGATGGGGGACTACTATGTGCGTCAGCTACGCGGTAGTGCGCCGCTCATCAACGACCCTCTGCTGGTGCAATATATTAATGGATTAGGTATGCGTCTGGTCGCGCACGCTAACTCTGTTCGCACCCCTTTTCACTTTTATCTGATTAATAACGACCAGATTAACGCCTTTGCTTTCTTTGGCGGCAATGTCGTGCTGCACTCCGCTCTGTTCCGCTATTCCGATACCGAAAGCGAACTGGCGTCGGTCATGGCGCACGAAATCTCCCACGTGACGCAGCGCCACCTCGCGCGGGCGATGGAAGATCAAAAACGCAACGCCCCGCTGACCTGGGTCGGTGCGCTGGGCTCGATTCTGCTGGCGATGGCCAGCCCGCAGGCCGGTATGGCGGCGCTCACCGGTACCCTGGCGGGGACCCAGCAGGGGATGATCAGTTTTACCCGTCAAAACGAAGAAGAGGCTGACCGCATCGGGATTCAGGTGCTGCAGCGCTCCGGCTTTGATCCGCAGGCGATGCCGGCCTTTATGGGGAAACTGCTCGACGAGTCGCGCTACTCGACCCGTCCGCCGGAAATGCTGCTGACTCACCCCCTGCCGGAGAGTCGTCTGTCTGACGCCCGCAACCGCGCGAACCAGATGCGTCCTGTGGTTGTCCAGTCTTCCGCCGATTTTTACCTCGCCAAGGCCAGAACCCTGGGAATGTATAACTCCGGGGAAAATAAGCTTGGCGATGATCTGCTGAACGCGTGGGCGAAAGGCAATATCCGCGAACAGCACGCCTCCCAGTACGGGCGAGCGCTGCAGGCCATGGAAAGCAATAATTACGATCTGGCGCGCAAAACGCTGCAGCCTCTGCTGAGCGCCGATCCACAGAATGCGTGGTATCTCGACCTGGCAACCGATATCGATCTCGGACAGAAGAAAACGGCCGATGCGATTAACCGCCTGAAAAATGCCCGCGAAATTCGCACCAACCCGGTTCTGCAGCTGAACCTTGCCAACGCATATTTACAGGGCGGGCAAGCGGCGGAAGCGGAGAAAATCCTCAACCGGTATACCTTTAGCTACAAAGATGACAGCAACGGTTGGGATCTGCTGGCGCAGGCTGAAGCCGCGCTCGGCCATCGTGACCAGGAGCTGGCGGCACGCGCAGAAGGTATGGCGCTGGTCGGCAAGCTCGATCAGGCGATTACTCTGCTGAGCAGCGCCAGTTCGCAGGTGAAACTGGGCAGTTTGCAGCAGGCGCGCTACGACGCGCGTATCGACCAGCTGCGCCAGCTGCAGGAACGATTCCGCCCGTATCAAAAAATGTAAGGAGACGACATGTCCGACGCGGTAAAAATCTATCACAATCCCCGCTGCTCCAAGAGCCGCGACACCTTAAGCCTGTTGAAAGCTAACGGTATCGATCCTGACGTCGTACTCTATCTGGAGACGCCGCCGGATGCAGACACCCTGCGCCAGCTGTTGAAAATGCTCGGCATGGCCAGCGCCCGCGAACTGATGCGTCAGAAAGAGGAGCTGTATAAAACCCTGCAGCTCGCCGACCCGCAGCTTAGCGAGGACGCGCTGATTCAGGCCATCGTCGATAACCCGAAGCTGATGGAGCGCCCGATCGTCGTCAGCCATGACCAGGCGCGGATCGGCCGACCGCCGGAGCAGGTTCTGGAAATCGTCAACTGATACCGATGCGCCATCGCGGTTTGTCGTGATGGCGCAGCGAGTAACCTCTTCACGCGAGGGTCACGGATTGGGGGCGATAGCAGAGATCCAGCCCGGCTAGAGTTTGAGGATCTCTTTGACGAAAGGAATGGTCAATTTACGCTGCGCGGTGATCGACGCATGATCGAGCTGATCGAGGGTCATAAACAGCGAGCGCATTTCACGATCTAACCGCTTGAGCAAGAAACGACAGACATCTTCCGGCATCTCAAAACCCCGCAGGCGCGCGCGCAGCTGTAGCGCCTGCAGCTTATCTTCATCCGACAGGGGCTGTAGCTTGTAGATTTGCCCCCAGTCGAGGCGCGACGCCAAATCCGGCAACCCGAGATTCAGCTGGCGCGGCGGACAATCGCCGGTAATCAGCAAGCGCGTTTTACCCGATTCGAGGATCCGGTTATAGAGGTTGAAAATGGCCATTTCCCACGGCTCGTCGCCGGCCACGCACTCGATATTGTCAATACAGACCAGCGAAAGCTGCTCCATCCCGTCGAGCACTTCCGGTACAAACCACGTACGCTTATCCAGTGGAACATAGCCCACCGCGTCGCCGCGCTGGGAAAGCTCCGCACAGGCGGCATGTAACAAGTGACTGCGCCCCGCCCCTTCGCGTGACCAGATATAGATGTATCCGCTATGTTCCTGCCGCAACACATTCTGTAAGGCAGCAAGAAGAGAAGGATTATCACCCGGCCAAAAACTTGCGAAAGTTTCATCATCGGGAAGATACAGTGGCAGAGAGAGCTGTGCCGGTGCGTTCAGATGGACCTCATCATAGGCTTACAGAAAAACGCGGAGAGTTTATCACGAAGTATGCCTTGAGAGAACCGGGCGGGATCGCCGCCCGGTTGTCGGATCAATGTTTTACTTCTGTACTGTCGGCCGCATCCAGCACAACCTCTTCCGGGCGCAGGACGCCGATCAGTTTGAAAATCAGGCTCAGGCCCACGCCGACAATTGTCGCCAGCGCCATGCCTTTCAGCTCCGCCGCGCCAATGTGTACTTTCGCGCCGCTGACGCCAATGATCAGGATCACGGAGGTCAGAATCAAATTCTGCGCCTTGTTGTAGTCCACTTTCGATTCGATCAGCACGCGAATCCCGGAGGCACCAATTACGCCGTACAGCAGCAGCGAAACGCCGCCCATTACCGGCAGCGGGATTATCTGAATCGCCGCCGCCAGCTTGCCGACGCAGGAGAGCAGAATGGCGATAATCGCCGCCCCGCCGATAACCCAGGTGCTGTAGACGCGGGTGATCGCCATGACGCCGATATTCTCACCGTACGTGGTGTTGGGCGTCGAGCCAAAGAAGCCAGAGATCATCGTCGACAGGCCGTTAGCAAACATCGAACGATGCAGCCCCGGATCGCGGATCAGATCTTTTTTAACGATATTCGCCGTTACCACCAGGTGGCCGACGTGCTCGGCAATCACCACCAGCGCGGCGGGCAGAATGGTGAAAATCGCAAACCACTCAAAGCGCGGCGTGTAGAACGTCGGCAGGGCAAACCAGTGCGCCTCGGCAATCGGCGTGGTGTCGACAACGCCCATCACAAAGGAGAGCGCGTAGCCCACCAGCACGCCAATCAGAATCGGGATAATGGCGAGGAAACCGCGAAACAGCACCGAACCGAAGACCGTCACCGCCAGCGTCACCATCGAAATAATGATGGTTTTGCTATCCGGCGATTGCCCGTCGGCTGGTAGCAAACCGGCCATATTCGCCGCGACGCCCGCCAGTTCGAGACCGATAACCGCGACAATGGCCCCCATGGCCGCCGGCGGGAACATCACGTCCAGCCAGCCGGTGCCGGCTTTTTTGACAATAAAGGAGACGATGCAGAACAGAGCGCCGCACATAATGAAGCCACCCAGCGCCACTTCATACCCCAACGGCAGCAGCAGCAGAACCGGGGAGATAAACGCGAAGCTCGATCCGAGATAGGCCGGGATTTTTCCCTTACAGATGAAAAGATACAGCAATGTCCCAATGCCGTTAAACAGCAGAACGGTAGCCGGGTTGATATGAAACAGAACGGGCACCAGAACCGTTGCGCCAAACATAGCGAACAGATGCTGCAAACTCAGTGGGATAGTCTGTAAAAGCGGCGGTCTTTCACTCACCCCGATTGCGCGGCGCGTCATAGCGTTTTCCTCTAAGAGTCGTTTATTAGTTGCTGTGAGTTTGTTTTATTCAAAAAAAAGCCGACTCTTAAAGTCGGCTTCTTATTATCGATGCAATCACTTGGTACCAAAAATCTTATCGCCGGCATCGCCGAGCCCCGGAATAATGTATCCGTGCTCGTTGAGGCCCTGGTCAATCGATGCGGTATACATCTCAACATCCGGATGCGCTTTCTCCAGCGCGGCAATCCCTTCCGGCGCCGCCACCAGAACCAGCACCTTAATGCTGGAACAGCCCGCTTTTTTCAGCAGGTCGATGGTGGCGATCATCGAACCACCGGTTGCCAGCATCGGGTCAACCACCAGCGCCATGCGCTCATCGATATTCGACACCAGCTTCTGGAAATAAGGCACCGGCGCCAGCGTCTCTTCGTCACGATAGATCCCCACCACGCTGATACGCGCGCTCGGTACGTGCTCCAGAACCCCTTCCATCATCCCCAGACCGGCGCGCAGAATCGGCACAACGGTGATTTTCTTCCCTTTGATCTGCTCGATTTCTACCGGGCCATTCCAGCCTTCGATGGTGACTTTCTCTGTCTCCAGATCGGCAGTGGCTTCATACGTCAGTAAGCTACCTACCTCAGAGGCAAGTTCACGGAAGCGTTTGGTGCTGATGTCGTGCTCACGCATCAGGCCCAGCTTGTGTTTGACGAGCGGGTGTTTCACTTCCACAATCTTCATTTTCTTTCTCCTCTGAGGGGCAGCCACAAAAAAAATCGCGGGATTATACCGCTTTTTTCCATTTGCGCCATAGCCGATATGTTTGACCGGGATCAACCAAAATGCTTTGCGCTGCCTGAGCCAGTATAAATCAAAATAAAAAAACCCCGCACGGGCGGGGTGGTACGAAGCCTGAGGAGCGTTTTACAACGTTTCGCCGTTGCTGCTGATAACCTGTTGATACCAGGAGAAAGAGCGCTTCCGGCTGCGATCCAGCGTTCCGTTGCCTTCATTATCTTTATCAACGTAGATAAAGCCGTAGCGTTTTTTCATTTCACCGGTACCGGCGGACACCAGGTCGATACATCCCCATGGGGTATAGCCCATCAGGTCGACGCCGTCCTCAACCACCGCTTTTTTCATCTCGGCAATATGCGTGGAGAGATAATCGATACGGTAGCGATCGTCCACCGTGCCGTCAGCTTCGCGCACATCGATGGCCCCAAAGCCATTCTCCACAATAAACAGCGGCAACTGGTAATGATCCCAGAACCAGTTCAGAGAGTAGCGCAGGCCAACCGGGTCAATCTGCCAGCCCCAGTCTGACTTCTGCACGTACGGGTTGGAGACCAGGCTCTTCGTCTCGTCATAATCCAGCAGCGGATTATCATCGGTCGCTTTCGTCGCAAACGACATATAGTAGCTAAAGCCAATATAGTCGACGCAGCCTTCGGTCAGCGCCTGACGGTCTTCTTCAGTGATATCCAACTCGAAACCGCGACGCGCAAAGTAGTTCAGCAGATGCTGCGGGTACTTGCCACGGACGTGAACGTCGGTAAACCAGTAACGGCGATGCATGGCGTTCATTGCCATCATCACATCGTTCGGGGCGCAGGAGAACGGATAAATCGGACACATGGCAATCATGCAACCCACCTGCAGCGAGGGATTAATCTCGCGGGCGGCTTTTACCGCCAGGGCGCTGGCCACCAGCTCATAGTGCGCCGCCTGATACATCACCGGCTCGCGATCTTCATCCGGCAGATACTTCAGACCGGAGTTGGTGAACGGGGCAAAATCTTCGTGGAAGTTAGCCTGGTTATTGATCTCATTAAAGGTCATCCAGTACTTCACTTTGTGCTGATAGCGCTCGAACACCACTTTCGCAAAGCGGACGAAGAAGTCGATCAGCTTACGGTTACGCCAGCCGCCATACCCGGTCACCAGATGGTAAGGCATCTCGAAGTGAGAGAGCGTAATCACCGGTTCAATACCGTACTTCAGGCATTCATCAAACAGGTCGTCATAGAACTGGAGCCCCGCTTCATTAGGCTCAGACTCATCACCCAGCGGGAAGATACGTGTCCAGGCAATCGAAGTGCGGAAGCATTTAAAACCCATTTCGGCAAACAGCTGAATGTCTTCTTTATAGCGGTGGTAAAAATCAATCGCCTCATGGTTGGGATAATTTTTCCCCGGCAGTACGCCATGGGTGATTTCACGCGGCACGCCGTGCGCGCCGGCGGTCATCACATCGGCCACGCTGACACCTTTACCGCCTTCCTGCCAACCGCCTTCCAGCTGATGCGCCGCTACCGCGCCGCCCCACAGAAAACCTTCTTTAAATCCAGACATGTTCTCTTCCTTATGAGCAATCGCCGCTAAGCGATCGATTTTGCTGATTAAAATGGTAAACAGCCCCCAGCAAACCTGCATCGTTGCCGTGGCTGACGGCGTCGAGATAGTCGGCGATACCGAACCAGGCAAGATGTTCACGCAACTTCGGCAAAAAGCCCGGTCGTTCGACAATGCCGCCGCCGATGAAAATGGCCTGCGGATCAAAAATGTTCACCAGGTTGTACAGACCGGTACCGAGACCGTTGAAAAAGTCAGCCACCAGCCGCTGGCAGACCGCGTCGCCCGCCTCGTAGCGATCGAAGATCTCTTCGCCGGTTACCGCTTCCGGCGATTTACCGACATGCCCGGCATAGCGGTGCCGCAAGACGCGCATCGTGCTGTTTTCATTCATTGAATAGCGGCGGACATCGCGAGCGCCTGGGCGTTCGGTCTGCATATAGCCAAATTCGCCCGCGCGAAAACGCGCGCCATGCACCAGCTGGTTGTGACAAAAAATCGCGCCGCCAATGCCGGTGCCGATCGTCAGAACCAGAAAGTCGCTCATGTCGGCCGCTTTACCCTGCCAGCGCTCGGCGAGCAGAACGCAGTTCGCATCGTTTTCGATGGCGACGGGTAGCCCGGTCTGTTGCTCCAGCCAGTGTTTAATCGCGAAATTATCGAACTTACGGATTGCGCCGCCCATTTCAATAAAGCCGGTGTGCGGGTTGACATAGCCGGGCGCGCCGATCGCCACACCTTCGCACTCCGGGTGAGCGGCAATCCATGCCAGCATCGCCTGTAGTATCTGGTCGCCGTCGCTGTCACTTATCGACTGCTTATCTTTTTTAAGCAGTTCGCCCGCAGCGGTGCTGACGCCCATTTTTAACGCCGTTCCGCCGATATCAAATGCGGCAATGTTCATCCCGTCTCTTCCCCCTGAATCCCCGCGGAATCTACCTTCGGCTCTCCTGAATAAAAAAAGAAACCGGTTTCATAGGCATGATGGCTATTCCCGATGTCTGAGGCAAGTACAAGAATGTACCCGGTTCCATTTTCGTGAACCGGTTCAAATTTGTTCATATCGCTGCCGATTCACGCCGACTGCAAAGCAGGCTCGCAAACGTTTGCTTTCCCTGTTAGAATTGCGCCGATTTTTCTTGCTACCGCAAATGTGTGGAGATTTCGCAGTGACCGATAAAACCTCTCTCAGCTATAAAGATGCCGGCGTAGATATTGATGCAGGCAACGCGCTCGTCGACCGTATCAAGGGTGTGGTGAAGAAAACCCGCCGCCCGGAAGTGATGGGTGGACTGGGCGGATTCGGCGCACTGTGCGCATTGCCGCAAAAATACCGCGAGCCGGTTCTGGTTTCCGGCACTGACGGCGTCGGCACCAAGCTGCGTCTGGCAATGGACCTGAAACGCCACGATACTATCGGTATTGACCTGGTGGCGATGTGCGTCAACGACCTGGTGGTCCAGGGTGCAGAACCCCTGTTTTTCCTCGACTACTATGCGACCGGTAAACTGGATGTCGATACGGCAGCCAGCGTGATCAGCGGCATCGCCGAAGGCTGCCTGCAGTCCGGCTGCGCGCTGGTTGGCGGCGAAACGGCAGAAATGCCGGGCATGTACCACGGCGAAGACTATGACGTCGCGGGCTTTTGCGTCGGCGTAGTAGAAAAATCAGAAATTATCGATGGCAGCAAAGTTGCCGATGGCGACGTGCTGGTCGCGCTGGCCTCCAGCGGCCCGCATTCCAACGGCTACTCGCTGGTGCGTAAAATTATCGAAGTCAGCGGCGTCGATCCGCAGACGACCGATCTGAACGGTTCGCCGCTGGCTGACCATCTGCTGGCGCCGACCCGCATCTACGTTAAGTCGGTGCTGGACCTGATTGCTAACGTTGAAGTTCACGCGATCGCTCACCTGACCGGCGGCGGCTTCTGGGAAAACATTCCGCGCGTGCTGCCGGACAACACCCAGGCAGTCATCGACGAGTCCTCCTGGCAATGGCCGGAAGTCTTCAACTGGTTGCAGCAGGCCGGTAACGTCAGCAGCCATGAAATGTACCGTACCTTTAACTGCGGCGTCGGCATGGTTATCGCCCTGCCGGCAGACGTCGCCGACAGCGCTATCGCGCTGCTGAACGAGAAAGGTGAAAACGCGTGGAAAATCGGCTATATCAAAGCTTCTGATTCCGAACAGCGTGTGGTCATTGAATGAAAAACATAGTGGTGCTGATTTCCGGTAACGGAAGCAATTTGCAGGCGATAATTGATGCCTGCGGCCGAAAGCAGATTAACGGCACCCTGAGAGCGGTATTCAGCAATAAAGCCGACGCGTTCGGCCTTGAACGCGCGCGTGAGGCCGGTATTCCGGCCCATGCGCTGTCGGCCAGCCAGTTCGCCAATCGCGAAGCTTTCGATCGCGAACTGATGCATGAGATCGATGCTTATGCGCCGGATCTGGTGGTGCTGGCAGGCTACATGCGGATCCTTAGCCCGGCGTTTGTCGCCCATTATCAGGGGCGTCTGCTGAATATCCACCCGTCGCTGTTGCCAAAATACCCGGGGCTGCATACCCATCGCCAGGTACTGGAAAACGGTGATGAGGAGCACGGTACATCGGTGCATTTCGTCACCGATGAGCTCGACGGCGGTCCGGTAATTCTGCAGGCCAAGGTGCCGGTTTTTGCCGGGGATAGCGAAGACGAGATTACCGCTCGCGTGCAGACTCAGGAACATGCCATCTACCCACTGGTGGTGAGCTGGTTTCTGGACGGCCGTCTGCGTATGGAAGGGAATGTGGCCTGGCTTGATAACGTCCCTCTGCCGCCACAGGGCCATGCGGCTGAAGAATAATCATCAGCGCCTCCGGCTCTCCGCCAGAGGCGTATTTTATCGATGCACCGCCTGCCGCTTCCCTCCTATGTTGTTCAAATCAGAGATGATTTTTGCCCCGTTTATCTCCGGGAATGGCCTTGTTTTGTACACAAAACCGGCACTCGCTCGCCATCGTTTTTGTTCACAGCATATTGAAAGAAAACTGTCATACTTCTTTGACATAGTTGGACATTCAATGGCAAAGCTCGCCATAATGAAAAAGCAACATCAATCAACCGGAGTGTGAGTTGTAATGGGCCAGGAAAAGCTATATATCGAGAAAGAACTCAGCTGGTTGTCCTTTAACGAACGCGTACTTCAGGAAGCCGCGGATAAAAGTAACCCACTGATTGAACGCATGCGCTTTTTGGGCATCTACTCCAACAACCTCGATGAATTTTATAAAGTGCGCTTCGCTGAACTTAAGCGCCGCATCATAATTAGCGAAGAACAAGGCAGTACCGCCCATTCTCGCCATTTGTTAGGCAAAATTCAGGCCCGCGTACTGAAGGCCGATCAGGAATTTGACAGCCTGTATAATGAGCTGCTGCTGGAAATGGCGCGTAATCAGATTTTCCTGATTAATGAACGCCAGCTATCCGTCAATCAGCAGTCCTGGCTGCGTAATTACTTTAAGACGTATCTTCGCCAGCACATTACGCCAATCCTGATTAATCGCGAAACGGATCTGGTGCAATTCCTGAAAGATGATTACACCTATCTGGCCGTTGAGATTATCCGCGGTGAAACCATCAATTATTCCCTGCTGGAAATTCCGTCAGATAAAGTTCCGCGTTTTGTTAACCTGCCGCCGGAAGCTCCACGCCGACGCAAACCAATGATTCTTCTTGATAATATCCTACGCTATTGTCTGGATGATATCTTTAAAGGTTTCTTCGATTACGACGCGCTCAACGCTTATTCGATGAAGATGACCCGTGACGCTGAATATGATTTGGTGCACGAGATGGAATCGAGCCTGATGGAGCTCATGTCCTCCAGTCTGAAACAGCGTCTGACCGCAGAGCCCGTGCGTTTTGTCTATCAGCGCGATATGCCGGATGCGATGGTTGAAATGTTGCGTGATAAGCTCTCTATCTCCAACTATGACTCCATGCTGCCAGGCGGCCGCTACCACAATTTTAAAGACTTTATCGGCTTCCCGAATGTGGGCAAAGCCAATCTGGTCAACAAGCCAATGCCGCGCCTGCGTCACCTGTGGTTTGATAAATTCCGCAACGGATTTGACGCTATTCGCGAACGCGACGTGTTGCTTTACTATCCGTACCATACCTTTGAACACGTGCTGGAATTACTGCGTCAGGCCTCTTTCGACCCGAGCGTACTGGCTATCAAAATCAATATCTACCGTGTAGCCAAAGATTCGCGCATTATTGACGCCATGATTCATGCCGCCCACAACGGTAAGAAAGTCACCGTCGTTGTGGAACTGCAGGCGCGTTTCGACGAAGAGGCCAACATTCACTGGGCCAAACGTCTGACCGAAGCGGGCGTACACGTTATCTTCTCGGCACCGGGGCTGAAAATTCACGCCAAGCTGTTCCTGATCTCGCGTAAAGAGGGTGAAGAAGTCGTCCGCTACGCGCATATCGGGACCGGTAACTTCAACGAAAAAACCGCCCGTCTGTACACCGACTATTCGCTGCTGACGGCAGATGCGCGTATCACCAATGAAGTGCGCCGCGTCTTTAACTTTATCGAAAACCCATACCGCCCGGTGAGCTTCGATTACCTGCTGGTTTCGCCGCAGAACTCGCGCCGCCTGCTGTATGAGATGATCGACAGAGAAATCGCCAACGCCCAGAATGGCCAGCCTTCCGGCATCACGCTGAAGCTGAATAACCTGGTCGATAAAGGCCTGGTGGACCGGCTGTATGCCGCGTCAAGTTCCGGGGTTCCCGTTAACCTGTTGATTCGTGGCATGTGCTCTCTGATTCCTGGGCTGGAAGGGATCAGTGAAAACATTCGCGTCATCAGTATCGTCGACCGTTTCCTTGAGCACGATCGTGTCTATGTTTTCGAAAACGGCGGTGATAAACAGGTTTGGCTCTCCTCTGCTGACTGGATGACGCGCAATATTGACTACCGTATTGAGGTCGCCGTGCCGCTGCTGGATCCACGTTTAAAACAGCGCGTACTGGATATTTTTGATCTCTTATTCAACGATACGGTCAAAGCACGCTATCTTGATAAAGAACTGAGTAATCGCTATGTACCGCGCGGCAATCGCCGTAAAGTGCGCGCACAGCTGGCGATCTACGACTATCTCAAATCACTCGAACAACCCGACTAACCTATGCCAATAAACGAAAAAACCCCTCGTCCGCAGGAGTTCGCTGCGGTCGACCTTGGTTCAAACAGTTTTCATATGGTGATCGCCCGTGTCGTCGACGGAGCCATGCAGATCATCGGTCGCCTGAAACAGCGGGTTCACCTGGCCGATGGACTGGATGAAAATTCCGTGCTCAGCGAAGAGGCGATCGCCCGCGGGCTGAACTGCCTGTCGCTGTTTGCCGAACGCCTGCAGGGTTTTTCTCCCTCCAGCGTCTGCATCGTCGGGACACACACCTTACGCCAGGCCACCAACGCCGCGGAATTTCTTAAGCGCGCGGAACAGGTGATGCCCTATCCGATAGAGATAATCTCCGGTAACGAAGAAGCGCGGCTGATTTTTATGGGCGTCGAGCATACGCAGCCGGAACGGGGCCGTAAGCTGGTCATCGATATCGGCGGGGGGTCGACGGAGCTGGTGATCGGCGAGGATTTCGAACCGCGTCTGGTTGAGAGCCGTCGTATGGGCTGTGTCAGCTTCTCGCAGATCTATTTCCCTGGCGGCACCATCAATAAAGAGAATTTCCAGCGCGCGCGCCTGTCGGCCGTGCAGAAACTGGAAACGCTGGCGTGGCAGTTCCGCATCCAGGGCTGGAATGTGGCGCTGGGCGCATCCGGCACCATCAAAGCGGCACAGGAAGTGCTGATCGCCATGGGTGAGAAAGACGGTTTTATCACTCCGGAGCGCCTGGAAATGCTGGTGAGTGAAGTGTTGAAGTATAAAAACTTTGACGCGCTCAGCCTGCCGGGTCTGTCGGAAGAACGCAAAGCGGTGTTTGCTCCGGGTCTGGCTATCCTCTGCGGCGTTTTCGATGCGCTGGCGATCAAAGAGCTGCGCCTGTCCGATGGCGCGCTGCGCGAAGGCGTGCTGTATGAGATGGAAGGACGTTTTCGCCATCAGGATATTCGCAGCCGCACCGCGCAAAGCCTGGCAAACCAGTACAATATTGACCGCGAGCAGGCGCGTCGGGTACTGGAAACCACGACCCATATGTTCGAACAGTGGCAGGAACAGAACCCCAAACTGGACAACCCGAACCTGTCGGCATTGCTGAAATGGGCGGTGATGCTCCACGAAGTGGGGCTGAATATTAACCACAGCGGAATGCACCGTCACTCAGCTTATATTCTACAAAACAGCGATTTGCCTGGCTTCAATCAGGAGCAGCAAATGCTGATGGCGACGCTGGTTCGCTATCATCGTAAAGCGATAAAACTGGACGATTTGCCCCGCTTTACGCTGTTTAAGAAAAAGCAGTTCCTGCCGCTCATTCAGCTTTTACGCCTGGGTATTTTGTTGAATAACCAGCGTCAGGCGACCACCACACCGCCAACGCTCAAGCTGAAGACCGAAGCCAGTCACTGGACGCTGGTCTTTCCGCACGACTGGTTCAGCCAAAATGCGCTGGTGCTGCTCGATCTGGAAAAAGAGCAGCAGTACTGGGAAGGCGTTCCTGACTGGCTGTTGAAAATCACCGAAGAAGGGCCGGACAGCAAAAACTAGTCCCGAGGCCGGGTTAACCTCACCCGGCCTGTTTTCTCCCCCGTTAGCTCGCTTTAGCCGTTGCCGCCGTCGCCAGAGACGCCAGTGGAACCGGCAGACCAATTTCATACCCCTGCAGATAATCAATCCCCAATGACAGCGCCGCCTGCCGAATCTCCGGCGTTTCCACGCACTCCGCCACCACCTGCATATTTTTCATCCGCGCCAGATGGCAAATCGATGCCACGACCTGATAATCAAGACTGCTGGAGTGCAGGTTGCGGATAAAGCTGCCGTCAATTTTCAGCAGATCGACATTCAGGCTTTTAAGACGGGCATAGCTGGCGTAGCCGGTACCAAAGTCATCGATGGCCACCCGACACCCCAGCGTCTGCAAATGCGCCAACGTTTGCCGGGCCTGTTCAGGATTGTTGAGCGCATGGTTTTCCGTTAACTCAAACAGTAACTGCCACGGTTCAACATGATACTGCGCCAGCAGCCGTTCCACTTCGCCGGGGAACGGGCTCCTGCTGACGGAGACCGGCGAAAGATTAACCGCCAGCCGCAGCCCGGGTAAAATTTTCCGCTGCTGGTTCATAAAGGCGAGCGTATGCTCCAGCACCCACAGGTCAATACGTGATGACAGGCCAAACTCGTGCGCCAACGGGAGGAACTTATCCGGGTAAATGATCTTCCCGTCATCTCCCGTCATTCGCAGCAGAACTTCATAATAGTTGTCACCGCGAATACCGACGATCGGTTGCGCCATCAGGCAAAAATGGTTTTGCTCCAGCGCCTGCTGGATCTGATTTATCATCACCACTTTATCCCGTAAGCCATGCTGGATATGTATAGCGCCGCGACGCTGCATATTTTCTGGCTGGCCGCTGGTCAGGGACATATCAGCAATATTATTCAGCTCGCCTAAAAGCAAATAGGGATGCTTCACCGGTGAGCGAACGCTGCAGTAACTTATCCCTACCGCAGGCTGCAGAGGCATTCCATCCCAGATAAAGCGAAACTGTCGGATACGTTCATCCAGTGCGGCAATACGCGGCTTATGATTGCTGCTGTTCAGACGGAGTACCAGATCGTGTCCGGCCAGATGATGAACGGCCTCGTCCGGCTGCAGTAAGTCGGCCAGGTGTTCAGCCAGCTTTTGCTTATATTGAATGCGCAGCATAACGCCATAATGGCGCCCCAGCAATTCCAGCTCCGGAATACGCAAAAAGCACAGCACCGACCACCTTGAACCGTCCAGCGACCGGGTCAACGCCCGTAAATTGGGCATATGAACAACCGGATCGAGAAAAGCCATCCGCCGTACCCTGGCATAAATCAGGCGCTGCTGGGTCGCCAGCATGGCCATACAGGCAATAACAAAAGAGAACACCAGATAGCTCGAAGAGGTAATGGCCAGCTGATTGTCATATCCCGGAGCAAAGGGCAAATAACGATAATGAAAGTGAATAATAATGATTAAAACCGGCGTCCAGATTATTGCGATACAGCGATAACCGAAGCGCATCGCCCCCCACAACATAACCGGCATAAGTAATGATAATGTATAGTTTGTGCTAAATATCGTACTCAGACCATTCAGTGGTATTAATAATAATACTAATAATATTAACAATGACAGCGACCATAAAACAAATTCACCCCATTTAATTTTGGGATCAACCTGTAATTTTGTCTGTGAGACAAAACTCCGCAGATAAAAGGGATTGCGTAGCATACGTATCAACAAATAGCACAGCGGAACCCCGGTAAGCCCCCCCACCATCAAGGCCTGAAACGTAATTAGTGAGCGCAAACTTAGCGGATCGATCCCGGTCAGTCCCGTCGTCCGCGGGTGCATGCCAAGATACTCGGCAACCTGAGAAAGCACGAGGAAAATGAGTGAGGGCAGCAGCATTTGCCAGAACAGACGATATGGCATCAGACTCACACTACCGTGGTAAACATGCTGTCGGCGCGGCACAAAAATCCGATAGCCGCCCCAGCATAATACGGCCGGGATAAGAAAGTGGAAAATGACCTCAATCGATTCCCACAGGTTCATTCCCCGGGCCACGGTGCACAGCAGACCAACAATAATGCCGGGCAACGCTGCCACATCAAAAAACAGCATAAGACTCTGGACCAGCGCCAACGGCAAGTAGTAAAGCGAAACTTCATTACCGTTCAGCTCCGCGTAAGTATTTGCGCCTCGTGCCAGAGGCAATAAAAGCAGGGGTAAGATCAGCGGAAGCGCCCACCATTTATCCCGATACTGTCTGTATTGTTTAATTATGTTCATTGATGCTCTACAGATAACCCAAATTCCCGCAGGGTATATTCAGGCAGGCATCCAACCCAACCATCTTAGCCGCATAAGGAATACTTACACGGAACAGGCAAGAGATTTTAGTTATCAGCACACACGGGCTGTTGATATAAATCAACAAACCCTTTAGCTATGATTAATAAAGCTTATTTTTTATGCGTCTGAGTGAATGAAAGAAAAAAGATGTGAATGCGATAATTATCTTATATAACATTAAGTAATGTTTGAACGGCGGATTTTTCCATCCTCATCAATTGACCCTGCCGCATTCCTGTGCCTTAATACCCTTATCGCCCCGGTTATGGGTATACCTCAAGGAACCTTTTGTGAGTCAGGCACCCAGTATGCGTAAACGACATCGATTTAACCGTCGCATGACCCGTATCGTACTGCTTATCAGCTTTATTTTCTTTTTTGGACGCTTTGTCTACTCTTCTATTGGCGCCTGGTATCATCATCAGGACAAGATCGAGTCCCAGCAATCGACGCTCCCGGTTGATACCACGCCGCGGGAATAAGCCAGCACATTACGGTGCCAGCCAGTACGGTACAACATTGCTTTAAACGGTAAACTGCACCTCCCGCAGCAGGCGCAGCATTTCGCCGATCCCTTTGCTGAGAATTTTATCCTGACGCATCACGACCCCCAACTGACGGTGGAGTACTGGCGTCAGCGATTGAACGCGTAACCCTTGCCGATCGTCATGATGCGCCACCGCCATACGTGGAACAATGCTGTATCCCAGCCCGGCACGCACCATGCGCTTGATGGCCTCAATGCTGCCCAACTGCATTATCGGCGAAATATCCCGCCCGCAAGCGCGAAACCAGCCATCAATCAGCTCCCGGGTTCCGCTCCCGGCCTCAAAAGCAATCAGCGGCAGCGCCTGCAGCACCTCCGGCGTCAGTTCCAGCGGCAGCGCATCCTGCCCACAGGCAAAAACAGACACAAACTCCTCCTCCACCAGCGGAGCTATTGCCAGACTGCGCCCATACGCCGGAAGGGTGACCAGTCCGAGATCGAGCCGGTTCTCCTCCACGGCGCGCACAATATCCACCGTATTTCCGGTCGTCACCCCGACCGTCAGCAGCGGATGCGCCTGCCGCAGCTGCTGTAAGACCGGCGGTAAGAGATGGATACAGGCCGTGGCCCCCGTTCCGAGCGTTATCGCGCCGCTGATTTCGCGATTAAACTCGCTCACCGACTGCACCGCCGCGCTGACCGCTCGCTCAATATTGTCACCGTGAGCCAGCAGGGCCATACCGGCCGCCGTCGCTTTAATCCCTCGTCCGGTCCGCTCAATCAGCCGGGTCTGCAGAAACTGCTCCAGCTGACGGACCTGCAGACTGACCGCTGGCTGCGATAGCCCCAGGACATCCGCAGCAGCCGAGAAGCTCCCCCGCTGTACCACCAGCCGAAAAGTCGCCAGATTTCCCAGATTAAGCGTCGTCATCTCAAAGTTTCTCTTATAAGGGTCATAAACCAACGAGTCTGCCTGCACAATAGCGCGCAGGTTATGCTGCCGACAACTGCATAACAGACTGAGATACGATGAAAAATATGGAAAACAGACGCGCCGCGTCCAGCATGATGACGCTTGCCGCTGGATGTAATCAGCTGATTAACTGGGGAATTTCATTTTATATGCCAGGCACTTTTGCCCGGGCTATCGAGCACGACACCGGCTGGCCAGCGACGCAAATCTACCTCGGCCTGACGCTCGCCATGTTGATAATGGCGCTGCTCTCCCCGTTTGTCGCCCGCCTGCTGGCCCGATTTGGCGGCCAGCGAGTTGTGGTCAGCGGCACGCTGGCGATCGCCGCAGGATGTTTCATCATGGCGGCTGCACCTACCCTCTCCGGTTGGCTGGGCGCCTGGCTACTTACCGGTATCGGAATGCGTCTGGCGCTGTATGATACGCTGTTCGCCGCGCTGGTGAATCTGTACGGTCAGCAGGCAAGACGCACTATTTCCCGCGTGACGCTGGCTGGTGGCCTGGCTTCCGTTCTGTTCTGGCCACTGGGCGCATTTTTGCTGACGATGATGAGCTGGCGAGAGGCGTTGCTGGTTTATGGCCTGCTGGGCCTGTTCAGCGCGCTGCTGCTCTGGCGAATGCCGAACGCCAGGCGACCCGCGGCGATACGGCCAGAAGCGCACCGGCCCGCTTCCCACCAGCAGAGACACGTTGGTCTGCTGTATGCGGCGCTGATCGCGCTGGTGACATTTGTTTCTAACGGAACCTCCACCCACTTGCCGGAATTTATCGCCCACTACGGTCTGCCGGTGGCGGCGGGGATGCTTTGGGGCATTGGCCAGACTGGCGCCCGCTTTCTGGAGGTCGCCTCGGGTTCGGTGCTCACGCCGCTTCGCCTTACGCTGCTGACCACGTTGCTGATGCCGGTCTGTTTCGCCCTCGGCCTGAGCGGGCCTTATCTCCTCTGGGCAGCCGGCGGATTTGTGCTGGGCTATGGCGCCATCAATGGGTTAACGACGGTGTTTAAGGCCACGCTACCGCTAGAGCTTTTTGCCGCCGAGGAGTACGCCAGGCTCACCGGTATCCTGTTGCTCCCCGCCCAGCTGCTGGCTGCCGCCTCGCCGTTTGCCTACGCGTGGTTAAATCAGCAATTTGGAGTTCAGGGGAGCTTAGGTTTTTCCGCTGCGCTGACGCTGGTGGTCGCCGCGCTGGCGCTGGCCATTGCCCGGGGCCAGCCCCGTCGGCCACCCGAGGCGATGCCGGCAGCCATTGATTCCTGAGCTTCGTGGCGATACCTGCACGCTCCTTAGCGGGGAGGTATCGCCACGTTTTTCCGACAGACCATCGCGATAAAACGATCGCGGACGGCGTCCGCCATCTGAGGGTTCCAGGCAAGACCGACCTGCCATCGCGCGCCCTCCCCCGTCATGGTAATGAGCTTTATGCCTGCCGGCAGCAGATGACATGCGCCGGCAGGAAGCAGCGCAACACCATTTCCGCCGGCAACCAGCGCCAGCAGCGTATGAATATCATCAGCATCGGCCACGATATCAGCGGTAAGGTGGTTGATTTGCAGGAAAAGCGCCGTTTGCTCTGCCAACCCGCGCCCACGCTTTGGGTTAATTTGCAGCAGCGGGAACTGTCGGAGCACGGAGGCGATATCCGGGAACGCCTCCGTTGCGCCTGCGGGCACAGCAAGCACCAGGCTCTCTTCCATTAGCGCCTGCGCTTCCAGAGCGTCCGGAACTGGCATCCGCACAAACCCGGCATGCAGTTGCCCCTCCAGCAGCATTCGATACTGCTCGTGGGAAGCGATATCGTTGAGGGAGACGTCAACATCGGGAAACTGCTGACGAAAGGCTTTAACTTGCGTCGGGGCCATCTGGAAGGTTGAGATGCCGAACCCCAGCGCCAGTGTGCCGACGTTCCCGCGCCGGACCTGCTCCGTCCAGGCACAAAACTGGTCATGCTGCTCGACAAAATGACAGGCCTGAGAATAGATAGCCTCCCCCGCCGCAGTCAGCTGAGCGCCCTGCCGCCCCCGCTGAAAAAGGGTCATGCCCGTCATATGTTCCAGGGTCTGGATTTGTTTCGTCAACGCTGGTTGGGTCAAACAAAGCCGCTCCGCCGCCGCATGGTAGCGTCGCAGCTGGGCCAGAGTGACGAACGCCCGTATTAATCTGATGTCCATTCCCGTCCCTTATCAAACGCGGAGAAAGCGTGATTATACATCCGGTGTCTCTGCTGGCGTAATGAGCTCAGTTTTTCGCAACGAGAAGAGACCTATGAACAACGAACTCCAGGTGGCTACGGTACAGTTCTGCCACCGCGCTAATGATAAGTCCTATAACCTGGGCATTATGGAACGCTTTATTCATCAGGCAGCCGGCGAAGGGACCCGCATTCTGGCCTTTCCCGAAATGTGCATTACCGGCTACTGGCACGTTATCGATCTCAGTGCCGAGGAGGTAGGCTCGCTGGCCGAGCGCATTGACGACAGCCCTTCCCTGGCGAGAATTGCCCGCCTGGCGCAAAGTTATGAGATGGCGATTGGCGTAGGGCTGATTGAAAGAGCGAGTGACGATCGCCTGTATAACACCTACGTCGTTTGTATGCCGGATGGCCAGAGGCATATTCACCGCAAGCTGCACGCCTTTGAACATCCGGCGATAGACCAGGGGAATAGCTTCACCGTCTTCGATACGCCGTGGGGAGTGAAAGTTGGCGTTCTGATCTGCTGGGACAATAACCTGACGGAAAATGCTCGGGCTACCGCGCTGCTGGGCGCGGATATTCTGCTGGCTCCTCATCAAACCGGCGGCACCAACTCCCGCAGCCCGTTCGGTATGCAGCCCATCCCCGTAGCCCTTTGGGAGAAACGGTATCAGGATCCTGACGCGCTGAAAGCCGCATTCCAGGGCCGTAACGGTCGGGAATGGTTGCTCCGCTGGCTGCCCTCAAGAGCGCATGATAACGGGATGTTTATCTTATTCAGCAATGGCGTCGGGCTGGACAACGGGGAGGTGCGTAGCGGAAATGCGATGATTATCGATCCCTATGGCCGCATTATTGCAGAGACCGATGCGTTTGAAGACACCCTGGTCTGCGCCACGCTGGATTTAAGCCTGCTGGCCATGTCCACAGGCCGACGCTGGATCCACGGCAGACGCCCCGACCTCTATGCGATCCTGAGCCAGAATCAGGGTTATGAACGCGATGCCCGCAGCGCGCGTTTCTCCACGGAAGTGCCGCAGTTCAGCGATAAAACTCAGCATTAATCCGGCGGCATAAACGAAAAAGCCCTCTGTAAAAACAGAGGGTTTCGTTTAACAACGCCGGGGAGTTATTCCCACTCGATGGTAGCCGGCGGCTTGCCGCTGATGTCATACACCACGCGGGAGATACCGTTCACTTCGTTGATGATGCGGTTGGAAACGCGGCCAAGGAAGTCATACGGCAGGTGCGCCCAGTGGGCGGTCATAAAGTCGATGGTTTCGACCGCACGCAGGGAGACCACCCAGTCGTACTTACGGCCATCGCCCATCACGCCGACAGAGCGGACCGGCAGGAACACGGTGAACGCCTGACTCACTTTGTTGTACAGATCGGCTTTATGCAGCTCTTCGATGAAGATAGCATCCGCACGACGCAGCAGGTCGCAGTACTCTTTCTTCACTTCGCCCAGTACGCGCACGCCAAGACCCGGTCCCGGGAACGGATGACGGTACAGCATGTCGTACGGCAGACCCAACTCCAGACCAATCTTACGCACTTCGTCTTTAAACAGCTCACGCAGCGGTTCAACCAGCCCCATCTTCATCTCTTTCGGCAGGCCGCCGACGTTGTGGTGAGATTTGATGACGTGCGCTTTACCGGTTGCGGATGCAGCAGACTCGATCACGTCCGGGTAGATAGTCCCCTGCGCCAGCCATTTAACGTCTTCCAGCTTCAGCGCTTCTTCGTCGAACACTTCGACGAATACACGACCGATGATTTTACGTTTAGCTTCCGGATCGTTCTCGCCCGCCAGCGCGTCCAGGAAGCGTTTCTCGCCTTCCACGTGAACGATGTTCAGACCGAAGTGGTCACCGAACATGTCCATCACCTGCTGGGCTTCGTTCAGACGCAGCAGACCGTTGTCCACGAATACACAGGTCAGGTTTTTACCGATCGCGCGGTGCAGCAGCATCGCGGTCACGGAGGAGTCCACGCCGCCGGACAGGCCGAGGATCACTTTGTCATCGCCAACCTGCTGACGGATACGCTCAACGGCATCGTCGATGATTTTTGCCGGCGTCCACAGGGCTTCGCACTGGCAGATATCACGCACGAAGCGTTCCAGCATACGCATACCCTGACGGGTGTGGGTCACTTCCGGATGGAACTGCACACCGTAGAAGCGTTTTTCTTCGTTCGCCATAATGGCAAACGGGCAGCTTTCGGTGCTGGCAACGGTCACGAAGTCAGACGGGATCGCGGTGACTTTGTCGCCGTGGCTCATCCACACATCCAGCAGCGGTTTGCCTTCAGCGGTCAGGGAGTCTTCAATACCACGCACCAGCGCGCTATCGGTAACAACTTCAACCTGCGCATAGCCGAACTCGCGCTCATTAGAGCCTTCTACGTGGCCGCCCAACTGCATTGCCATGGTCTGCATGCCATAGCAAACGCCAAATACCGGTACACCGGCTTCGAAAACATACTGCGGCGCGCGCGGGCTGTTATGTTCAGTGGTGCTTTCCGGGCCGCCTGAAAGAATGATGCCGCTAGGATTGAACTCACGAATCTGAGCTTCCGTAACATCCCAGGCCCACAGTTCGCAATAAACCCCTAATTCACGTACGCGACGCGCAACCAACTGGGTGTACTGAGAACCGAAGTCCAGGATGAGAATGCGATGTTTATGAATGTTATCCGTCATTGACGTTTATTCCAGAGCAGTAGCGATTAAATAAAATCGCCCGGCGCATGACCGGGCGATGAAAATCAGGAGCCCATGCGGTAGTTCGGGGATTCCTTGGTGATCGTCACGTCGTGAACGTGGCTTTCCTGGATGCCCGCGCCGCTGATACGCACGAATTCCGCTTTAGTACGCAGGGTGTCGATGGTACCACAACCGGTCAGCCCCATGCAGGAGCGCAGGCCGCCCATCTGCTGGTGGATGATCTCTTTCAGGCGGCCTTTATAAGCAACGCGGCCTTCGATACCTTCCGGCACCAGTTTGTCCGCGGCGTTGTCGCTCTGGAAGTAACGGTCGGAGGAGCCTTTGGACATCGCGCCCAGAGAACCCATACCACGATAGGATTTGTAAGAACGGCCCTGGTAGAGCTCGATTTCACCCGGGGACTCTTCGGTACCCGCCAGCATGGAACCGACCATCACCGCCGCCGCGCCAGCAGCGATCGCTTTGGCGATATCGCCGGAGAAACGGATACCGCCATCGGCGATAACCGGAATGCCGGTACCTTCCAGCGCTTCCACCGCGTCGGAAACAGCGGTGATCTGCGGAACACCTACGCCGGTAACAATACGGGTAGTACAGATAGAACCCGGGCCGATACCCACTTTCACCGCGCTCACGCCCGCTTCCGCCAGGGCACGTGCGCCAGCGCCGGTCGCCACGTTGCCGCCGATGATTTGCAGGTCAGGATATTTAGCGCGGGTTTCACGAATGCGCTGCAGTACGCCTTCGGAATGGCCGTGGGAGGAGTCGATCAGCAGCACGTCAACGCCTGCAGCAACCAGCGCATCAACGCGCTCTTCGTTGCCCGCGCCTGCGCCAACCGCGGCACCGACGCGCAGACGACCCTGCTCATCTTTACACGCATTCGGTTTACGTTCCGCTTTCTGGAAATCTTTAACGGTAATCATGCCGCGCAGATGGAAGCCAGCATCAACAACCAGCGCTTTTTCAACGCGTTTTTCATGCATTTTGGCAAACACTACTTCACGGGCTTCGCCTTCGCGTACGGTGACCAGACGCTCTTTCGGCGTCATATAAACGCTGACAGGCTGGTTCAGGTCGGTCACGAAGCGGACGTCGCGACCGGTGATGATACCGACCAGTTCGTTGTCTTCGGTCACTACCGGATAGCCAGCAAAGCCGTTACGCTCGGTCAGCACTTTTACTTCGCGCAGGGTGGTTGTAGGCAATACGGTCTGCGGGTCGGAAACCACGCCGGACTCATGTTTCTTCACGCGGCGAACTTCTTCCGCCTGGCGCTCGATGGACATGTTTTTGTGAATAAAGCCAATGCCACCTTCCTGTGCCAGGGCAATTGCCAGGCGCGCTTCTGTTACGGTATCCATGGCTGCGGAGAGCATAGGAATATTCAGACGAATGGTTTTCGTCAGCTGGGTGCTGAGATCGGCAGTATTCGGCAGAACGGTAGAATGAGCGGGAACGAGGAGGACGTCGTCAAACGTCAGAGCTTCTTTAGCGATACGTAGCATGGGCAATATCTCGACCAGGGTGGATAAATATTGCCGTGGCATTATACAGAGCGTAACCGATTGCATCTACCCTTTTTTGAAAATAATACTTGCGATTGTCTATCAGCAGGTTACTATCGACTGAATAACCTGCTGATTTAAAATTTGATCTTGCTCACATGTTGCCATCTCAATCCCCTGCAATTTTCACGGTCAGCGGCCTGAATCAGACGGTTCGCCTGCTGCTGGAACAGGAAATGGGCCAGGTCTGGATCAGCGGCGAGATCTCTAACTTCAGCCAGCCGTCTTCCGGCCACTGGTACTTCACCCTCAAAGACGATAACGCCCAGGTGCGCTGCGCGATGTTTCGCAACAGCAACCGGCGGGTCACTTTTCGTCCGCAGCACGGACAGCAGGTACTGGTGCGAGCCAATATCACGCTGTATGAACCGCGCGGCGACTACCAGATTATCGTCGAGAGCATGCAGCCTGCCGGCGAAGGGCTGTTGCAGCAAAAATATGAACAGCTAAAAGCGCTGCTGGCGGCGGAAGGCCTTTTCGACCAGCAGCATAAGCAAGCGCTCCCCTCTCCTGCGCGCTGCGTGGGCGTCATCACGTCGAAAAGCGGTGCGGCGCTGCACGACATTTTGCAGGTGCTGAAAAGACGCGATCCGTCGCTGCCGGTGGTTATCTATCCCACGTCGGTTCAGGGCGACGACGCGCCGGGACAAATCGTTCGCGCCATAGAATTAGCCAACCTTCGCGAGGAGTGTGATGTGCTGATCGTGGGCCGCGGCGGCGGTTCGCTGGAAGATCTATGGAGCTTTAACGATGAGCGGGTAGCGCGGGCGATTTTTGCCAGCCGCATTCCGCTGGTCAGTGCCGTCGGCCATGAAACCGACGTCACCATCGCCGATTTTGTCTCTGACCTGCGGGCGCCAACGCCTTCAGCCGCCGCGGAGATTGTCAGCCGCAATCAGCAGGAGCTGCTGCGCCAACTGCAGTCCGGACAACAGCGTCTGGAGATGGCGATGGACTATTTTATCGCCAACCGCCACCGTCGTTTTACCCAGCTGTTCCATCGTCTTCAGCAACAGCATCCGCAGCTGCGGTTAGTGCGCCAGCAAACCGCGCTGGAAAGGCTACGGGAGCGGATGCGCCTTGCACTCGAAACGCAGATGAAACGCGCCGATCAGCGTCAACAGCGCGTCATTCAGCGCCTGAACCTGCAAAATCCGCAGCCGCGCATTCACCGCGCGCAGACGCGTATTCAGCAACTGGAATACCGGCTGGCGGAAAATATTCATACCCGTCTGAGCGAACAGCGCGAACGTTTCGGCAACGCGGTTACTCACCTGGAGGCCGTCAGCCCGCTGGCAACGCTGGCCCGCGGCTATAGCGTGACCTCAGCCAGCGATGGCAAAGTGCTGAAGCAAACCAGACAGGTGAAGGCCGGCGATCTGCTGACCACGCGTTTAAATGATGGCTGGGTCGAAAGCGAAGTCAAAACCATCACCGCGGTGAAAAAAACTCGCGCCCGTAAAAAAGCATAAATTTCCGTCGCGCACTATACTGCTGTCATACCCTTTTAAACGGTTTCATCCGGATAAAGGAGCGCGATATGCAATATTATCATTACCGCTGCGTTGTTCCCCCCTATATTCTGCGGCGCATTGTTGACCACGGTTCCACGACTCAGCAACGCTGCGCGCAGCAAACGCTGACCCACGTACAGGCGCTAATGGCCCACGTTCCCGGCCAGCCCACAGCCGCGCATGTCTCCACTCCAGGCCAGCTGGAACGCGATATTTATGATGCGCAACAGACCCAGGATTTGCCCGGTACCCAGGTGCGCTTTGAAGGTCAATTATCCAATGGCGATGTGGCCGTTGATGAAGCTTACGATTATCTGGGCATCACTCATGAATTTTTCTGGCGCACCTACCACCGCGACTCGCTGGACAACCGCGGTCTGAAGCTTATCGGCACAGTGCATTACGGCAGAGAGTACCAGAACGCATTCTGGAATGGTCAGCAAATGGTATTCGGCGACGGCGATGGCGAGATCTTTAATCGCTTTACAATAGCGATTGACGTTGTCGCCCACGAACTCAGCCACGGGGTAACCGAAAGCGAGGCCGGGCTTATCTATTTCGCCCAGTCGGGCGCATTGAACGAGTCGCTTTCCGACGTCTTCGGTTCTCTCGTGAAACAGTATCATCATAAGCAAACTGCGGATCGGGCGGACTGGATTATTGGCGCGGGGCTGTTAGCCAGGGGGATCCACGGTAAAGGGTTACGCTCAATGTCACACCCCGGTAGCGCCTATGACGATCCGCTGCTGGGGAAAGACCCGCAGCCTGCCCACATGAAAGATTTTGTCCACACCCGGCAGGATAACGGCGGCGTTCATCTGAATTCAGGTATACCTAATCACGCCTTCTATCTTGCTGCCAGCGCTCTGGGCGGGTTTGCCTGGGAAAAAGCCGGTTACGCCTGGTATGACACCGTCTGTGATCGCGCGCTGAAGCAGGATGCGGATTTTGCGGATTTCGCTCAGTTAACCATCACGCATGGCGAAAAACGCTCAGGCACCGCGACGGCGGCGGCCATCGAGCAGGCGTGGAAAACCGTAGGGGTGCTGTAAATGAAGGTACCGGAACTGGCTGATGATGCCGTCATCGAACTGGCGCGGGAAGGCGGCTTCGCGTTTATTCCTGGGTTAAGCGGAGAGCGCAGAATCACGTTGTCATCCCTGACGCAGGCGCAACGCCAGCGCATCGTGGATATTCTGCAGCAGTCATTTCCGTTCGGCTTGCCGCCCGGGCGAGCCAGTTCTCCAGGCCGCGGCGATCGGCGCTATTTTCGTATTCAGATTCTGCGGGCGCAGCACAATCAGGCGCAGTATACCGATATCATTGTGCTGATCCCGGAAGAGGACGCGCCGCCGTCGCTGGTTGAACTGTGGCAGAAAGGCGAAGGCTGCGTTGGCGATTAAGACGCCAGCGGCACAAACTCGACACGCTTTCTGGAAATCATCCCGTGGCCGTTCTGGCAGAAATAATCGACCGCGCCGCAGGCCTTCAGCACTTGCAGCGGCTTATGGCAATCCGGGCAGCGGGCTTCCAGCGTAAAGTCCATCTGACAACCTTCACAATGCGCACCGCTCTCCGTGCCGGAGAGTGTTTTACCGCAGACCGGGCAGTTGAGTTCCATTAATTTCTCCGGATATCTATGACGGGGATATTCTCCGCCGTTTTCATTGAGTGCAATACACAACAGGGTAAACAGCGACTGATTTTAAATAATTTCTAAATGCATAACATTAACAATATGCGTCGGTTGCGCAAAACGGTTCAGCGGTTAAATACCGACAATCATTGCTTAACGCTGTGCTCAGCATGCAGTCAGTGACTCGCCCTCAGCCCTGGTGGTTCCTCCATTACTCTCAGATTAAGACGCCGGTTTAAATGTTCTGGCTGGCAATAAGAATGATTTTTTGTTCTTTTACAGTCCCTTTGCCACTTACTAAGATGCAACCACAATAGACCCGGCAATCACAAAGGAATGCGCGTGAAAGAATATCGCTTTTTAACGAGTCGCTGGTTTCATCCCGGCGCCATCGCGGCATCAGGGTTGACGCTTTTAGTCGCCATGACCACCTCCGCGTGGGCGGTGAACAATGTCAATGACAAACCCGTGGCTGGCGGCATACTGCATGTCGCCTTGGGCAGCGATACGCCCACTATCGACCCGTCTACCACCGCCTATTCCGTCGCCGCGCTGGTGACGCGCAATGTGCTTGATTCACTGGTCGGGCAGGCTGAAGATAACCACTTTACGCCCTGGCTGGCGCAACGCTGGGAAGTCAGCAATGATAACAAGCTATACACTTTCCATTTGCGCAAAGATGTGACGTTCAGCGATGGCACCAGACTCGATGCTGCGGCGGTCAAATATAACTTCGACCGTATTCTGGATCCTAAAACCATCTCCCCTTATTCCAAATCGCTGCTCGGGCCGGTAGACAGTATTGAAACGCCGGATGACTCAACCGTCGTCATCCGTTATAAAACCGCCTTTGCGCCATTATTACAAGGACTCAGCCTCCCCTATCTGGGGATTCAGTCGCCGACCTATTTAAAAAATACGCTAAATACCAGCAATACCGTCGTCGGCTCCGGCCCTTTTATTCTGGATTCGTTCGTCAAGGGTAGCGGCAGCCGCCTGAGTAAACGTGCTGATTATCACTGGGGACCAGGATATGCCACTCATCAGGGTCCGGCCTGGCTTGACGGCATTGAGTTTAAATATCTGCCGGAAACCGCTGTGCGTTTGGGGGCACTGAACAGCGGGCAAGTTCAAGCCATTGATGCTATTCCGCCGGTTAACTACGCTCAGGTGACGAAAAACACCAGGCTACAGGTCATCACGCGCGAAAACCCCGGGGTTAACCGGGTTCTGTATCTTAATATTGCGCAGGGACCGTTCCAAGACGTCAAGGTGCGCCAGGCTTTCCAGAGCTCAGTAAACAGCGAAGCGGCAGTACAAGCCACGTTCTTCGGTACAGTGAAACCGGCACATAATGTGCTGGGTCCCACCACGGTCGACTACGATCCGAGCGTTGCCGCCAGCTGGGGGTTCGATATCAATAAAGCTAACCGCCTGCTTGATGAAGCGGGCTGGAAGAGCAAAGACGGCCAGGGCTATCGCACGCGGGACGGTCATCGTCTTACCGTACGCTTTATCTACGTCCCCGGAAACGTCGAGTCGGCTGATGTGGCGCTGTTTCAGGCGGTACAGTATCAGGTGAAGCAAACCGGTTTCGACCTGCAGCTTGACCCGGTAGATGCGGGGATTTTTGCGAGCCGCACGGCCAGTAACGACTATGACATCGCCTCCAACTTCTTTGTCCGCCCTGAGCCGGATATTTTGCGGACCGTCTTTCATTCCTCTTTCATTCCTCCTCAGGGCAACAACCACGCCCGGGTGAATACGATCGACGATAAGCTGGAACGCGCCGTGGGCGCCGGCGAAGAGGAGCGCAAACGGCTGTACCATGAGATTCAGCATCAGGTCATCGACCAGGCCTATGTCGTCCCGTTGTATATTCCCGCTTTCCAGCTCGGTTTATCCCGAACTGTGCATAGCGTTAACTGGGCCACCAATGCCAAACCGAACTTCTATGATGCCTGGATTAGTCGTTAGTCTTAAGGGAGGCGCTAAGCGCCTTCTGACGATTGTCGCGGTGCTGTGGGGCGCCGCAACACTGACGTTTATCGCCGTTAAGCTCATCCCCGGCGATCCGGTGTCGATTATCATCGGCGGCGGGGATGCGGTTGTCGATCCGGCGTTTCGCGCGGAGTTAATCCGCAAATTTGGTCTCGATCAGCCACTGTGGATTCAATATCTGCGTTACTGCGGCCAGGCGCTCAGCGGCGATCCCGGTATCAGCTATCAGTTTCGCCAACCGGTAGTGTCAGTGATAGGCGCCGCATTAAAACAAACTCTGCCCCTGGCGCTCAGCGCGCTGGTTCTGGCGTTGACGCTGGCCATCGTTAATGCGCTGGCGACGTCCGGCCGCCAGCACCGGCTACGCGGGCTGCTGTCCGGCGTGGAGCTGATCCTGCTCAGCACACCGGTATACTGGATAGGTATTCTGCTGCTCACTATCTTTAGCTTTAAGCTGCAATGGTTTCCGGTTACCGGCAACGAGGGCATTGCCTCATTGGTACTGCCCGCTCTCACCCTAAGCCTGCCGCTGACGGCCATATTCAGCCAGGTGCTGCGGGATGGTCTGGAAGAGGCGCTGGCGCAACCCTTCGCCTTGACGGTACGCACTCGCGGCGTCAGCGAAACCAGGTTACGCCTGCTGCATGCCTTACGCCACGGCGCGCTGGCCCTCTCGACGCTCACCGGGACATTACTGGCTGGCGTACTGGGGGGATCGATTCTGACAGAGACGGTGTTTGGGCGCGCCGGTATCGGCCAAATCACGCTTCTCGCTATCGAAAACCGCGACATGCCATTGGTTCTTGGGATAGTGATGTTTTCCGCTTTTCTGTTTGTCGTCATTAACCTGATCCTCGACGCGCTGTATTTGCTTATCGACCCGAGGCTAAGCGTCAAGGAGTCTACCGATGAGCAGTAATTCTCTGAAGCTACCGCAATGCCGACGGGCAGCTTATCGCAGCCCCTGGCTGACGCCGGGTACACTGCTTCCCGCGATGATCGTCGTGCTGCTGTTACTGGCGGTATTCTTCCCGGCGTTGTTGACGCCCCATGCGCCAAACGATATAGACTTCGCCGCGGTATTACAGCCTCCCAGCCTTGCGCACTGGTTTGGCACCGACCAGCTCGGGCGCGATGTGTTTGCCCGCGTGGTGTATGGCACATCGCTGTCCTTGTCTATCGGCGTCGGCGCCACTCTGCTGGCCTGTGCGGGCGGTATTGTGCTCGGTACGGCCGCTTCGCTGGGGCCACGAATTTCACGCCAGCTGCTGGTACGTTTGCTGGATATTCTGCTCGCCTTTCCTGAGCTCCTGCTGGCATTACTGGCTATTGCCGTATTGGGCCGCGGCCCGGAAAATACGTTGTTTGCTGTCGGCCTGGCCGCTATTGCTGGCTATGCGCGCCTGGTACGCTCTCAGGTATTACAGGTCAAACTGTCCGGCTACGTCCAGCATGCTGTCACCCTGGGAGAATCCCCCCTGACGATCATCGTGCGCCATATAATTCCTAATACCATCCGTCCACTGTTGATTCTGGCGACTATCGGTATCGGACAGGCGGTACTCGCCGCCTCCGCCATGAGCTTTCTGGGGCTCGGGGTGACGCCGCCCACCGCGGAATGGGGCGCGCTGCTCTCCGAAGGCCGCAACTTTCTGGACAGCGCTCCCTGGGTCAGCCTTTTGCCGGCCACCGTCATTGCGCTCTCCGTCATCTCCATCACGCTCCTCGGGCGTCGTTTGCAAACTCTTCTGGCCAAAGGCAGCCTGTAAATGGACTATCAATCCACGCTTTCACCTCTGCTACGCGTAGAGGATCTGCACGTCAGCTTCCCGTCAAAGCAGGGCGTAACGGTCGCCGTCAAATCGCTCTCTTTTACCGTCAACGCCGGAGAAATCCTGGCGCTGGTTGGCGAATCGGGTTCCGGCAAATCAGTCACCGCGCGAACGCTGGTCGGGCTACCGGGTACAGGGGCTCAGGTTCAGGCTCATGCCATCGAACTGCGGCGTCATGACGGTGGCGTTGATGATTTACTCACCCGCGACAGCAAAACCTGGCAGCGTATACGAGGGCGGGAGATAGGTTTTGTTCTGCAGGATGCCTTGACGTCGCTCGATCCCTTGCGCCGTATCGGGCAGGAGGTCGCCGAACCAATACTGACCCATCGCCTGTTGCCGCGCGTCAAGGTGGCGGAGCGGGTTCAGACGTTGCTGACTGACGTGGGTATTGCCGATGCAAAAAACCGGGCGGCGCAATATCCGCACCAGCTTTCCGGAGGATTGCGCCAGCGCGCGCTGATCGCCTCGGCGCTGGCGGCCGGTCCTCGCCTGTTAATTGCCGATGAACCAACCACGGCCCTCGACGCGACGGTACAAAAACAGGTGCTGAACATATTCAAAATGCTGGCCGAAGCCGGACACGGCATCCTGCTGATTACCCACGATTTGGCCGTCGTGGCCGATATTGCTGACCGCGTCGTTGTCATGCGCAACGGTAGCCAGATTGAACAAGGAACGACGCGAAACGTCTTGTTCGCAACGCAGCATCCCTATACCCGGCGGCTACTGGCCGCCGTACCCACCGCCGGCACACGGGGACACTGGCTTTCCGGTCAGGACCCGCTCGGCGCAACGCTTCTCCCTGAGCCGTCGACAGCAACAGACGACAGACAAGCGCCTGTGCTGAAGGTTAACAATGTTTCCGTCACCTTCGCTTTACCTGACGGTATGCCGTTACGCGCGGTGAATCGAGTTTCATTGGCGGTGGCCCGCGGTGAAACGTTGGGGATTGTGGGAGAGTCCGGCTCGGGGAAAACAACCCTCGGGAAAATGGTGCTCGCCCTGCAGAGTCCGGACGAGGGAGAGATCCAGCTACTGGGCTCCCCCTGGAGTAAGCTCCCCGAGCGCGAACGACGTCCTCGCAGAGCGCGGATTCAGACAATTGTGCAGGACCCGCTGGGTTCGTTCGATCCTCAGTACAGCGTTGAACAGCTGCTTGAGCAACCGCTACGGCTACATTTTCGCCTCAGCGCCCGTCAGCGCCAGCAGCGAATCGAGGAGCTGCTCTCTCTGGTCGGACTGAGCCCCGATTTACTGCCGCGCCGTCCAGTCTCTCTTTCCGGCGGCCAGCGGCAACGCGTATCTATCGCCCAGGCGCTGGCAAGCGAGCCCGACCTGCTGGTATGCGACGAACCGGTATCAGCCCTGGACGTAACCACTCAGGCCCAGGTTCTGGATCTATTGATCTCTTTGCAGCGCAGGCTGCATCTTTCGATGCTGTTTATCTCCCATGATTTGGGCGTGGTGCAGCATATGAGTCACCGGATCGCGGTGATGAAAGCCGGTGAAATTGTCGAAACCGGCACCGTCGAGCAGATATTTCAACAGGCGCGTCATCCCTACACCCGATTATTACTGTCATCGGTGATACGTGAGCCTGTCGCCCCCCCAGGAAGCCGTGTTCATAACAAAACGCCCCCGACCATCAAGGCCGAGGGCGGTTAAGATGTCAAAAACCCGCTATCCGGTGAAACGCAGTACCGCTCCACTTAAGTGAACGGCATTGCGGCAGATGCGGGCTTTGGGGTTTTCATGCGGGCAAATAGCTTATTTGCTTTTCTTGATGTGTTTAATCAAGCGCTTACGCTTACGCATCTGGTTCGGCGTCAGGGTATTGCGTTTGTTGGCAAACGGGTTTTCCCCTTCTTTGAACTGGATACGAATCGGCGTACCCATTACGTCCAGCGACTTGCGGAAGTAGTTCATCAAGTAACGCTTATAGGAGTCCGGCAGATCTTTGACCTGGTTACCGTGGATGACCACAATCGGCGGGTTATAACCACCGGCATGGGCATATTTCAGCTTCACGCGACGACCACGCACCAGCGGCGGCTGATGATCTTCTGCCGCCATGGTCATGATACGGGTCAGCATCGCCGTCCCGACGCGACGGGTCGCGCTGTCATACGCTTCGCGTACGGATTCGAACAGGTTACCTACGCCGCTACCGTGCAGGGCGGAGATAAAGTGGATGCGTGCAAAGTCAATGAATCCCAGACGGAAGTCCAGCGTCTCTTTAACCTGCTCTCTCACTTCCTGGCTCAGGCCATCCCACTTGTTGACCACAATCACCAGCGAGCGGCCGCTGTTGAGGATAAAACCGAGCAGAGAAAGATCCTGGTCGGAAATCCCTTCACGCGCATCGATAACCAGCATCACTACGTTGGCGTCTTCAATCGCCTGCAACGTTTTGATGACCGAGAATTTTTCGACCACGTCGGTAATTTTACCGCGCTTACGTACGCCCGCGGTGTCGATGAGCACGTATTCACGTTCGTCGCGCTGCATCGGAATATAGATGCTGTCGCGCGTGGTACCCGGCATGTCATAGACCACCACGCGGTCTTCGCCCAGGATACGGTTGGTCAGCGTGGATTTACCGACGTTCGGACGGCCGACAATCGCCAGCTTAATCGGCAGATCTTGCGGATTGAAGTCGTCTTCCGGCTCTTCAGCTTCTTCACCGTTCTGTTCCGCTTCAAACTGCGCCCAGTATGCCGCATCTTCATCGACTTCTTCTGACGGGTCGATCGCTTCGGCCCACGGCAGCAGAACGTGCTCCAGCAGGCTGGTCACGCCACGACCGTGAGACGCAGCGATCGGATGGATATCTCCGAGGCCCAGCGACCAGAAGTCGGCAATCGCCTGATCGGCATCAATGCCGTCGGTTTTGTTCGCCACCAGGAAAGTCGGCTTTTCGCGCGAGCGCAGATGTTTGGCGATCGCGGTATCGGCAGGCATCAGCCCCGCGCGCGCATCGACCATAAACAGCACAACGTCCGCCTCTTCAATCGCCAGCAGCGACTGTTCAGCCATACGGGTTTCAACGCCGTCTTCTGTGCCATCGATACCACCGGTATCGATACAGATAAATTCACGACCTTCAACTTCAGCACGACCGTACTTACGGTCACGAGTCAGCCCCGGAAAATCCGCGACCAACGCATCGCGAGTGCGCGTCAAACGGTTGAAAAGCGTGGATTTTCCAACATTAGGGCGCCCGACAAGCGCGACCACAGGTATCATGTTAAATGCCTCTTACAAATTGCTATGCAACGTCGATTTAACGACGTTTTTAAAAAAGTCAAAACGGCCCCTGTCTGCCAGGAGCCGTTTCTCAATTCGCACTATACCCGTTGTCTCTTAGTGAACTTCGCTGCCGGCCGCGTTGCCAGTCGTCGCGAAGAAACTCAAGAGCCGCGGGTAAGCCGCCACGACTAACGCGTAATTGAATACAGCGTGCCGTCGGTTGCCTGGATCAGCAGTCGACCATCGGCTACTACCGCGTCGGTACGGAAGCCGGAGCTATCCACTTTCTGCTGGGCCACAAAGTGACCATCTTCCGGGTTCACCCAGTGCATATAGCCTTCGCTATCACCGACCACCAGGTTGCCATTATACAACACCGGCGCGGTCAGCAGGCGATGCAGCAGATCGCTCTGCGTCCACAGCGTCACGCCACCTTCGGTGGAGAGCGCCAGGATGCGGTCATTCTGATCGACGAGGTAGATACGGTTGCCGTCAACGATAAAGTCATTCACGGAACCCAGCTCACGTTTCCACATGATCTGGCCGCTGCGCAGATCCAGCGCGGTCAGGTTGCCGTTATACGCCAGCGTGTATGCCACACCGTTGACGATAACCGGGGTCGTATCGACGTCATTCAGACGATCGATTTCCGTCGGTCCGGTCGCCTGGGAGATACGCTGCTGCCAGATAATCTGCCCTTGCTGCATCAACACGGCGCTCACGCGACCGTTATCACCGCCAACGATGGCTGCGCCATAGGCGGTCGCCGGGGCGGATTCACCGCGCAGAGACAGCGCCGGCATATCCAGGTTAACGGTCCACTTAACCGCCCCATCCGCTTCACTCAGCGCCTGCAGCTGACCGTTACTGGTGTGCACCAGAACCATGCCGTCGCTGACGACCGGACGAGAAATCGCTTCACCCGCAACGCGAGCCTGCCACGCCACGCTACCATCGCTGGTATTCAGGGCGAACAGCTGCGCTTTTTCGCTGCCGATATAGACATGGCCGCCGGAAACGGTGACGCCGCCAGAGAGTAGCGCAGGCGTGCGAGAGAACCAGCCGTCTTTTTCAGCCAAGTTAACCGACCACACCTCTTTGCCGTCGGCAGCGTTCAGCGCTTTGACGGTACCCTTACGATCGGCCGCATAGACGACGCCGTCGGCAAAAGCCGGATGCAGGTTAGAATAGAAATCGCCGATACCATCGCCAACAGAGGTACTCCAGGACGTGGACGGCGTAAACTGATTTTCCACCGTCGGCAGCGGTGACATTTTCACCACATCTTCTTCGCTGTTAAACAACGAACAACCGCTTAATAAGGTAACGGAAAGCAGCCCTGGCAAAAGTAATTTACGCAATTGCATCGAGTCCCTCTCAGATGGACAGATTATTTATTTTCATACGCATCATTTCGCTGAGCGCAGGTGAAGCATCGCTTTTCACACCCGCTTCCCAGGCCGCGCGAGCGCCTTGCTTATCGCCTTTGTTGAGCAGAATCTCACCACGGAGATCGGCGACAATAGCGACCCAGCCTTCACCTTTAATACCATCAAGGGTTTTCAGCGCTTCATCAGGTTTTTTCAGCTGTAGCTGCACACGCGCAAGACGCATATTGATAACCGACTTCAGGTTATCATCCGACGCGGCGGCCAGGCCCTGCTGAAGCTGCTTTTCGGCATTTTGCAGATCGTTGTTATCGACAAAACGCTGGGCCAGCTCCAGAGAAGCAAACGCGCCGTAGCTGTTTTTGCTATCGGCAGCAAACTTTTCCGCCGAGCTCAGCGCTTCCGGCGTGTTTGATTTGAGCGCGGAAATGGCGTTTTCATAGGCTAAAGAGGATTCTCTCGCCGTATCCTGCTGATGAGAGCTCCAGTAGCGCCAGCCAACCAACGCGCCAATCCCTAAAATCACACCGACGGCCAGCGCCTTGCCATTTTCGGCAAAGAAACGCTTGAGCGCATCGACCTGATCGTTTTCGTTGTTATACGTTTCCACGCAGTCCTTCTCCTGACTAATGATTCCCGGGAGATTACCCCAGAAGTGCGCGCAAATGCGCAGCAACGCTATCCTGCGTTACGGTAGTTTGCTCACCTGAGCGTAAATCCTTCACTACCACGTTTCCGTCAGCAATTTCTGATTCACCGACCACCAGAGCAACGCGAGCGCCCCATTTATCCGCGCGGGCAAACTGTTTCTTAAAGTTGCCGCCGCCGTGGTTGGTCATCAGCTTAGCGCCGGGCAGCTCATCGCGAACCCGCTCAGCCAGACGCATCGCTGCAGACTGGGTATCGGTTCCGGAAGCCACCAGGTATATATCGACAACAGGATCGGCTTTAAATTCCGGATTGACCGCCTGAACCAGTAAAACAAGACGCTCCAGCCCCATCGCGAAGCCTACGGCCGGCGTCGCACGCCCGCCCAGTTGCTCTACCAGACCATCATAACGACCACCGGCACAGACCGTTCCCTGGGAACCGAGGCTGCTGGTGACCCACTCAAACACGGTACGGTTATAATAATCCAGCCCGCGCACCAGACGCTGGTTGACGGTATAGCGAATACCGGCATCGTCCAGCAGGGCACACAGCCCGGCGAAATGCGCTTTGGAGTCTTCATCCAGATAGTCGCCCAGCGCAGGCGCGTCGTTGAGCAGCGCCTGCACTTCCGGGTTTTTGGAATCCAGGACGCGCAGCGGGTTGGTATACATGCGGCGTTTGCAGTCTTCGTCGAGCTTATCTTTAAACTGCTCAAGATAGGCGACCAGCGCATCGCGGTAGGTCGCGCGCGCTTCCAGCGAACCGATGGAGTTCAGCTCCAGCGCAACGTGGTCAGCGATACCCAGCTCACGCCACCAGCGGGCGGTCAGCATGATCAGCTCGGCATCGATATCCGGGCCCTGCAGGCCAAAGACTTCAACACCCATCTGATGGAACTGGCGATAGCGTCCTTTCTGCGGACGTTCGTGGCGGAACATCGGCCCGACGTACCACAGACGCTGTTCTTGATTGTACAGCAGACCATGTTCGATGCCGGCACGTACGCAGCCCGCCGTCCCTTCCGGACGCAGCGTCAGGCTGTCGCCATTGCGGTCCTCAAAGGTGTACATCTCTTTTTCAACCACGTCGGTCACTTCGCCGATCGCGCGTTTGAATAACGGGGTCTGCTCTACAATCGGCAAACGGATTTCGCTGTAACCGTAGCTGCCGAGCACCTGTTTCAGTGAGCCTTCAATGCGCTGCCAGAGAGCGGTCTCGCCCGGCAGATAATCGTTCATGCCACGGATGGCTTGAATGTTCTTTGCCACGTTTATTCTCTTTATCTATATACAAAAATGAACCCCGACGCCGCGCGTCTGCGGGTTCAATCATACACGGGAAGTGATACACCGCCCCGGATTATTTCTCTTCAACCTGCTGAACATTGATGCGACGCGCTTCATCAAGCATCGAGGCTTTCGCACGGATTCGCGCTTCCAGCTGATCGATCATATCGTCGTTGTCCAGCCTGTCTTTACGCACGCCATCTTCATAGAGGCCGCTTTTTTTATTGCCGCCGGTCACGCCAAGCGTCGAAACCAGCGCTTCGCCCGGACCGTTCACCACGCAGCCGATAATCGAAATGTCCATAGGCGTAATGATGTCTTCCAGACGCTGCTCCAGCGCGTTCACGGTGCCGATCACATCGAACTCCTGACGCGAACAGGTCGGGCAAGCGATGAAGTTGATCCCGCGGGCGCGGATGCGCAGGGATTTCAGAATGTCGAAACCCACCTTGATCTCTTCCACCGGATCCGCCGCCAGGGAAACGCGCAGGGTATCGCCGATCCCTTCAGACAGCAGCAGCCCCAGACCGATCGCCGATTTCACCGCGCCGCTACGCGCGCCGCCGGCTTCAGTGATCCCAAGGTGCAGCGGCTGATCGATCTGCTTCGCCAGCAGGCGATAGGACTCGACGGCAAGAAACACATCCGACGCTTTTACGCTGACTTTGAACTGTTCGAAGTTGAGACGATCGAGATGATCGACATGGCGCATAGCGGATTCCAGCAGCGCCTGCGGCGTAGGTTCGCCGTATTTTTCCTGCAGATCTTTTTCCAGCGAACCGGCGTTAACGCCGATACGGATAGGAATATTTTTATCGCGGGCGCAATCAACCACCATGCGGATACGTTCTTCGTTACCGATGTTACCCGGGTTGATACGCAGACAGTCCACACCGTACTCCGCCACTTTCAGGGCGATACGGTAGTCAAAGTGGATATCGGCGACCAGCGGGACGTTGACCTGCTGCTTGATGAGCCTGAACGCTTCCGCCGCATCCATCGTCGGAACGGAGACGCGGACGATATCCGCGCCAACGCGCTCTAAGGCTTTGATTTGGTTTACCGTCGCAGCCACATCGGTGGTGCGAGTATTGGTCATCGACTGTACGGCGATGGGCGCGCCATCGCCAATCGGCACATTCCCAACGTAAATACGTTTTGATTTTCTACGTTGAATCGGAGCCTGGTTATGCATGAAAAATCTCCCGCGTTACCCGTCTGTTACTGCGCCGGTGATGTTTCGGCATTAAGGGTCAGACGCGCAACCTGGTTAGTTCTGATAAAACGACTTAAATCGACGGGTTTACCCAGATACTGAATCTGTACCGCTGCCGGCGCACCAATTTTCAGTTTATAAGGCGCCTGACCGCTCAGGTTCAGATTACCGCCTTTACGTTGCAAACCGCTGAACAGTTTCTTGCCGGTGGCATCGCTCACTTCCAGCCAGCAGTCGGCAGAGAAATTCAGGACCAAATCCTGGGCCGCAGCGGCCGTAGCGGCTGCGTTAGCCGGAGCGGTTGGCAGTGGAGAAGTCGGCGTAGCGGCAGCCGGCGCGCTATCCACATTCGCCTGAGACGGTGCCACAACGGCGTTATTATTAACCGGTGCCTGGGTAGAGGCCGTCGGTGCAGTTGTGGTATCAACCGGCGCGCTGTTGGCGCTGTTGGCGCTGTTGGCGGTGCTGTCCGGCGCCGTGTTGCTGGCACCGGTATCCAACGGAATACTCTGGCTGCTGTCGCCCGCATTCAGCTCAGCGCTTGACTGGTCGGCCATCGAGGTAATCTCTTCCTGCTGGGCCTTATGGTCTTGCCACCACCAGGCGCCGCTGAGGCCAATGACCACAAACAGCACCAGCCAGGTGAAACTCATCAGCCAGCCGTCACGCTTTTTACGGCGTTTTCCCAGCGAGAAGCTCTGCATCGGCGCGACTTTCGCCGCACGAATCGGGGCCTGTTTTGCCATCATTGGCAGCAGTTCATCTTCCGGAATGTGCACAAGGCGCGCATAGGAGCGGATGTAACCGCGCAGGAATGTTGAGGCCAGGTCGGCAGGCGCCTTGTCGTCTTCAATATCACGAACCGTGGAAACTTTCAGGCATAAGCGCTCCGCCACCGCTTGCTGGCTGAGTCCGAGTTGTTCACGGGCGTGACGTAGACGCGCGCCCGTCGTATTTGCTTGTTGATGGTCTTGAGTGGCTTCAGTGTTCATTCGACAACTACTGGTACGTGAATTTAAAGTTCAGCGCCGGTTAAACCCGCGCCGCGAAACATCTGCTAAACGTCATACGAAAAGTATAAGTCCGTATGACCCACTATCACAGATACTTATCAATATTGAATGCTAAGCGGTTGTAGTGCCGCTACATACTGCCTCAAAGTCGACAAAAACGCACCGTAATTATTGCCCGAATCAGCGTATTTCGCCTGGCGATTAGGCATAAATCCGCAGCGCATGCTTCATGCCATGCGCTGCGTCATTTATCAGACCGTCTTCACATCAATGGCTTCGCCCTGCATGCGTTTACGCAGCGTACGTTTGGTCCGGTCGATAACGTCGCCGGCCAACTGCCCACAGGCGGCGTCAATGTCATCGCCGCGCGTTTTACGCACGATAGTGGTAAAGCCATATTCCATCAGCACCTTGGAGAAACGGTCGATACGGCTGTTGGAGCTGCGGCCATACGGCGCCCCCGGGAACGGGTTCCAGGGAATCAGGTTGATCTTGCACGGCGTATCTTTTAACAGCGCCGCCAGTTCATGGGCATGCTCGGTACCATCGTTGACGTGATCGAGCATGACGTACTCAATGGTGACGCGACCCTGGTTGGCGTTGGACTTCGAAATATAGCCGCGGACCGAATTCAGGAAGGTCTCAATGTTATATTTCTTGTTGATCGGTACGATTTCATCACGAATTGTATCGTTAGGCGCGTGCAGGGAAATCGCCAGCGCCACGTCTATCATATCGCCGAGCTTATCCAGCGCCGGGACCACGCCTGAAGTAGAAAGCGTCACGCGACGTTTCGACAGGCCAAAACCGAAATCGTCCAGCATGATTTCCATCGCCGGGACGACGTTAGTCAGGTTCAGCAGCGGCTCGCCCATCCCCATCATCACCACGTTGGTGATCGGACGTTGACCGGTAATTTTGGCCGCACCGACGATTTTCGCCGCGCGCCATACCTGGCCGATAATTTCTGAAACCCGCAGATTGCGGTTAAAGCCCTGCTGCGCCGTCGAACAGAATTTACACTCTAATGCGCATCCTACCTGCGACGAAACGCACAGCGTCGCACGATCGTCTTCCGGAATATAAACCGTTTCCACGCGCTGATCGCCAACGGCAATCGCCCATTTAATGGTCCCGTCGCTGGAGCGCTGCTCCTCAACGACTTCCGGGGCGCGGATCTCCGCGACTTCCTTCAGCTTGTTGCGCAGCACCTTGTTGATATCGGTCATATCATCAAAGTTGTCGCTGCAATAGTGATACATCCATTTCATCACCTGATCGGCGCGGAAGGGTTTTTCACCCATGTTTTTGAAAAACTCGCGCATCTGCTGACGGTTCAGGTCCAGCAGGTTGATTTTGGCATCGTTGTTCGGCACCGTCAGAGCGGCGGTATCAGGTGTGACAATATGTTCAGACATAATCTATTCCGGCCTCGTTGTTACACGTTATGGCCCCAGGAGGGTTGAAAAAAAGAAACGCCCCTATGAACGAGTGCTCGTCCAGGGGCGCTGCATTGTACAAATTCTGCTGCATCAATACCACGTTTGCACGCGGCAATGATGAAAAAATCTGTTACTGCGTACTTAATCCTCTATGGCTTTTCGATTGTCGAAAAGACGAGGACCAGACTCTCCAAAGTATTTCAGGTCACGGCGAGGCGGCAAGTTCGCAAATCCCCGGGAACATAGATAGCTATGTTCCCGGGGTGTGCGAATGACGCCAACAAAGCAGTGGCCTGAAAGACGCAGGAGATTAGCGAGTGCGCGGGCAAACCTCGCCTTCTGCAAAGAAGAACGCGATTTCGCGAGCCGCAGACTCAACGGAATCGGAACCGTGGGTGCCGTTCTCGGTGAAGCTGTCGGCGTAGTCTGCGCGCAGAGTGCCTGCCAGCGCGTTGTCCGGGTTGGTTGCGCCCAGCAGGTCACGGTGACGCTGAACGGCGTTTTCGCCTTCCAGAACGGAGACCACGATCGGGCCGGAAGTCATGAACTCAACCAGGCCGTCGAAGAACGGGCGACCTTCGTGCTCAGCGTAGAAACCGCGAGCCTGTTCAACGGTCAGGTGCAGCATTTTGGTGCCGACGATTTTGAACCCTGCTGCTTCAAAGCGGGAAAAGATGCCGCCAATAACGTTTTTTGCCACCGCGTTTGGTTTGATGATGGAAAAAGTACGTTCAATAGCCATGATTACCTCTAATAAAATGTTCTGTTGTTGCGCATACGATCGTATGGCCTGGCGCGCATTATAATGAGCAACACCGGCGCTGCCTATGGATGAAGGTAACATTTTGTTAAAATAAGACGAGCTTTAGCAACACATAAAACAGGGGATTGGGCATTTCGCGCTATTGCAGCGTAAAATTCGCCGTCGCCACCTGGCCACTCTCGTCCATGACCACCAGTTGATAACGGTCGGGCCGCTCCAGCGGCAGCGTCGCACTGGCACCGGCGGCGGTCTGTGGCTCACCATTGAGAAACCACCAGCGCCGCCCTTCGCCACCGGTGGTCTGCAGCGCCAGCATGACCCGCGTCGTTCCCGGTAAACGTTTAATCACCGCCCCCTCACGCACGCCCGACAGCACCAGTGGTGCCACGTCCGTCGCCTGCGGCGGCGGGCAGTCCGGCGAAACCGGGCCTGAACGGGCAGCGCGCCGCTCCGCAGGGGGCAGCCAGGGCTCCAGCGGCAGCGGCCAGACATCGATTATCTTCCGCACGGCGCCGGGACAATCCGCCGCCACCCGCCGCCCCTGCCCATCTAACCAGACAGGGAAGCGAATACCGCGCCCCTCTTCCTGGCCCGGCAACAGCAGCGTCGGCGGCTGGCTGTCATCCAGCAGCCATGTCGCCAGTCGACGTCGGCAGTTACTATCGCCTGGCGCCAGATTCTGCCCGCCAGGCCAGCAGATCGTTGCCGCGCTGACCGTCTGCGGACGCGGGTCGGTAGGCAGACCGCCACGTCCCGTGGCCGGGCGCGCCAGCAGCATATTATTGACCTGGTTCAGCAGAGGTACCGCGCTGGCAAACCCAAACTGCCCCACCACCGGAGTGCCGTCAGGCCGCCCGGTCCAGATGCCGATCAGGTAGCGGGCATTGACGCCAATGGCCCAGGCATCGCGATAGCCGTAGCTGGTGCCGGTTTTCCACGCCAGCGGAACCACCTGCACCAACGAAGCATCCGGTACCGGCTGGGCTTCGCCCGCCAGAATTCGCCGGATTATCCATGCCGCGCCCGGCGACAACAGTGGTCTTTCCACCAGCGGGGCGTCCGGTGTCATCCGCAATCGCGCGACCTTGCCATGACGGGCGAAGGCGCTGTATCCGGCCACGATATCTTCCAGCTTTGTCCCCGCCCCGCCGAGGATCAGCGACAGGTTGGGTTCCGCACCGGTCGGTAATATCAGCGGCAAACCGGCATTGCGTAAGGTGGCGGCGAAGCGCTTCGGCCCGTAGGCTTCAAGCACCTGAACCGCCGGAAGGTTCAGCGAACGCACCAGCGCTTCGCTGGCGCTGACCGGGCCATGAAAACCGCTGTCAAAATTTCCGGGACGGTAGTCGCTAAAACGGCGCGGCACATCCTGTAATAAAGAGGCCGGATGAATAAGCCCGTCATCCAGCGCCATACCGTAGACAAACGGTTTTAAAACCGACCCCGGCGAACGAACCGCCGAGACCATATCGATATGCCCGAAGCGGCTATCGTCGGAAATATCCGCCGAACCGACCCAGCCCCGCACTTTCATATTGGTATGGTCAACAACCACCATCGCCAGCGAGCTGCGCGGCGGCAGGCGCGATTTCCAGTTGAGCGCCAGATCTTCCAGCTGCCGCTGGAGCCCGGCATCGAGCGTCGTCACCACTTTCTCTTTGCGGCTGCTCGCCAGTATCCGCCGGGAAAAAAGCGGCGCCAGCTGCGGCATCTGTCGTGGAAACAACCATACCGGTTCTTCAATCGCTTCCTGTACCGCCTTAGCGGGCCAGACGCCCTGGCTGCGCATCCGCGCCAGGACTTTATCCCGCGCGGCCTGAGCCCGCTGCGGCCAGCGATCGGGACGTAAACGACTTGGCGCCTGCGGCAGCACGGCCAGCAGCGCCGCTTCGCCATAGCTGAGTTGCGCGGGGGGTTTGCCGAGATAGGCCCAGCTGGCAGCACCAATCCCCTGCAGCGTCCCGCCAAAGGGAGCGCGGTTAAGATACAGCGTCAGGATCTCGCTTTTTGATAAATGCCATTCCAGCTGCAGCGCGCGCCAGAGCTGGCGCAGCTTGCCGCCGAAGGTGCGGGGATGAGGATCGAGCAGCCTCGCAACCTGCATGGTCAGGGTGCTGCCGCCGGAGATGACTCGCCCGGCGGTCAGGTCCTGCCAGGCCGCGCGAAAAACCGCAAACGGATTTACGCCCGGATGCCGCCAGAACCAGCGATCTTCATACTGGATCAGCGCCTGCAGATAGCGCGGCGACACATCATTGAGAGCGACCGGATAGCGCCAGACGCCCTGCTGATCGGCAAAGCGCCACAGCGGCGTGCCATCTTCCGCGACCACCACCCGGGCCGGTGCCACCTCCTGCAGCGGTAACGGCCACAGACGATCCGCCGCCAGCACCGCCAGCCATAGCATCACGATCAACGCCGCCAGCCAGCGCCAGCGGCGTTTTACCTGTCGCAACGCCCGCATTTACGGGGTAACAGTCAGCGGGCCGCTGGCCGCGCCGGTCGCCCGCCACTGCGGAATATACATCGACTCCACCTGCGGCTGCGGAACCTGATATGTTCCCGGCGTGACCGCGCGCGCCAGGTACACCAGCGTCACCGGCTGCCCTTCGTTAATCGCCACGGCGGCGACGAAGCGATCGTCACGGAACTCGATATGTTGAATATCCGCCTGCTGCATCTGGCTAAGCAGGTTCTGCACCGCGTCGCCGTTCTCCTGCAGGCTGGCGCTGCTGTTCGCCAGGTTCTGGTTTTCCAGCTCCAGTCCCGCCGGCAGCAGGTCCACCACCAGCGCATCCGGAACGTTGCGTTTGGCGGTGACCTCCAGCTTCACCAGCACCAGCTCGCCGCTACGCAGCGAGGTCAGCGATTTCTGCTGACCGCGGGTGTCAAAGATTTGACGTTCAATACCCAGAACGTTCCCCGTGGCCTGCGGCGCAGCGAGCGGGTATCCGCTGCTGTCAAGACGCAGCCAGAGCGGTCGATCGCCGGTATTGCTGACCTGCAGGGAGGCCAGTTGTTCAGCGCTCAGGTTGCGGGTCTGCGCTTTATCCGCCGAGAGCGGCTGCGCCTGTAGCGACGTTTGCGCCTGCCAGTTGCCGGGTAAATCCTGTAATGTCCGGCCGGCCAGGAACAGCGCGTTAGTCTCCTGGGTTGAAAGCCAGCGCTGACCGTAGGCCTCTTCCGCGAGGTTGCTCAGTAGGGTGTTCTGCGCATCCGGCAGCAGTTGGTTCTCCTCCAGTAGGGCCAGCTTCAGCGCATCGTCGCGCAGCGCGCTACCATAATCGCCCAGCCAGCGATCCGTATCCTGACGCGGCGTGCTCATCGCCAGCGTCAACGCCTGCTCAGCGCGCGGCGCATCGCCCATCGCTTTGAGGGCGATACCCAGTTGCAGCAGAGGCAGGCCAGAACGCGCCTGCTCATGGCGGCTCCAGATTTCGCGTAGGGCGCCAAGGGGCGCTTTTTGCTGACGGGCCAGCACCAGGGCCGCATAGGCCTGAGCGGCGAAACGGCTGGCCGCCGCGTCATCGCTGTAACGAACGGTCATCAGCCCCGGTTCCTGCAGATAGCGCAGCAGGCGCTGGTTACCGTTATTCATCGCCTGAGCCGGTACGCTATAGCCCTGCTCGCCTGCTCTCACGAGGAAATCCATGGCATAAGCGGTCAGCCAGTACTCTTCCGGCCCTTCTTTGTCCCACAGGGCGAATCCGCCATCGTCACGCTGCATATGCAGCAGTCGGGAAATACCGATGTCCACCGCCGCACGACGTTTTTCATCGCTGTCGCCGACGATACCCAATGCTTTGAGCTGCGCGGCATTGGTGTAAAGCGACGGGAACAGTCCGCTGGCGGTCTGCTCCAGGCAGCCATAAGGATAGGCTTTCAGGTCGCGAATGTAGCGGGCGAGATTTAGCGGCGGCTTCCCGCTGAACACCAGTTGCCCCTGCAGCGTCGCCGGTGAGAAGCCCTGCGTTTGCCCGACAGGCGCCTGCCAGCTTTCCCCCGGTTGCAGCACCACGCCGCTATTCACGGTCTGCGCCGGGAAGGCCGGGCGCACGCCAATTTTCCACTGTTTGCGCATCGGGGTGAAGGTCTCGCCCGGCAGGGTCACGCCGGTAATCGTGGCGTTCACCTGACCATCGCCGAAGCCATCGCGGGCGCTCACCGGGACAAACAGCGTGCTGCGCGCGCCGGGTGCCAGCTGTAGCGGAGGAATGGCCGCGCCATCGAGCTGCAGCAAACCGCTGGCGCTCAGCGCGACATTCAGCGTTTGCGGCTTGTCGGTGAGATTACGCAGATCCAGCGCCAGTCGGGTTGCGTCGCCGCTGGCAAGGAAGCGCGGCGTATTCAGATCGGCAATCACCGGCGCGGCCACCACCACTTTCTCGTCGCTGCTGCCAAAATCATCGGCGGTCCACGCCTGCGCCATCACCCGCAGTTCGCCGTTGAAATCGCCAATCGGCAGCGTCACCGCCCCTTCGCCACGCTCATCAAGTACCACCGGCTGCGCCTGCTGGGCAATAATCGTGACGTGGTTAACCGGCGGTTTTCCGCCGCGTTTGAGTTCGTCGCCGTCGCCGCCGAAACGCAGGCTGGCGAGACGCCCCTGCCCTTCAATCACCTGACCGTAGATATCATAAATATCCGCGCCGTAACGTTTCTGACCAAAGAAGGCATCCCACGGATCCGGAGTGGCGTAATCGGTGATGTTCAGCACCCCGCTGTCTACGGCGGAGAGCAGCACATTGACCTGTTTCGGCACTTCCCCCTGCGCCACGCTGGCTTTGATTTTCACCGTCAGCGGCTGATTCGGGCGCATTTTTTGTGGAGCATCCAGCGCCAGCGTCAGGCGCCGGTTTTCATCGCCCAGCGGCAGGTGCAGCAGGCCAACCGCCCGTTTCGGCGTCGCCGAGCGGGATTTATCTCCGGGGCGAATCACCAGGGTGCTGAGGTAGAGATCGTGACGGTTCCAGGTTTTATCGACCGGAATCGACAACTCCATGCCATTCGCCGGGACGTCAATTTCCTGCCACCACAGCGGCCCTTCGCTCGATTCCACCATCGCATAGCCTTTCCCCGCCGCCGGGGCGGCGATATGCAGTTTGATGGTATCGCCGGGTTTATAGGCGGCTTTGTCCAGCTTCATGGTGACCCGATCCGGACGCGCTGCGCCTGTGCCATCGCTGTTATCCTGCCAGCTGTAGCCCGCCCAGAAGCGCACGCTGCTGATGACGTCATCGGGGCCTTTCACTTCCAGGCGGTAGGAGCCCCATTCCACCGGGAAACTCACTTTCGCCGTTTGTCCGGCCTGCAGATCCAGAGATTGTTCGCCTTCCTGCAGATCTTTTTGATCGAACTGCGACTGCCAGCCTTCGCTGTCAGACCAGTTCCAGTAGTAGTCGCGGCGCTCGCGAATCAGCCGCACCTGTAGCCCGGAGACCGCTTTTTTCTCGCCTTTGGCATCGGCATAAACAATCTCAAACGCCGCGGTGCTGTTTTCATCCACCACCGGCTGTTTCACCGTTGTGTCGGTGCGATAGTCGTAGACCTCTTTGAGGGCAAACTCCGGGCGAATGCCTGGCAGCGTATCGGCAGGCCAGATCGGCTGCTGCACGGTGCGGGTAACCGGTCGGCCGCCTGATTCCAGCAGGCTGGCCTGTAAAACCACCTGCAGCGGCGAATGGCTATCCTGCCACTGGCTGGCGGTGGTGACGTCGGCATGGCCTTTTTCATCCAACGTCGTCTGGACTTCATCCAGGCTGCGGGAGAGGTTTTCTTCGGCAATATCACCAAACTGGAAGCCCGGCAGCGCCGCAACCGCATCGCGCAGCGGGCGCAGGAACAGTTTCCCCTGTAGCTGATTGCCGCTGGCCGGGGCGCCATACAGATAGGCGCCGACGACGCCGAAGTGCACATCGGCATCCGTGGCCAGCGGCGCGTTTTGCGGCGTAAGATTCAGCGCCATCCGCTCAGGCATAAAATCTTCAACGTGGAAATCCCACTCGCGCGGCTGATTGTCGCCGGTACTGGCGCGGATATGCCACATCCCGGTCGGTGCCCCGCTATCAAGCGGCCAGGTAAACTGATACAGACCATTGACCGGTTTGCTGACCAGCGAGCGGATCACCTGCCCGTCCGGCTGCACCACGTCGAATTTCACCGGCTGCTCGGCCAGCGGCTTGCCGTCGCCGTCACGAAGCAGCGCGTTAAGGATGACCGTTTCTCCCGGGCGATACAGATCGCGCGGACCAAACATAAAGAACTGCTTGCTGAATCCCGGGGCGCCGGCAATCGAGAACTCGGCCAGATCCAGGGCGGGAAGTTTGAGATCCAGCAGGGTGGTCTGCCCGTCTTTTCGCGCCAGCAGCAGCGCCGCGTCTTTATCATTAGTTTGCAGAGTCACATGACCCTGGCCGTCGCTTTTCGCCTCGGCGAGGGTTTGCCCTTTCGCATTCAGCAACAGCACATCGATACCGGATTGCGCCGCACCGTCCTCCAGGCTCTGGGTAAAGACATCCAGCCGGTTGTGATAACGGTGCGCCGATACGCCGATATCGCTTAGCGTAAACAGCGTCGCGGCGTTGCTATAGCTGTAGCGCCCCGCCGGGTTCATCACCGCAACGTAGACACCCGGCTGCTGCAACGGCTTAATATCGGCCAGCGGCAGCAGCAGTTTCTCCCGCGTGTTGCGCGCCGGATTGAGATCGAAACGCCCGGTATAGACCAGATCGGCCATTTTCAACAGCTCGTCAGACTCCCAGTTACTCAATGAGTTACGGTATTCCCACTGGCTGACGAAAGCGGACAGCGACTCCGGCTTGATACGGAAAAAGTTGACGTCAACATTGTCGACGTTGAGCGCCATGACCGGCAGTCCGGCAATCACTTTGCCCGGAAGCAGCGAGCCGCGGCTGGCGAAACCGACGCTCGGGGCAATATCGCGGGTGGTAATGGTTTTTTCAAAATGGCTATCAAAGGTCGCCGCGTTCAGCGCACTCAGCGTCGGGTCAACGGTGACAATCAGTTCGCGTTTCGGCTCAAGATGGCGTAGCCGCAGCGCTTTCAGATCCGGCGACAGTTCCCAGGCGCCATCCACCTTGCCGCTTTTTTTATCGACAAGATGCACGCTGCGTGAGAAATCCTGATCGGGATTAAGCGGTACAGAGAAGGTGAGCACCATCGCCGCCGCGCCGTCCAGCTGGAGTTCCGAGGCGTCCAGCAGCGTCAGCGCTTTACCTTTGCTTTTTTCCGCCAGCGCCGCCAGCTGCGCGCTGTCCGGTTTTGTCGCGCCGGTTTGCGCAGTGGAAGAGTCGGCTGGCGAGACGGCCTGCGGTTTACCGCTGTCATCGCATCCGCTGAGAGAGAGTGCCGTCAATAGCGCCAGCGACAGCGCCGCTAAACGAAATGGTTTCATCCTTTAACCCCTTGGCCAAAACAGCCAGTGCCTGTAGTGAACTCATTATTATGTGCTAACGCTGGAATTACCAACAGCCACCCTGCCAGAATCTGACTATCACTATTTTATCCTCCATGACCGCGTCGCAACTTCGTCCTCCATAACTTGTCAGGCACCGAGAAAACGTCGACAATTCATTGATTGATGAATAATAAAACGGAGTCTCCATGTCTACCTCGTTTTTCGTCGCCGCTGACTGGTTAGCGGAACATATTGATGACCCGGAAATTCAGATTATCGATGCGCGAATGGCGCCAGCAGGCCAGGAAGCCCTGCGCGATATGGATGCGGAATATCGCGCGGGCCATATTCCCAACGCCGTATTTTTCGATATTGAAGCGCTCTCCGACCATACCAGCCCGCTGCCGCACATGATGCCGCGAGCGGAAGCCTTCGCCGTCGCAATGCGCGAGCTGGGGGTCTGCAGCGATAAACATCTGGTGGTTTACGATGAAGGCAATCTCTTCTCCGCCCCGCGCGCCTGGTGGATGCTGCGCACCTTTGGCGTCGAAAATGTCTCGATTCTCGCCGGCGGCCTGGCCGGCTGGCAGCGCGATGAACTGCCACTCGAACAGGGCGTTGCCGATATTGCGGAAGGCGAATTTGACGGACGCTTCGATCCGCAGGTGATCAAACGGCTGACCGATGTGCTGCTGGTCAGCCATGAGGGATCGGCGCAGATCGTCGATGCGCGTCCGGCCGCGCGTTTTAATGGTCAGGCGGATGAACCGCGTCCGGGGCTACGTCGTGGCCATATTCCCGGCGCGCTTAACGTGCCGTGGAGCGATCTGGTGATTAACGGCGAACTGAAAACCGTGGATGAGCTGAATGAGATTTTCATTCGCCAGGGCGTGAATTTCGAGCGACCGATTATCGCCAGCTGCGGCTCCGGCGTCACGGCGGCGGTGGTGGTGCTGGCGTTGACCACGCTCGGCGTTAACGGCGTGTGCCTGTACGACGGCTCGTGGAGCGAATGGGGCGCCCGCACGGATTTGCCCATCGAACCGGCGCAGTAACCGTGAACATTCCCGGATTGCGGCGTACCGCCTTATCCGGGCTACACCAGGGCACTAAACCGTAGCCCGGGTAAGGCATAGCCGCTACCCGGGAAAAAGTTAAATAATGCGGTTCTGTTTAAAGTCGCGCAGGAAACTGCCCCAGCGCTTTTCATAAAATGGCGTGATATGGGCAATCATAAAATGGCTGCTCCCCTTCTTGCCTTCCACCACCTGACAGATATCAATCGGCTCATCGCCAGGTAACGGCTACACCAGGGCACTAAACCGTAGCCCGGGTAAGGCACAGCCGCTACCCGGGAAAGAGTTAAATAATGCGGTTCTGTTTAAAGTCGCGCAGGAAACTGCCCCAGCGCTTTTCATAAAATGGCGTGATATGGGCAATCATAAAATGGCTGATCCCCTTCTCGCCTTCCACCACCTGACAGATATCAATCGGCTCATCGCCAGGTAACGTATCGGTCGCCACGCTGCCGGTCGCCTGGATAACCTCTGCGATATCACCTTCGGCTTCAATACCGATCAGCAGGTTTGCCGGCGCATCAGCGCTATCTTTAATCGAGCAAAGAAACGCCCGCCTGACGGTCTTCAACGTTTTAAACAGCGTGGTCAACGAGTCAATCATCTGCGCCGGCGGCTCGGCGACTTCAGACAACAGCAGAGACTCGCCGCCTTCGAGCACGGTTTGCGTGCTGAGCGGGCTGCCCTCTTCCCCCAGCAGATGGCGGATCTCATTGGGCATAAACTCTTTACCGGTTGCCAGCTTTGCATTGAGGAACAGCGTTTCGCCGAGCGTCATCGCAAACAGCGTCCGTGCCGGCATCACCACAAACGATTGTTCATCTTCAACCGCCTGCTGCAGCGCTTCCAGAGAAGTGAAAAACGGAATCACCGAGGCGCCATCGTCTTTCTCCCAGTGCTGCAGATCGACGGCACTCTCTTCGACAATCTGCTCGCCTTCCGCCGCCGCTCCCGGAACCCACACGGTGGACTCCAGCAGCGTACGGAAAAATGCCGGGCGGTGGCCCGGCTCGGTCGCCGCCTTTTCCAGCAGGGTTTCTAATTCATTTTTAGTTTCGGACATAGTTTGGCTACTTCACAATTGCCCGGCGGCGCTACGCTTGCGCGGGCCTACGGGTTCTGTAGGCCGGGTAAGCGTAGCGCCACCCGGCAAAAAAAGATTACTCGGCCGTCAGCAAATTCGCTATGGTACGCACGCCGAGGCCGGTAGCGCCAGCAGACCACTGCTCAACCGCCGCTTTACGATAGGTCGCCGAGCAGTCGATGTGCAGCCAGCCCTGATGATAATTTTCAACGAAATGCGACAGGAAACCGGCTGCGGTGCTGGCACCAGCCGGATAGGCCGCGCTGCCGGTGTTGTTCAGTTCGGCGAAGTTAGACGGCAGTTGACCGCGGTGGAACTCGGCCAGCGGCAGGCGCCAGAAGGCTTCATTTTCCGCCTGCGCACTCGCCAGCAGGCGGTTAGCCAGCGGGTCATCAAAGCTGAACAGCGCGTGGTAGTCGTTGCCGAGCGCGGTTTTCGCCGCCCCGGTCAGGGTGGCAGCATCGATGATCAGTTCAGGTTTCTGCGCCGAGGCGTCAATCAGGCCATCCGCCAGCACCAGGCGGCCTTCGGCATCGGTGTTCATGATTTCCACGGTCTTGCCATTGCGATAGCGAATAATGTCGCCCAGTTTAAAGGCGTTACCGCTGATCAGGTTGTCTGCACAGCACAGATACAGCTTCACGCGTTTGTTCAGGCCGCGGGTAATCGCGAACGCCAGCGCGCCGGTAACCGTTGCCGCGCCGCCCATATCGGATTTCATCGAATCCATAAACGCGCTTTGTTTGATGCTGTAGCCGCCGGAATCGAAGGTGATGCCTTTCCCGACCAGGCAAGCGTACACCGGGGCTTCTTTATCGCCGGTTGGGTTGTAATCCAGCGCCAGCAGCACCGGAGGACGCTCGGAGCCACGGCCAACGGTATGCAGGCCAAGATAGCCTTGCTCGCGCAGGTCTTCGCCTTTTGTAATACGGTAAGTCACGTTGTCGCAGGCGACGCCGCACAGCAGATCGACCGCGCGCTGAGCCAGCTGTTCCGGGCCGAGCTCTTCCGCCGGCGCGTTAATGGTGTCCCGCACCCAGTCAATAATCGTCAGGCGATTGTCCAGCTCGCTTTTCTGCGCGTCATCCAGCGCCGGCCATTCCACCTTGCGGCTGCCTTTCGGCCCTTTGTAGCCGGCCCAGAATGCCCACGCGCGGTCGGTATCCCAGCCTTCGCCGCTCAGCGCGACGTGCTTGATCCCCATCCCGTCGACTTTACGCGCCGCGCGCTGAATCAAACCGAGATCGTCTTTACCGTTCAGATGCAGGGTGATGCCGTCATTATTAATGCTGTAAGCCGCTTTTTCTCCCCAGCGCACGTCGGCAGGTTGGGTCGTCAGCGTAATCTTCATGGCTTCGGTCATTTTATCTTTATCCTTATTTGGCAAAGGAGCCGCATTTGGCAAAAGGGCCGCCAAAAGGCAGCCCATATTATTTTTCCGCTGATTCACACTGAGGAGAAGGCACTCAGCCGCTCATTCCCCGGACTCAAACTGTGCGGCGGGAGTGAGCAACCACGACCCACGCATCTGCGGCGTGAAGCATGTTGCGGAAATTATTCTGCTTCATCTAACCAGACTAGCAGAATCGCCTCCAGAATTTTTTCATTGGATGCGGTCGGATTATCATCAAACTCTTCCAGCTCGCAAATCCACTGATGCATATCGGTGAAGCGCACGGTTTTCGGGTCGAGATCCGGGAAGGCGTCATACAGCGCTTCGCCAATTTCACGACTATCGGTCCATTTCAGTCCCATATTAATGCTCGCGTGCGTGGTTGATAGTATAACGCGGGATCTCGACGACCAGATCATCGTGGGTCACGCGCGCCTGGCAGCTCAGACGGCTGTCGGGCTCCAGCCCCCAGGCCTTATCCAGCATATCATCTTCATCTTCGGTACTTTCGGCCAGCGAGTCAAAACCTTCACGCACGATGCAGTGGCAGGTGGTGCAGGCACAGGATTTTTCGCAGGCGTGTTCAATCTCAATGCCGCTGCGCAGAGCAGCATCCAGAATGGTCTCACCGATCTCAGCTTCCACAACTACGCCATCCGGGCACAGGTCCTGATGGGGCAGAAAAACAATCTTTGGCATATTAAACCTCGTCCACGGATTGGCCTTTCAGCGCAGTACGGACCGACTGGTCCATGCGGCGTGCGGCAAATTCCTGGGTTTGTGTGTCTGTATTTTTAATCGCATCTTTAATCGCGTCGGCGTCATCGCCTGCGGCAACCGCACGCAGCTGCGCCGTCGCTTCATCGATAGCCTGACGTTCTGCGGCGCTTAGCAGCGCGGCATCGGCGGCCAGCGCACTTTCCAGGCTCTCAAGAACGCGCGCGGCTTCGACTTTTTGCTCAGCCAGCATCCGCGCCTTGATATCCTGTTCGGCGTGACTCATCGAATCTTTAATCATGGTGGCGATTTCGCTGTCGGTCAGGCCGTAGGAGGGCTTGACCTGAATGGAGGCTTCGACGCCGGTCGATTTCTCCATCGCGGTGACGCTCAGCAGGCCATCGGCGTCGACCTGGAAGGTAACGCGAATGTGCGCTCCGCCCGCCGGTAGCGCCGGGATACCGCGCAGCGCAAAGCGCGCCAGCGAACGGCAATCCTGCACCAGTTCGCGCTCGCCCTGCATGACGTGGATAGACATCGCCGTCTGGCCATCTTTAAAGGTGGTGAACTCCTGCGCACGCGCCACCGGAATCGTGGTGTTGCGCGGGATCACTTTCTCCACCAGACCGCCCATCGTCTCCAGCCCTAAAGAGAGCGGAATAACATCGAGCAGCAGAAGTTCGCTATCCGGTTTGTTGCCCACCAGAATATCGGCCTGAATCGCGGCGCCAATGGCCACCACTTTGTCCGGATCGATGGTGGTCAGCGGCGTGCGGCCAAAGAACTCACCGACGCGCTCACGAACCAGCGGCACGCGGGTTGAACCGCCGACCATGACCACTTCCAGCACCTCTTGCGCCGCCACGCCCGCATCTTTCAGCGCGCGACGGCAGGCTAACAGCGTGCGTTTCACCAGCGGCGCAATCAGCTCGTTAAACTGGTCACGGGTAATATCGCCTTGCCAGCCGTCAACGTTGACGCTGATCGAATCGGCATCGCTGAGGGCGATTTTCGCCGCAATCGCTGCATCCAGCAGTTCGCGCTGCAGGCGGTTGTCGCGACGATCGCTCAGCCCCGCCTGTTCACGCAGATAATCCGCCAGCAGATGGTCAAAGTCATCGCCGCCCAGCGCGGAATCGCCGCCGGTCGCCAGCACCTCAAAGACGCCGCGGCTTAAGCGCAGCACCGAAATATCAAAGGTGCCGCCGCCAAGATCGTAAACCGCGATCACCCCTTCCTGGCCGGAATCGAGGCCGTAGGCAATGGCCGCGGCGGTCGGCTCGTTCAACAGGCGCAGTACGTGCAGACCGGCCAGACGGGCGGCGTCTTTGGTGCCCTGGCGCTGGGCGTCGTCAAAGTAGGCCGGGACGGTAATCACCACGCCGTCGAGTTCGCCGGACAGGGCTTCCGTTGCCCGGGCAGCCAGAGCCTTCAGGATGTCGGCGGAAACGCGAACCGGGTTGAGCAAACCGCCGGCGGTCTGAATCATCGGCAGACCATTTTCGCTGGCCTGCAGCTGGTAAGGCAAATGGGGGTAACGCGTCTGGATATCGGCCAGCGAGCGCCCCATCATCCGTTTTACGGAGCTGATGGTGTTAACCGGGTCGAGGGCCGCATTGTGTCGGGCGTCGTAGCCGACGCTCAGGCCAGATTCATGGTAGTTCACCACGGAAGGCAGCAGGTAGCGCCCCTGATGGTCGGGCAGAGTTTCGGCCTGACCGCTACGCACGGTAGCGACCAGCGAATTGGTGGTGCCCAGGTCAATCCCCGCCGCCAGACGACGCTGGTGCGGCGCGGCACTCAGACCAGGCTCACTAATTTGTAATAAGGCCATAATTGCTTCCGAAAATTAAAAATCGAGCAGCTTTTCTTCGAGTTGTTCTGCAACGCTCTGAAGTTTATCGAGAAAACGCAGTTTACGCACGGTATCCGCCGCCGCGTCCCACGTCTCGCTATTTAATTGTTCGACAACCTGCTGATGACGAACGTCGTACATCCCCTTCACGCGTTTAATAAATGCCGCCAGACGTTCTTCATCCTGCGCTTTTTCAATCTCATCCAGCTCTTCGCGCAGCTCCAGCTGTTCCATCAGGAAGGCGGTATCGCGCACGGTGTGCTGCTCGCTGGCTAAGTCATAGCCGTGGAGCGAAAGGAGATATTCGGCGCGGGTCAGCGGGTGACGGAGCGTTTGCCACGCCTGATTGATCGTGGCGGATTGCTGCACGGAGGCGAGCTGTTCGGCCGCGCTCGCGCTGGCGAACTTGTCGGGATGATACTGGCGCTGCAAATCCTGGTACCGGACAGCCAGCTGTTCTTGCGAAAGGGTATAACTGACCGGTAACCCGAAGAGGGTGAAATAGTCCATAGTAACCTCAGGGTTAACGAGATAAAGCAAACCCCACTCACGGTTCACCGCGGTGGGGTCCTCTACCCGTGCATGCCGGGCCGCCTCTGCGTGGGCTGTCGTCGTTTACCCACAGGGCCGACTGCTGTCAGCCCCCGGGATTCACGCGTTTACCGCCCTGATGCGGCCTGAAACACGTCGGATAGTGGCGGGATTATACGTTAAAGCTTTCGCCGCAACCGCACTCATCTTTGACATTCGGGTTAGTGAATTTAAACCCTTCGTTCAGGCCTTCTTTGACGAAGTCCAGCTGAGTGCCGTCGAGGAACTGCAGGCTTTTGCCGTCGATCACTACCTTGACGCCTTTATCTTCAAACACGGTGTCTTCTGCCGCCGGCTCGTCAACAAATTCCAGCACGTAGGCCATACCTGAGCAGCCCGAAGTGCGGACACCCAGGCGCAGACCGAAGCCTTTGCCGCGGTTGGCCAGGAAGGAATTAACTCGCGACGCTGCGCTGTCGCTAAGAGTAATCGACATACAATAACCTCTTAATTATTTCGCTTCACGTTTGCTTTTATAATCCGCAATCGCGGCTTTAATCGCGTCTTCCGCCAGGATCGAGCAGTGAATTTTCACCGGCGGCAGTTCCAGTTCATCGGCGATATCGGTGTTCTTGATAGCCTGAGCTTCGTCTAGGGATTTCCCTTTCACCCATTCGGTCACCAGGGAGCTGGAGGCGATAGCAGAACCGCAACCATAGGTCTTGAAGCGCGCGTCTTCAATGATACCTTCATTGTTGACTTTAATCTGCAACTTCATCACGTCGCCGCACGCCGGTGCGCCAACCATGCCGCTGCCGACGCTGTCGTCGCTGTTGTCAAAAGAGCCGACGTTGCGCGGATTCTCGTAATGATCGATAACTTTTTCGCTGTATGCCATGATGAATTCTCCTTATACCCTACCGATTAATGATGTGACCATTCGATGCTGTTCAGATCCACGCCCTGCTTGAACATATCCCACAGCGGAGAAAGATCGCGCAGACGGCCGATGGATTTACGAACCAGATCAATGGTGTAGTCAATCTCTTCTTCGGTAGTGAATCGACCTAAAGAGAAACGGATAGAACTGTGTGCCAGTTCGTCAGTCATGCCCAGTGCGCGAAGCACATAGGACGGCTCAAGGCTTGCGGAGGTGCAAGCAGAACCGGAGGAAACGGCCAGGTCTTTCAGCGCCATAATCAGCGACTCGCCTTCAACATAGTTGAAGCTGACGTTGAGAATGTTCGGCGCGCCCTGCTCGAGGTCGCCGTTGAGGTAAACCTCTTCCATATCTTTTACGCCGTCCCACAGACGGTTACGCAGACCGCGCAGACGCGCCATCTCGGTTTCCATCTCTTCTTTGGCGATACGGTAAGCTTCACCCATACCGACGATCTGGTGGACTGGCAGAGTACCGGAACGCATGCCGCGCTCGTGACCGCCGCCGTGCATCTGCGCTTCAATGCGGATACGCGGTTTGCGACGAACGTACAGTGCGCCGATACCTTTAGGACCATAAATTTTGTGACCGGAGAAGGACATCAGGTCAACTTTCAGCTGGCTCAGATCGATAGGCAGTTTGCCCACGCTCTGGGTGGCGTCAACGTGGTAAATGATGCCACGCGCGCGGCACAGTTCGCCGATGGTGGCGATATCCTGCACCACGCCGATTTCGTTGTTGACGTGCATGATGGAGACCAGGATGGTGTCGTCACGCATCGTGGCTTCCAGCTCTTTCAGATCGATAATCCCGTTGCGCTGCGGCGCCAGGTAGGTGACGTCGAAACCTTCACGCTCCAGCTGGCGACAGGTATCCAGAACCGCTTTGTGCTCGGTTTTGCTGGTGATAATGTGCTTGCCTTTTTTCTGATAAAAGTTGGCTGCACCTTTAATCGCCAGGTTGTCGGATTCCGTTGCACCGGAGGTAAAGACGATTTCACGCGGATCGGCGCCGACCAGTTCAGCAATCTGATTACGGGCGATATCAACCGCCTCTTCAGCCTGCCAACCGAAACGGTGTGAACGAGAGGCCGGGTTACCAAAGGTCCCGTCCAGGGTCAGGAACTGCATCATTTTCTCGGCAACACGCGGATCCACCGGCGTTGTTGCGGAGTAATCGAGGTAAATCGGTAATTTCATTGCTCTTTAACTCCGTACATCACTCAATGCAAGGAACCAGGCAACCGGCTTGATGTACGACCGGGGACACGGGATGTCGCAACATTCCGGCCTGATTCTGAAATCTCTTTTTTATCGTTTTACTCTGACCCTTTCAGCCTGCCGCAGCGATGCCGCAAGCTGAAACAGGACGAGTTACGCACGCAGCTTGACGTCAATGGCGTCCTGAGTGCGGGTATTGCGCTGGGATTCATGGCTATGCTGACGACCTGAAACATCGAGAATTTCTTGGTTATTCACCAGTTCACCCAGGGTGATATTGTTCAGGAAGCTGGTCAGACGTTCGCTCAGGTCACGCCACAGCGCGTGGGTCAGGCATTTATCGCCGCCCTGGCAGCCGCCTTTACCCTGACAACGGGTCGCGTCAACCGATTCGTCTACTGCGCTGATCACTTCGCCTACGGCGATGCTGCCCGCTTCTTTACCTAACAAATAACCGCCGCCTGGGCCACGTACGCTGGATACCAGACCATTTTTACGCAGACGGGAAAACAGCTGTTCCAGATAGGACAGCGAGATCCCCTGACGTTCAGAAATATCAGCCAACGGAACCGGGCCCGATTCAGAGTTGAGCGCAACGTCCAGCATCGCGGTCACAGCATAACGCCCTTTAGATGTCAGTCTCATGTCTTACTTAACCTCAAACTCGCCCCTGCCCGGGCTTTTTATTAATATGGGTATTGCATAGCAAGGGCAAGTCTGACATTCCCGAGTAATTTGGTCAACTATTTACTTGACTGTTTTAGTCAGGTATTTAACCATCCGTGCGGTCTCTATTTACCCACGGCGCTGCGCTACCCTACCGACAAAACCGCAGGCCCGTACAAGCGCCGCCGCCGGGCAGCAACGCACGCAATTACTCTTTATTGTTCTGCTCAATCGACGCCAGCATACCACGCAGGATATTCAGCTCCTGGCTTTCCGGGCGCGCGCGGGTAAACAGACGACGCAGTTTGTTCATCACCTGCCCCGGGTGGCTGGCGCGAATAAAACCGGTGGCCAGCAGGGTTTGCTCGAGGTGGCCGTAGAAACGTTCTAAATCATCAACCAGCGGATACGGCGTCTCTTCGTGCCCGACTGCCGGTTCTTCCTGTTCCTGGGTAGCCAGCCAGGCCATACGCACTTCGTAGGCGATAACCTGCACCGCCATCGCCAGGTTCAGCGAGCTGTATTCCGGGTTTGCGGCAATAGCCACATGATAGTGACATTTCTGCAGCTCATCGTTGGTCAGCCCAACGCGTTCGCGGCCAAAGACCAACGCAACCGGTGCGTGCTGCCCTTCCGCCACGCTCTTCAGACCGCACTCGCGCGGGTCAAGCATCGGCCACGGCAGAGTACGTGAACGAGCACTGGTTCCCACCACCAGGCTGCAGCCGGCCAGGGCTTCATCCAGGGTATCGACGATCTGCGCATTGCCAATCACGTCACTGGCGCCAGCGGCCAGCGCGATAGCCTGAGAATCCGGTTTAACCAGCGGGTTAACCAGCCACAGATTAGTTAACCCCATGGTTTTCATGGCCCGGGCAACGGAACCCATGTTTCCAGTATGTGATGTTTCTACCAGTACGATTCGAATATTTTGCAGCATTATGGTTCTTCGGCTAAAGATTATTCACGCATGCTATCATAAAACGAAGACATAGGCAGAATTCGCTGTTACTATATGTGCCGTTTTTTCCCGTTCTTTAACATCCAGTGAGAGAGACCGATGCATCCGATGCTGAACATCGCCGTGCGCGCAGCGCGCAAGGCGGGTAATTTAATTGCCAAGCACTACGAAACCCCAGACTCCGTAGAAACCAGCCAGAAAGGCAGCAATGATTTTGTGACCAACGTCGATAAAGCAGCTGAAGCGCTGATTATTGAAATCATTCGCAAATCTTACCCGCAGCACACCATCATCACCGAAGAAAGCGGTGAACACGCAGGTGAAGATCAGGATGTTCAATGGGTTATCGATCCACTGGATGGCACCACCAACTTCGTCAAACGTCTGCCCCACTTCTCTGTTTCCATCGCCGTACGCATCAAAGGCCGTACTGAAGTCGCGGTGGTTTACGATCCAATGCGTAACGAACTGTTCACGGCGACCCGTGGTCAGGGCGCGCAGCTGAACGGCTACCGTCTGCGCGGCAGCAACGCCCGCGATCTCGATGGCACAATCCTGGCGACCGGCTTCCCGTTCAAAGCGAAACAGCACGCAACAGCGTACATGAATATTCTCGGTAAGCTGTTTACCGAGTGTGCTGATTTCCGTCGCACCGGTTCTGCCGCGCTGGATCTGGCTTACGTGGCCGCAGGCCGCGTTGACGGTTATTTTGAAATTGCGCTGAAACCGTGGGATTTTGCCGCAGGCGAGCTGATCGCTCGTGAAGCGGGCGCGCTGGTCTGCGATTTCACCGGCGGTCACAACTACCTGATGAGCGGCAACATCGTGGCGGGCAATCCGCGCGTTGTGAAAGCCATGCTGGCGAATATGCGTGACGAGCTGAGTGAAGCGCTGAAGCGCTAATTCTTCTCCCCTCACCCCGGCACACGGGGTGAGGGTGCTCCTTAAAAGGGTCGTAAGCCCCCGCCGACAGGCGCCGCACTGCTCCACATCACCAGCGCCGCAACCAGTAAAATCACACCGCCGGCCAATGCCAGCGTCGCCCAGGCAACGTGTTGCCACATCGGTGGCGTCTTATTGCCGCTGAGCTTAACGGCCAGTTGCCGGAAACCATGAACCAGCAGCGCCAGCCCGCTAATGGTCAACGACGTGCCTGCCGCCATCGCCAGCGCCGCCGCCATTCCCCAGTTAAACACGCCAATCACTTTACTAAACAGCAGGACCATAATCGCCCCGGAACAGGGCCGCATCCCCATCGAGAGGATAATGACCAGCCGCGCGCGCCAGTCATCGCCGCTTTGGAGTTGTTCCGGTGCCGGCATATGCTGATGCCCGCATCCGCACTGGGCATGATGAACGTGGTGCGGCGTAAAGGCGGTAAATGTCGGTCGCCGCAGCGCGGCCCGCAGCTTTTTCAGCGCCCGCCAGCACAACAGCAGACCCAGCGCCCCTACCAGCAAATAGCTGCCTTTCTCCAGCCAGAAGCTACTGAGATGCAGCTGCCTGGCCGGCAGTTGCAGGAGGGTTAACACCACCACCACCAGCGCAATCGCCACAACGCCCTGCAGGAGCGAAGCCGCCAGGGTCAGCATGATACTGGATTTAAGTTTTGCCGGATGAGTTGCCAGCCAGGTGGTAATCACTATCTTGCCATGCCCTGGCCCCAGGGCGTGCAGCACGCCGTAGATAAAACTGAATGCCAGCAGCGAGAACCCCGCCGCAGAGGGGTTTTCCGCAACGGCTTTCAGCAGACGGCTCAGCTCAAGATTCAACGTCCGCTGCCAGATGGCGCTTTGCAGTAAGACCTGTGGCCAGGCCTGCCACAGCCAGATCCCCGCGGCTGTCGCCAGCAGCAAAAACAGCGCCAGCGGCCACATCTGGCGCAGACGCGAAGTGCGTGCGGCGTGAGAGAAAATTACGGACATGTCAGCGTCACCTTCTGCGCAAAGTAGGTTCCCAGCTCCATATCTTCCGGCGGCGCGTCGGCCTTATCGAGAGACTGGGCAAAGGCCGCCATTTTTTCATTCGGTTCCGGCGTGACCACCTTGACCTTGCATGTCGTGCGCAACGCGGCGGGCAGCGTGACATCGCTCGCTTTGTCATAGTGCATATCGACATAATAGGTCGGATCAAATGTCGACAACGTTAACGTCTGTCCGGCCAGCGGCTGAGGTTTTGCCAGCGGCAGCGTAAACGTCAGCACCGCCTGATGCCCATCGCGTTCAAGACCATAGCCATCAGGCCGATTATCAAACTTCACCCGCTGACCGTTATGCCAGAGCTCGCTGAAGTAATGCTGGCCGAGTACGTTGGCCATCACTTCCGCCGCCAGTTTTTTCCACACTTCATCCCCAGGCTTTGCCTGCCCCGCATCGTAGAGCAGATCTGCCGAAGTGATTTCATCCATCGTCCAGCGCATTTTAAAACCGGTGAGCAGCCCGTTGTCCGCCACGACTTCCGTTTTCAGGCTAATGAAGCTATGCGGGTGCGCCAGCACACTAAATGATAAAACCATGAAAAATGCCGCACTGGTGCATTGTTTCACTCTCTTCATCCGTTCCTCACGCGAAAAATTCTGTGAACTTAGCCAGCAATCCTGACGTAAAGGCGCCGGACTGCCCTGATCTCCATTTATCCATTAGCTATTCTTAGCAAAAACCCTAACTGGAACCCACCAGATGATGACCGTCATTGAACCACCATCTGCGCTTTCCAGTCCACAGCGCCGTAGTCAGGTACTGCTGATGTTTTATCTGCCCGGGCAGCCGGTGACGCCAGAACGGCTTAGCCACATCAACCAGGTTGATGAGTCAACGGCCCGGCAGGATATCGCAGAGACCGCACGCGAAATTCAGCGTTACCACCGGCTGACGCTTTCGTCGCAGGTGGACGGCAGCTACCGGATTGAAGGTGCCGTCATCGATCAACGTCTGTGCCTGCTGCACGGCCTGCGGCGAGCGCTGCGTTTATGTCCGCATTTTATTGCCCACCATTTTACACCGGCATTAAAAACGCAGCTTAAACTACAGGGCATCGCGCGAACGCTGTATGACGACACCAACCTGCGGGCGCTGGTTAACCGCTGCTCGCGGATGCTCAACCGGCAGTTTGACTGTCGGGATATTCATTTCCTGCGCCTGTATCTGCAATATTGCCTGCTGCAACACCATCTTGGGCTCACGCCGGATTTTACCCAGGAGCAGCAGCGCTGGACGCAGCAAGCGGCAGAGTTCGCGCTCGCCCAGGAGATCGTTCGCCACTGGCAACGCCGGGTCGCCAGCACGCCGCACGCCGGCGAACAGCTGTTCCTGACGCTGCTCTTTATGTTGTTGAAAACGCCCGATCCCATCCGCGACGGCCATCGCCAGGACCGGCGGCTGCACCTGGCCATCGACCGCTTAATTCATCGCTTCCAGGATCTGGCAGGACGGCCGTTCAGCGATGACCAGGGACTGAGTGATCAGCTTTATATTCATCTGTCGCAGGCGCTCAACCGCAGCGTTTTCGCTATCGGTATTGATAACGCGCTGCCGGAAGAGATTAGCCGCCTCTACCCGCGTCTGATGCGTACCACCCAGGCCGCGTTGAGCGAGTTTGAAGCGACGTATGAGATAGCCTTTAATCAGGACGAGGTGGGACTGATTGCGGTGATTTTCGGCGCATGGCTGATGCAGAAAAGCGATCTTCATGAGAAACAGGTCGTGCTGCTCACTCACGACAATCCTGTTCTGGAACAGGCGCTGGAACTTCAGCTGCGTGAACTGACGCTGCTGCCGCTCAATATCAAATACCAGAGCGTGCGGGATTTTGAGAAAGAAGGGGCGCCGAAAGGTGTGGCGCTGGTCGTCACGCCGTATGCCACCGCGCTACCGCTGTTTTCGCCGCCGCTGTTTCACGCTGAAGAGATGTTCAGCGTGAAACAGCGGCAGCATATTTGTAAAATGCTGGAGGATTAGGCAACCGCTTTTGGCCGCAGCACCAGTGCCGGGAGGGCCACCAGCGCCATCACCCAGAATACGCCCTGGTGCAGGTGCTGATAGAGGAAGCCAGCGAAAACCGTCATCACCGCGATACTGCCGCCCATCGCCACGGCGGAGTAGACCGCCTGCAGGCGTATCACTTCGCTGCCCTGGCGCGCGGAGATATAGCGCATCGCCGCCAGGTGGCAGACCGTGAAGGTGCCGCAGTGCAAAATCTGGGTGACGATAAGCCACGGTAATGCCGTGGTCGCGCCCATCAGCGTCCAGCGCAGCAGACCGCACACGGCCGAAAGCAGCAGCAGTTCCCGGGCGCTGAAGCGACTGAAGACTTTTTTGCTCAGCGCAAAGATAACCACTTCCGCCACCACGCCCAGTGACCATAAATAGCCCACGGCAGAGGCCGAGTAACCGGCTTCCTGCCAGTAAATCGCGCTGAAGCCGTAGTAGGCGGCGTGCGCCCCCTGGAGCAGACAGACGCAGGCGAGAAAGCGCCAGCTTTGCCGTATCAGCGACAGCCAGGCCGCAACCCCTGCCCCTTCCTGATGGCGAGACGCCCCTTGCGGCATCACCGAGGGTTTCAGCAACATCCCCAGCAGCATAGAAGCGACGCCGAGGCTGAGCAGCAGCAGAATAGCCCGATAGTCAAACAGGCTGACCAGCTTACCGGTGAGCGCCGAACCGATAACAAACGCCACCGAGCCCCACAGGCGCACCCGCCCGTAGTCCATAGTTATCTGTTTTTGCCAGGTGTTGGCCAGCGCATCGGTCAGCGGCACCAGCGGAGAGAAAAAGAGGTTGAACCCCACGATCACCACCGTCAGCCAGGCAACGTGGTTCCCGGCCCAAAAGGCCAGGGCAAACAACAGCACCAGTAGCGCGAGGAGACGCAGAGCGGAAATCAGCCGCGAGGGATCGCTGACCCGCGGCGCGATCAGCAGACTCCCCAGGAAACGGGCCACCAGCCCGGCACCCAATAACATACCGATGGTTTCCGGCGTTAAGCCTGTCCCTGCCAGCCAGACGCTCCAGAAAGGCAGGAAAATGCCGTAGCTGAAAAAATAGGTGAAGTAACTAAGCGCCAACCAGCGCGTGGAGTGCAAGACCATGATTCCCTCCCGAATGGAGGCGATAGTCTGGCGATAAAGCGCCACGGGCGCAAGGCGAGGATTTATCTATGCCCCACCAAAGAGTACCTGATTTACCGCTATTTTCAGCGACCATGAAACGGTATCGCCCGCCCCTAAGACCACCAGACCGGGCTGCCCTTCCATATTATGCGCGTCAACCGGATGGCTCTGCGGCTCAAGGCAGATAAACGGTTCACCCGGCATCCGGAAAAGCATCAACCAGGGAGTTTGCGACAAAATCGTGACAGACATCACATCTCGTTGAATGCTTGCGACGCCGCCCCAGCCGGAGTAACAAACGTTTAACCAACTATCATCACCGTAATTCGCCTGCGAGAAATCGCCTCCTGCTGGCAGCTCTCCGCGCCAGCTTAGCGGTAAATGCAAGTCGCCTTCCGGCCAGTGTCCGCTCGCCTGAAACTGTACCCGGCTGTGCCTGTCGAAGGCGAAGAATGGGTGAAAACCGCCACCGTACAGCATTGGCTCATCCCCACAGTGAACGAGGGTCATAGTGGCGATAAGAGTCTCTTGCTGCAGTTCATAATGTATGAGCGCCAGATAATCGAATCCGCAGGAATGTTTCTGACGCAATTGCAGTACACAATGACAGGAAGATTGCTCTTTGACTTCCCACGGTTGTAACCAGCCATCGCCATGCAAGAAGAAACGTGCATCCGCATGATGACTGGGCAACCTGACTTCACGTCCACGAAACAGAAAACGATTATCTGATACGCGGTTCGCCATAGGTATCATCGGGAACATGCCGCCGGCAGGATTATCATATAAAACTGCAATCTGGCATTGACGGGCAAACAGGCTTTGTACCTTGCCGCCCAGTGGGTTGACGCGCATCCGAAGATGCGCGTTTTCCAGAAGAAAGCTATCCGCCATTAGCGTATCTGCTCCTGTTTCATCGCCTGCCTACCGGCATGACGCTGCGCCAGTTGCTCTTCCAGCGCTTCCAGAGTTACACCTTTGGTTTCCGGAACATTGCGCAAAATGTAGAGATAGCCTGCTGCGCAAATCACGCCATACAGAATGAAGCTACCTGCGGCTCCCAACCCGGCATTGAGCAACGGGAAGGTATAGGTTAACAAGAAACAAGCAATCCATAATGCCAACGTCCCGAGCGACATAGCAAGGCCACGTACGCGATTGGGGAAAATTTCCGATAGCAGCACCCAGGTGACCGGGGCGAGCGTTAATGCATATATAGCAATCGCCGCCAGCACCAGAATAAGTACAGGTAAGCCCAAAATTCCCAGACCATAGGCTGCACCGATTAACGCGTAAATAATAGTCAGACCAGCCGCCCCCAGCAGCATCAGTTTGCGGCGGCCGATTTTATCGACCAGCGGTAACGCCGCGATGGTAAAGACCAGGTTGATAAGTCCGGTAGCAACGATTGATTTCAACGTACTGTTAATATCAAACCCGGCAGAGGCAAAAATCTCCTGCGCGTAGTTGAAAATGACGTTAATCCCACACCACTGCTGGAACATAGCCAGGACGATGCCAATCACGATGATCGGACGTACCTTAGGCTCCAGCAGAGCTGACCAGGAGACTTTTTGCGTATCTTTACTGAGGGTGTGCTCAATATCACGGATAGTTTCATCGGCGTAGCGCTGATTACCGATACGCATCAGCATTTGGTGAGCACGCTGGCTTTTGCCTGCACGTACCAGCCAGCGCGGAGATTCAGGAACAAAAAACATCAGTACCAGAAAGACAACTGCAGGAACGATGCCAGATCCAAACATCCATCGCCAGCCCACCTGCCCGTTCCAGCTGGCACTAATTTCTGCAAGCGTGGCACCGCTCGCTACCGGCTTAGCAATCATCAGATTAACCAACTGAGCCGCCAGCACGCCAATAACAATCGTCAATTGGTTGACCGCCACAAAACGTCCACGCTGTGCTGCGGGGCTTATCTCAGCGATATACATAGGGCTTAGCGCGGATGCCAGACCTATGCCAAGACCGCCGACAATACGCCAGACGACAAACATATCAAAGCTGTGGGCAAGCGCGGTTCCCCAGGCAGACAGCGTAAACAATGTTGCGGCCATAATCAGAGGCAGTTTGCGGCCAAATTTATCGGCGCACCATCCGGAGGCCAGCGCGCCAAACACACAACCCACTAGCGCTGAACTCATTGCCCAGCCGGACTGTGCCGGGTCGGTAATAGAGAAATAAGCTTCGTAAAACGGTTTTGCTCCGCCGATGACCACCCAGTCATAGCCAAACAGTAAACCACCGCAGGCGGCAACCAGACAGATAGTCCAGACGTAGCCCATTTTAAGATGTGTCTGCGCGTTATTCATATCGATTCCTCTTTAAGGGAAACGCAGGGAACAGTAGGGTTGGCGGGACGTACCCGCCAGTTTGAGGTTCAGGAAAAGATGCCGCTTTGCAAGGCATGGTTAATCAGATGCGCCTTATCATGAGCAGGATTGATCGCCAACAGTTGCTGTATTGCATGCTGGTAGTGGGCTATATTCCCCAATCCCAGATGCCCCAACGCTTCAATGAAAAGACAATGCTGTTGATGTTGCTGCTGCGCCGGCATATCCAGGACCACCAGATCAGGTAGCGAAACGGCGAAGAAGTCGGCTTGTGGGACGTCGTTCTGGTGACATTGAGCCCAGGTGATAAAGTTCCGGAAATGCTGCACGGCCTGCGCTTCATTGCCACACTGGCGCATTGCCATTCCCTGCCAGAAGAGATAATCAGCGGGTTGATCGTTATAGTAACGTCCGGCATCCAGCGTAGTACCGCCCTGGAGCGCGCGGTGGTAGTACGCCGTCGCTTGCTGAGTTTCCCCGTTTTGCGTCGCGCAATAACCGAGCAGATACCAGATGTCGTTATCTGTCTGCCCCGGTAGTCTCCCCTCCCCAAGGTTATAGGGGTAGCACAACGCCTCCTCCAGGTGTTGAATAGCCTGCGGCAACATCCGGCTCTCAATTGCCTGTAAGGCACTGTGCAACTGATTAAGTAGATACTGGCCGGTCACTTTGCCCTCCCCACCTTCCCAGGGATGAAACATTCGTGTGCGCAAAATATGTGCGGCATCGGCATAACGCCCGCAACTGTTCCACAAACTAAGTAACTCAGCAGTAAGATCGTCACGCTTCAGGGCGACAGAACGGTTCTCCTCCAGATGACGTAATCGCTCGCGAACGGAGGCGCCGGTCAGCTTACTGAGATAATCGAGTTCGAACCGAAAACGAGCATTTTCAGGTTCGAGAACGACCGCCTGGCGGAGTCGGGCCATTGCCTGCACCGAATCATGTTGTTTGTTCCAGGCATACACACCAAGCAAACGATGCGCTGGCGCATAATTCGGGGCTTGCTCCAGGGTCTCATGCCAGCAAGCAACCGCCTCGTCGTAGCGTCTTTTGCTATACCAGAAGCACCCCAACAGATAACGGGCAAAAGCACTGGCATCCAGTTTCTGCAGCATCTGGACTTCATCGAGCGTATTAGGGAAGCGTACCCGTAACGTGTGGCAGTGCTGGGCCAATGAGATAAAGCGCTGGCGCTCGCTGGCTACCTCGCTTAATGCCGCTCGCCACAACATTGGAATGGCCTCCTGACAATCGAGGATCGCTAACACCGTTTTTGCGATCTGTTTCTGCCCGATAGAAAGCAACCATCCAGCAAGCAGACTGGCATTAATACCTCTACGACCAGTCACCTGCAGCAGGCTATCGCGCGCCTCATCGTCCTGATTGATCATCCAGCGAACACAATGCAACGGGTAGCTTAGTGGATATTGCTCAAGACATACCGATATGTAATTCAGGGCCTCACTGCCGCGTTGTAACTCCGCCAACGCCAGTGCTTTAAGCGCCATTGCCATATGATTACTGCCATTAAACCGGAGGCTAATGTCCACTTTATCTAACGCCTCTGCGATATCACCGCGCTTCATTGCCAGTCGCGCAAGCGACCAGTAGGCCGCATCACGACAATTTCCACTCCACGAAGCCTTGTAATAGTGATCCCATGCATTGGTTTCATCGCCCTGTCTTTCCAGAGCGCTAGCGAGCAACATGCTGGCTTCACCATCCCGAGGGTTTTTATTCAGACGATGGGCGCGCAGCAGCGCAGCCCGGGCACATTGCTCCGCCAACGACCAGTCAGCAGCGTTAAACGCCAACGTGCCGAGGGCAACATTATTGCGATAATCCTGTGGATCAAGCGCTAGCGCCCGGCGATAGTAATCGGCAGCATAGCGGCTGGCATGGTTGTACTGCTCCAGGTGCTGGCCTATGAAATAAAGCTCATCCCCGTTATCGATCGCTTCCGGCATAGCTGGTGCTATTGCAGGATCGGGTAATGGCGTTTGCTGCGCCTGATGCTCCTGATACTTCAGTAATAGTTCGCCTTCCCTGTTTTTTACCTGCAGAGTTAAGCGCGCGGCGTCCTTCTCCTGCAGAGTTTGCAACCAGCTTTCACCGGGTTTTAACGTTAGCTGAGTTTCATAAAGAGGCTGCTCATCCGCACTCAGCTCCACAACAATATTTTCCAGTGGAGCAATCGCATAAATCCCTAATTGCAGCTGTTGAGCTTCACGAACAAGTTTGAGAGCAAGTCGCGTATTCGCATTTTGCACATTTCCCAGCTCACTGTAAGGAAGGAAATTTTGCACAAAAATTTTCTCTTCATACGGGTCAAGCCAGGTGAAATCCGGTTGGTTATCGGTAAATACACCGGTCATCAGTTCAATATAGGGGCCATTATTGTCGGTCAGATTCCGATCCCACGCCTGACCGAAATCACCATGGCCCCAGCTCCACTGTTTTTTGCCTGGCGAGACATGGTGGTCGGCGACATGCAAGAGCCCGCCGCGTTCATCATGATGAAAAGCACCGACAAAGTCGTAATCCGATTTTTCCGCCATATAGGAAGTCGGTACGGGGACATTCTTATAGCGGGAAATATCCACCCCAGCCGAGTAATCAACCTTATAATAAGTGCCCGTGGCAACAGGGAATGCAGAGACATCGCGCTTGCCATGGTCGAAGACGGCGGTCACATCGGGAGGGAACACGCTCTGATGTGCATCGCCGCCTTTGACTGCCGGATTGGCCCACCACAAGAAATGCCGCGGCGTGGCATTACCGTTAAAAACCTTACCTGTAATTTCGATTAGTGCGCGGTCAGGATAAAGGGTAAATCCAGTCATAACCTGCAAACCACGCATAGGTTCCGCCTCCCCCATCCATACGGTTTGCGTACCGTCTTGCCCCTGCTGGATCGTAAAATCAACGGGCATAAACGTTGTCGGCCGATGGTGTTGGGGCCAGTTAAACTCAATACCGCCGGAAATCCATGGCCCAAGTAACCCCACCAGTGCAGGCTTCACAACCTCGTTGTAGTAGACAAAATCACGTTGCTTAACCTTATCGTAGGCACGATGGATACGTCCGCCGAGCTCCGGAAGGAGCATGATGCGAATAAAATCATTCTCCATCCATACCGCATGATAATCACGCAACTCACGCTCACCGGTTAACGTATCAATCACGCCATAGGGGTACACACTACCCGAAGAACCTTGATAGACCCGTTTCTCAAGGAACATCGGGTTAGGATCTTCCGCCCCCGTTGTCCACGTCGGTAATGTAATCGTTTCCTGCCAGACCTTAACCGCGCCGTACATATCGATCTCCACTAAATGAAATGAAGTAAAATATTCAATACGTCGAGTTTATATTCCTGTTTAGCTGTTAAAATGCACAATGCTCACGCAATATAGTTAAGAGAGTTAAGTGTATGCAGCGAACCGGTTTCAATAATGTTCAGGTCAGGCAAGTCAATAAATCTATCTTTCTTGCCCATCTGTGGCGGGAAAAACAGCTTAGCAAATCGCAACTCTCGCAGCTCAGCGGGTTATCCATTCCGGCCGTGAGTAATATTCTCGAAGAACTCCTCGGTGAAGGCTTGATCAGCCACTCCAGCGAAAAAATGAGTCGCAGAGGCGTAAATAGCGGAAGTTTTCAGATTCCATTGCAACGGGCGTGGACGCTTTGCATGAACATCACGCCAACCAGCATTGAGTACCAGCTTGCTGATGCGCGCTTGCTGGCCGTAGACGGCCACCAGCATATACGGATTGATGCCCCCACCCCGCAGGCTCTGCTCATCGCAATTATCGAATGCTGGCGACACATTCATCGTCAATATCCGGAACGCACAATCAATCTCGCGCTGGGTGTTCATGGTCAGGTGGATCCCGTGACCGGCGTCTCTCAAACCATGCCGCAGGCGCGCTGGAAGAGTCCAGTTGAACTAAAATACTTGCTTGAAGAAGAGCTCGGCGTTCAGGTAAGAGTCGATAACGACTGCGTCATGCTGGCGCTGGCGGAAAAATGGCAAAATGAAGGACAGTATCGCGACTTCTGCGTGATCAACGTCGATTACGGTATTGGCTCGTCATTTGTCATCAACGACCAGGTCTGGCGCGGTAGCCTTTATGGCAGCGGCCAGATTGGACACACCATTATCAATCCTGATGGCGTTGCCTGTGACTGCGGGCGCTATGGCTGCCTGGAAACGGTGGCCTCGCTCAGCGCATTGAAAAAACAGGCGCGGATATGGCTTAAAACGCAGCCCGATCTCGCGGATAATCCCGATGCGCTGACCATCGATGCCCTGATCGAAAAATGGCAGCAGGGTGATTCTCGCCTTCATACCTGGGTGGAAGACTCCGCAAACGCCATCGGGCTCAGCCTCTACAACTTCCTGAATATCTTAAATATAAACAATATTTTATTGTACGGCCGCAGCTGCGGATTTGGTGACGCGTGGTTGAATACCATCATCAGGCAGACAGGCTTTAACCCTTTCGATCATCGCGACACGCCGCGCACCAGAGCAACGCAAATTGGCTTCGGACAGCTGAGTCGTCAACAACAGCTGCTTGGCATTGGCTATCTGTATGTGGAAGAGCAACTGCAGACATTACGTTGATAGCGATGGTCAAAGAATCAGCGGCAATTTATAACCATGGCGGCCACATCTGGTCCTGAAAGACAAAACGCCCGATGACGTGCATCGGGCGTTACAACGCTGAAAAGTGCCAACCGGTGACAAACCAGTCAGGATGCCATCAAACAATGGGAGCTATAACCGCTCACAGCGCGTTTTCACAATATCAATAAAATCACGCAGCGCAGGCTTCAGCTCACCTTTTTTCCATACCATCAGCAGAGCAATGGTCGGCACCTCGCCGGCCAGCGGCCGGAAAACGACCTGCCCGGTGTTAAAACTCTGCATATAACCGGGGATCAGGGACACGCCGAGCCCCATGCCAACCATGTTCATGGTGACCAGAATATTGGTCGCCATCTGCACCACGTTGAGCTGGCAGCGCTGCTCTGTAACCCATTTATCTACAATAGCGGCCAGCTCGCCGGAATAAGCGGGGTCGGTGCTGACAAAATTAACCCCGTTTAACTGCTCTGCGGTGATTTCACGTTCCCGCGCCAGCGGGTGTGTGGCAGGCATCACCACGACCAGCGGTTCGTGGAAAAGCGCGAGAGACTCAATTTTCGGGCTATAGACAGGATGACGCATCAACCCCACATCCAGCTCGCCGCTGAGTAGCTTCTCTTCCTGCTGAGTGGTGATCAAACTGACCAGCTCGATGTGGGTTTCCGGCTGGCGCAGACGGAGTAGCGGCATCACCATCGGCAACAGATTGACCTCTGCCGAAGGTACAAAGCCAATGACCAGATGATTGTTCTGTATAGCGGCGCTACGCGCGCGGATTTTCGCCTGTTCGGCCTGATCGAGAATGGCCCGCGCGTCAGCAAGAAAACTCTCGCCTGCGGCGGTCAGGGTCACTGTACGCTTATCTCTTTCCAGCAACGAGACACCCACGCACTGTTCCAGGTCGCGGATCTGGCTGCTGAGGGACGGCTGCGATGTGTGCAGTTTTTCCGCTGCGCGGGTGAAATTCAGTTCCTGAGCAACCGCGACAAAGTAGCGAAGGTGTCTCAGTTCCATCCCCCCTCCTTGTCATAGATAAAACGTCTCAGCTGGTAGAAATTAAGTATTTTACATAACAACAACCAATTAGCAACATAACAAAGACACAAGAACCAGAAGGTCAATACCTCTTACCCACGAGATAATGATATGACCACGAAAACACCTGTAGACATCTACTCACTGATCGACACCCATAACGGTAGCGTGACCCCGCTTATCTATACCGACCCTGATATTTATCAACTGGAGCTTGAGCGTATTTTCGGTCGCTGCTGGCTGTTTCTGGCGCACGAGAGCCAGCTCCCCAAAGCAGGCGACTTTTTTAACACCTACATGGGCGAAGATGCGGTGGTTGTCGTTCGTCAGAAGGATGGCAGCATCAAAGCATTTTTGAACCAATGCCGCCACCGCGCGATGCGCGTAAGTTACGCCGATTGCGGCAACACCAAAGCGTTTACCTGCCCATATCACGGGTGGTCGTACGGTATCAACGGCGAACTGATTGATGTGCCGCTGGAGCCGCGCGCCTACCCGCAAGGGCTGTGTAAATCCCACTGGGGCCTGAACGAAGTGCCCCGCGTTGAGAGTTATAAGGGGTTGATTTTCGCCAACTGGGATACATCTGCCCCCGCGCTGCTGGAATACCTTGGCGATATGAAATGGTATCTGGACGGGATGCTCGATCGCCGCGAAGGCGGCACCGAAATCGTCGGGGGCGTACAGAAATGGCTCATCAACTGCAACTGGAAATTCCCGGCAGAACAGTTCGCCAGCGACCAGTACCACGCCCTCTTCAGCCACGCCTCCGCCGTACAGGTGCTGGGCGTAAAAGATGATGACAGCACCAATCATCTCGGCGCTGGCCAGACCGCGCGCCCGGTGTGGGAAACGGCGAAAGACGCGCTGCAGTTCGGCCAGGATGGTCACGGCAGCGGCTTCTTCTTTACTGAGAAACCGGATGCTAACGTCTGGGTCGATGGCGCAGTCTCCAGCTATTACCGCGATACCTACGAGGAAGCTGAACAGCGGCTGGGCAAGGTGCGCGCCCTGCGTCTGGCGGGTCACAACAATATTTTCCCCACCCTCTCCTGGCTGAACGGCACCGCTACGCTGCGCGTCTGGCATCCGCGCGGGCCAGATCAGGTCGAAGTGTGGGCCTTCTGCATCACCGACAAAGCGGCGTCTGATGAGGTCAAAGCCGCCTTTGAAAACAGCGCTACCCGCGCCTTTGGTCCGGCAGGATTCCTCGAGCAGGACGACTCAGAAAACTGGTGTGAAATTCAAAAACTGCTGAAGGGCAACAAGGCGCGTCACAGCAAGCTCTGTGTGCAAATGGGCCTCGGTCAGGAAAAGCGCCGCGAAGATGGTATTCCGGGCATCACCAACTATATCTTCTCGGAAACCGCCGCGCGCGGGATGTATCAGCGCTGGGCCGATTTGCTCTCCAGCGAAAGCTGGCAGGAAGTGAACGAGAAAACCGCTGCCTGGCAGCAGGAGGTGATGAAATGAGCGCCCCGGTCTCTTTAGAACTGCATCATCGCATCGCCCAGTTTTTGTATCTGGAAGCCTCACTGCTGGACGACTGGCGCTTTCGCGACTGGCTGGCTCAACTCGACGACGAGGTAGTCTATACCATGCGCACGACGGTGAATGCGCAAACCCGCGATCGTCGCAAAGGCAAGCAGCCGCCGACGACCTGGATTTTCAACGACAACAAAGATCAGCTTGAATGTCGCATCGCCCGTCTCGAGACAGGAATGGCGTGGGCGGAGGAACCGCCGTCGCGCACCCGCCATATGGTCAGCAATATTCAAATCACCGAAACTGACCAGGCCGATGTGTTTGCCGTGCGCGTCAACTACCTGCTGTATCGCGCCCAGAAAGAGCGCGACGAAACCTTTTACATTGGAACGCGCATTGACAAAGTGCGACGCCTGGATGGCGAACAGTGGCGTCTGCTGGCACGCGAAATCGTGCTCGACCAGGCAGTGATCACCTCCCACAACCTGAGTGTATTGTTCTGATGAGCCGTGTATTTGCCTGCTCCACCGAGGAGCTGCCGGAGGGTGAAGCGCTCCGGCTGGAAACATCCCCTGTCATTGCCCTGTTTCACGTTGGCGGGGAATTTTATGCCATTAACGATCGTTGCAGCCACGGCAACGCATCAATGTCCGAGGGATATCTGGAAGACGATGCGACCGTGGAGTGCCCGCTGCACGCCGCCAGCTTTTGTCTGAAAACCGGTAAAGCCATGTGCCTGCCCGCCACCGATCCCGTCGCCACTTACCCGGTTTATGTCGAAGGCGGCGAGGTATTTGTTGATATCCCGGAGGAAGCGCAATGAGCGATTTAAAAGATGAAGTGATTTTTATCACCGGCGGCGGCTCCGGTTTGGGGCTGGCGCTGATCGAGCGTTTTATTGAAGAGGGCGCGAACGTGGCCACGCTGGAACTGTCCGCCGCCAAAGTCGCCAGTCTGCGTCAGCGTTTCGGCGAGCATGTGCTGGCGGTGGAAGGTAACGTCACCTGCTACGCCGACTATCAGCGTGCCGTCGAGCAGATCCTGATCCGATTCGGCAAGCTGGACTGTTTCATCGGCAACGCGGGCTTATGGGATCACAACGCCTCGCTGGTCACGACCCCCGCCGATGCCCTGGAGAGCGGCTTCCACGAGTTGTTTAACGTCAACGTATTAGGTTATTTACTGGGCGCGAAAGCCTGCGCACAGGCGCTGATTGCCAGCGAAGGCAGCATGATTTTCACCCTGTCGAATGCAGCATGGTACCCCGGCGGCGGCGGCCCGCTCTACACCGCCAGCAAACATGCCGCCACCGGGTTAATTCGCCAGCTCGCCTACGAACTGGCACCGAAAGTACGCGTGAACGGTGTCGGGCCATGCGGGATGGCAAGCGACCTGCGCGGCCCGCAGGCCCTGGGACAGAGCGACACCTCGATTATGCAGTCGCTAACAGCGGAGAAAATTGCCGCCATTCTACCGCTGCAATTTTTCCCTGCCCCGGCTGACTTCACCGGACCTTACGTCATGCTGGCGTCGCGGCGCAACAATCGGACGTTAAGTGGCGTGATGATCAATGCTGATGCCGGCCTGGCAATTCGTGGCATCCGCCACGTTGCCGCCGGACTGGATCTCTAAGGAGACACCATGAATAATGAAATCATTGCCATTATTGGCGGTGGTCAGGCCGCCGCGATGGCGGCGGCGTCTCTACGCCAGCAGGGGTTCAGCGGCGAACTGCATCTCTTTTCGGATGAGCCGCACTTGCCCTATGAGCGCCCGCCATTGTCGAAAGCAATGCTGCTGGACGATAGCCCGCAGCTTCAGCCGGTGCTTGCCGCCGAGTGGTGGCAGGCGAATAACGTGCAATTACATTCAGGAGTGACGATTCGCCAGCTTGATCGCCAGGCGAAAACGGTGATTCTGGCAGAGGGTCAAACCTACCGCTGGACGAAACTGCTCATCGCAACCGGCGCGGCAGCGCGCCCGCTGCCGTTGCTGGACAAGCTGGGCGACCGTTGCTTCACGCTGCGCCATGCCAACGATGCTGCACGCCTGCGCCCTGTGCTGGAGGCAGGAAAATCGCTGGTGATTGTTGGTGCGGGAACCATTGGCCTGGAGCTGGCCGCCAGCGCCACCCTGCGCGGCTGTCAGGTCACGGTGATTGAACTTGGGCCGACGGTAATGGGTCGCAATGCCCCGCCGCCTGTGCGCGACTACCTGATACATCGCCACCAGCAAGCCGGCGTGCGTTTGCTGCTCAACAGCGCTATTGAACGCATTGAGGCGAGCGACAACCTGACGCTGACGCTACAGAGCGGCGAACAACTTCAGGCCGACGCCGTGATTTACGGTATCGGTATCGTCGCGAACGACGCCCTCGCCCGTGACGCCGGGCTGGAAACGGCCAACGGCATTGTGGTGGACGAACGCTGTAACACCTCCGATCCTGCTATTTTCGCTGCCGGAGATGTGGCCTTGACGCGTCTGGCCGATGGCACCCTGCATCGCGTTGAAAGCTGGGAAAACGCCAACGTTCAGGCGCAAATCGCCGCGGCAGCCATGTTGGGGCAGGAGCTACCTGTCGCGGCGCCGGGCTGGTTCTGGACCGATCAATTCAGCGACAATTTGCAGTTCGTCGGGGATATGCAGGGTGAAAGCTGGTGTTGTCGGGGCGACCCTGAGCAGAAAAAAGCAATTTGGTTGCAGTTACGTGGCGGTAAGTTAGTCGGGGCCGTTGCGCTCAATCAGGGGCGCGAAGTGCGCGTACTGCGCAAGCTGATTCAATCGGGCAAACCGCTTTCGATTGAAGCATTGACCGATGAGAGTATTGCGCTTAAATCTCTGTAAGGCCGGGTTAAAAGGTCGCGCTGCGACCTTTTGCGTATTTGACAAACATAACGGTACATAGCATGGCAGAGTGCCTCATTGTGTATTACGTTTAAATCACGCACCTTCACAACGGATTGATTATGAACACGCTACGCTATTTCGACTTTGGCTCTTCCCGTTCTGTTCTGCTGCTGATCGCCCGTATTGCCGTCGTGCTGCTGTTTATTATATTTGGCTATCCCAAACTGATGGGCTTTAGCGGTACGGTACAATATATGGCCTCCTCCGGCGCTCCGCTTCCGACGCTATCGGCTATTATCGCGATTTTGATGGAGGTTCCGGCGGCGATCCTGATTGTCCTCGGTTTCTTCACCCGCCCGCTGGCGGTTATCTTTATTTTTTACACGCTCGGCACGGCCGTCATTGGCCATCATTACTGGGATATGAGCGGTGATGCCGTACTTCCCAATATGATTAACTTCTACAAAAACATCAGTATCGCTGGAGCCTTCTTGCTTCTGGCCATCACGGGTCCGGGCGCTATCTCCCTCGACCGTCGTTAATCTCTGCACGCCGAACGTAAAAAAGGCCGCACTGGCGGCCTTTTTCTCTACGCTTGCGTCGTTAAACGTTACGCATAAACCGGGAAGCGCGCGCAGATATCCAGCACTTTCCCCTTCACGCTCTCAATGACCGCTTCGTCATTGATGTTGTCCAGCACGTCGCACATCCAGCCGGCCAGCTCTTTTACTTCCGCTTCTTTAAAGCCGCGACGGGTGACCGCCGGAGAACCGATACGGATACCGGAGGTCACAAACGGGCTCTTCGGATCGTTCGGCACGCTGTTTTTATTGACGGTGATGTTAGCACGGCCCAGCGCAGCGTCAGCTTCTTTACCGGTCAGGTTTTTATCGACCAGATCCAGCAGGAACAGGTGGTTTTCAGTCCCGCCGGACACCACTTTGTAGCCGCGGCTCAGGAACACTTCCACCATCGCTTTGGCGTTTTTCGCAACCTGCTGCTGGTAGACTTTGAACTCTGGCTCCATCGCTTCTTTCAGCGCCACCGCTTTACCCGCGATAACGTGCATCAGCGGGCCGCCCTGAGCGCTAGGGAATACGGCAGAGTTCAGTTTTTTGTACAGCTCTTCGCTACCGCCCTTCGCCAGGATCAGGCCGCCGCGCGGACCCGCCAGGGTTTTATGGGTCGTGGTCGTGACAACGTGAGCATGTGGAACCGGGTTCGGGTAAACGCCTGCGGCAATCAGACCCGCAACGTGGGCCATATCAACGAACAGGTATGCGCCGATGCTGTCAGCGATTTCACGCATTTTTGCCCAGTCAACGATACCGGAGTAAGCGGAGAAACCACCGATGATCATTTTCGGTTTGTGTTCCTGAGCCTGCTTCGCCATGTCTGCATAGTCGATTTTACCCGACTCATCGATGCCGTAAGGAATGATGTTGTACAGTTTGCCGGAGAAGTTAACCGGGGAGCCGTGAGTCAGGTGACCGCCTTGCGCCAGGTTCATACCCAGAACGGTATCGCCCGGTTGCAGCAGCGCGGTGTAGACCGCGAAGTTAGCCTGAGAGCCGGAGTGCGGCTGCACGTTCGCGTAGTCAGCACCAAACAGTTCTTTTGCACGGTCAATCGCCAGTTGTTCAACGATATCAACGTATTCGCAACCGCCGTAGTAACGCTTGCCCGGATACCCTTCGGCATATTTATTGGTCAGCTGAGAACCCTGTGCCTGCATAACACGCGGACTGGTGTAGTTCTCGGAGGCGATCAGTTCGATGTGCTCTTCCTGACGTACTTTTTCCTGCTCCATAGCCTGCCACAGTTCGGCATCATAATCGGCAATGTTCATTTCACGCTTTAACATCCGCATCTCCTGCTCAGCTAACAATAAATTACAGCTCTAAAAGGGGGCCTTTTTGGGCGACGGCCCACAGTATAACCGAATCGTTCTGTGATAACAGGTCTTGACAAATGATTTTACGCAAACGATTGGCTACCCATGACACAAGGCTTTGAGCAATAACGACTCAACGATTATCAACGGATTTCTTTTCAGGTTTGTGATGCAAATTGTTCATGTTGTTAGCGCGACGGGGAAAAGCGTTAAGGAACCATTTACAGTGCAGGGTTATTTTTATAAGATGCATATAAAATACATCATTTAAATAACATCAAAGGAAGCTGCTATGCTCGACGCCCAAACCATCGCAACGGTTAAAGCCACTATTCCCCTGCTCGTCGAAACAGGACCTAAGCTGACCGCCCATTTTTACGATCGCATGTTTGCCCATAACCCGGAGCTCAAAGAGATCTTCAACATGGGCAACCAGCGTAACGGCGATCAGCGTGAAGCGCTGTTTAATGCCATTGCCGCTTATGCCAGCAATATCGACAATCTGCCTGTCCTGCTGCCTGCCGTCGAGAAAATCGCGCAGAAACACACCAGCTTCCAGATCAAACCAGAACAGTACAACATTGTCGGCGGCCATCTGCTGGCGACGCTCGACGAGATGTTCAGTCCGGGCCAGGAAGTGCTTGACGCATGGGGCAAAGCCTACGGCGTGTTGGCCAATGTTTTTATTCATCGTGAATCTGAAATCTACCAGGCTAACGCTGGCAAAACCGGCGGCTGGGAAGGCACGCGCGCGTTTCGTATCGTGAAGAAAACCCCGCGTAGCGCCCTGATTACCAGCTTCGATCTGGAGCCGGTAGACGGCCAGCCGGTGGCGGATTACCAGCCGGGCCAGTATCTGGCGATTTGGCTGAAACCGCAGGAGTTTGCATATCAGGAAATTCGCCAGTACTCGTTGACCCGCAAGCCAGACGGCAAAGGCTACCGAATTGCGGTTAAACGCGAAAACGGCGGCCAGGTCTCAAACTGGCTGCACAACGCGTCGCAGGAAGGGGATATCGTGCATCTGGCTGCGCCGGCGGGAGACTTCTTCCTCGCCGTTGAGCCAAAAACGCCGGTGACGCTTATCTCCGGCGGCGTCGGCCAGACGCCGATGCTGGCAATGCTCGACACGCTGGCAAAAACGCAGCATACGGCCCAGGTGAACTGGTTCCATGCGGCGGAAAATGGCGATGTCCATGCGTTTGCCGACGAGGTTGCCACGCTCGGCGCCAGCCTGCCTCAATTCACCTCCCATATCTGGTATCGCACGCCGACCGAAGCCGACCGCCAGGCGGCACGCTTTAACAGCGAAGGTCTGATGATGTTATCGGATCTGGCTGACACGCTGCGCGACCCGCAGATGCAGTTCTATCTGTGCGGCCCGGTAGCCTTTATGCAACATGCGGCGAAACAGCTGGTGGCGCTGGGCGTTAATCGCGACAACATTCACTACGAATGTTTTGGCCCACATAAAGTGATATAACCCGTCCTCCCGATCGGCCGTGCCGATCGGGAGTGGTTCAGCCACGTTCAGGGAGCGCCATACTGCTCTCGTCCCCACTGCAACGCGGTATTAATCAACCGCTCCAGCAACTGCTGCGCCTGCTGCCCTTTCTCCGGAAGATAGGCAAAGCTCTCTTCATCCATATAGCTGCACTGAGCCATTTCCAGCTGTACCGCATGAATATGGTTCGCGGGATCGCCGTAGTGGCGGGTGATATATCCACCTTTAAAGCGGCCGTTAAGTATCCGGCTGTACTGCGGGAACGCCTCGCAGCCTGCCAGCAGCGCCTGACTGAGCTGCGTCGAACAGCTGGCACCGTCCGCCGTACCGAAGTTCAGATCCGGCAGGCGCCCTTCGAACAAGCGCGGTACCACGGATTTAATCGAGTGCGCATCCCACAACAGCGCATAGCCAAATTTCTCACGCAGGCGCGCCAGTTCAGCGGCCAGCGCCTGGTGATAAGGCTGCCAGACGTGTTTTAAGATAGCCTCTTTCGCCGCCGCGTCAGGCGCGCCGCCCGGCACAAACAGGGCTTCGCCGTCAAAAAAGATATCGGTAAACAGTCCGGTCGTCGCCGTGCTGTAGAGCGGTTTATCATCGGCCGGGCGATTGATATCCACCACATAGCGGGAATAACGGGCGCATAGCGTGCTGGCCCCCATGTCGGCGATGGTCTGATAGAGCACAGGAATATGCCAGTCGGTATCTTCCAGACGTTTCGCCCTCGGCGTGAGTCCCTGGGCGACTTCGGGGGTTAATAACGTTCCCGGATGGGGCATACTGACCAGCAGCGGCAGGTTCCCCTGCCGCAAATCAAACGCCTTAATCACAATAAACCTCCTTACCTTGATAAATCACCTGTTTCGAAAGGGAGCCCCCCAGCCAGTAGCTCAGCTCCGCCGGATGGGCAATATCCCACGCCACAAAGCTGGCCTCTTTTCCGGCTTCCAGAGAACCGCAAACCGCATCCAGCCCCAGCGCCTTCGCGCCGTTAAGCGTCACCCCAGCCAACGCCTCTTCCGGCGTCATGCGAAACAGCGTACAGGCCATATTCATCATCAGGCGCAGGGACAATACCGGCGAGGTGCCGGGATTTAAATCGCTGGCGAGGGCAATCGGCACCCGGTACTGGCGCAGCAGATCCAGCGGCGGTAGCTGTTTCTCACGCAGGAAGTAATAGGCGCCCGGCAGCAGTACCGCCACCGTCCCATGGCGAGCCATCGCGGCGATATCTTCTTCGCACAAATATTCCAGATGATCCGCCGACAGCGCGTGGTAGCGAGCGGCCAACGCCGCCCCATGCTGTCGCGTCAACTGCTCGGCATGGAGCTTCACTGGCAGCCCCAGCTCCCGGGCCTTCTGAAAGACCCGTTCCACCTGCGAGGGCGAAAACGCCAGGTGTTCGCAGAACGCATCCACCGCATCCACCAACCCTTCCTGATGCAGGTCCGGCAGCAGTTGTTCGCAAATAGAGTCAATCCAGGCATCTGCCCGATCCTGATACTCGACGGGCACCGCATGGGCCGCCAGACAGGTACTGCGCACGGTCAGCGGCAATGTATCGCCTAAACGGCGGATCACCCGCAGCATTTTACGTTCGTTAGCCAGGTCCAGGCCGTAGCCGGATTTAATTTCCAGCGCCGTTACGCCGTCCCGGCACAACGCCCCGATACGCTGTCTCGCGCTCTCCAGCAACTGGCTTTCGCTGGCCTGTCGCGTGGCGTTGACCGTACTGGCGATACCGCCGCCGGCGGCCGCGATCTCCGCATAGCTCGCCCCGTTAAGACGCATTTCAAATTCCCGGGCCCGGTCGCCGCCAAACACCGCGTGGCTATGACAATCCACCAGCCCCGGCGTGACCACCCGGCCCTGCAAATCCACCCGCTGCGTGACGGGTAGGTCCGGCAGTTCCGCCCGCTTGCCGACCCATAACAGCGCTGCGCCGTCGGTCAGCATCGCGCCATCGTCAAGCAACTGATAATGACCCGCGGCCATGGTGGCAATCCGGCAGTGGTGCCAAAGGGTATACATGGCGTTCTCCTTAACGACTGATGGCGGCACCGGCCGTCGCTGCGGACTGCGTTTTGCGCAGGACATAGTAGAGCGCCGCCGGAAGCGCCAGTCCGATGAGCCAGGAGATATCGATACCGCCCAGCATCTTCACGAACGGGCCGGAATAGAATCCACTATCAATAAACGGCGTCTGTACCGCCACTCCGACGAGATAAACCCCGATCCCCGTCACGTTCCACGCCCGGTATTTCCCGTTCGGATCGTTCAGCGCCTCCATATCTATCGCCTGGTGATTAAAGAAATAGTAATCCACCAGGTTAATCGCGCTCCACGGTGTAAAGAAAGTCAACAGGAATAGCAGGAAGGATTTAAACGCCGACAGGAAAGAGTGCTGCCCAATAATTGCGATACCGGTCGCCAGGGTAATAATCACCGCCAGCACCAGCAGACGCACCGACTGGCTCACGCGCACTCGCTGCTTCCCGCAGCTGTACACCGTCGCCAGGCACATCAGGCTACCGTAGGCATTCAGGGTATTGATAGTCAGTTTACCAAACGCGATGCTCAGATAGAGCAGCGTGGCAATTGCGCCAGTGCCGCCGAGGCCGACGATATAGTCCACCTCATGACCGACCAGTTTTCCCTGCGAGAGCGCGGCAGCCAGCACCCCGACGGTCATGGCGATTTGTGCGCCAATGACCGAACCGCTCCCGACGGCGAAAAAGACCTTCCCGGGAGAGGTGCTGCGCGGCAGATAGCGGGAATAATCGGCAACATAGGGGCCAAAGGTGATCTGCCAGGAGGCCGCAAGGCCGGTGGCGGTTAAAAACGTGCTCCAGCTAAAGGGCCGGACACTCAGCAGCTCGCCAATAGCCGGAAAAGAGCTGATTTTCCACAGCAGATAGAGAAACGCGATAATCCCTACCACGCTCGCCAGCTTACCCAACAGGTGGATCAAGCGATAGCCGACATAAGCGATAACCAGCGTGGCGGCAGCAAAAAGCAGAATGCCGCTGGTTTCCGTGGTATGGAAAACCGCCGAAATCGCCTGACCGGACAGCACCGCCCCGGTGGCGATAAAACCCAGGTACATCAGGCAGACCAGCAGAATCGGCAGGCAGGCGCCGTAGACGCCAAACTGCACCCTACTGCTGATCATCTGCGGTATCCCCAACTGCGGCCCTTGCGCGGCATGCAATGCCATCACAATCCCGCCAGCAATCTGTCCCAGCATCAGACCGGCCAGCGACCAGAAAACATCCCCGCCGAATACAATAGTTAAGGCGCCGGTGACCATGGCGGTGATTTGCAGGTTAGCCCCCAGCCACAGGGTGAACTGGCTAAAAATGCTACCGTGGCGTTCACTGTCAGGGATGGGCTCAATCGAGCGTGTTTCGATGTATGTGGTGTTGTTATTCATAGCAGCACTCCGGTCAGGGCGAAGGGGATACATTGCCCCCTTCGCCGGAGAAATTAATCCGCGATCATTGGCAGGTTGAGTCCTTGCTCTCTGGCGCATTCAATCGCGATGTCGTAACCCGCATCCGCATGGCGCATCACGCCGGTGGCCGGGTCGTTGCTCAGCACCCGGGCGATGCGCTCCGCCGCTGCATCGCTGCCGTCGCAGACAATGACCACGCCGGAGTGCTGGGAGAAGCCCATCCCTACGCCGCCGCCATGGTGCAGAGAAACCCAGGTCGCGCCACTGGCGGTATTCAGCAGCGCGTTCAGCAACGGCCAGTCGGACACTGCGTCGGAGCCGTCCTGCATCGCTTCGGTTTCGCGGTTAGGGCTGGCAACGGAGCCGGAGTCAAGATGATCGCGGCCGATCACTACCGGCGCCGACAGCTCACCGCTGCGGACCATTTCATTAAACGCCAGGCCCAGACGGGCGCGTTGCCCCAGACCGACCCAGCAGATGCGGGCTGGCAGCCCCTGGAAGCTGATGCGCTCTCTGGCCATATCCAGCCAGTGGTGGAGGTGTTCGTCGTCGGGGATCAGCTCTTTGACTTTCGCATCGGTGCGGTAGATATCCTCCGGATCGCCGGAAAGCGCCGCCCAGCGGAACGGGCCAATCCCCCGGCAGAACAGCGGACGAATATAGGCGGGAACAAAGCCTGGGAAGTCAAACGCGTTTTCCACCCCCATCTCTTTCGCCATCTGGCGGATGTTGTTGCCGTAATCGAAGGTGGGAATGCCCTGCTGCTGGAAGGCGAGCATGGCTTTAACGTGTTCAGCCATTGAGGCTTTCGCCGCGTGGATCGTCTCCACCGGGTGGGACTGCGCGCGAGCGCGGTAGTCTTCCCAGCTCATGCCCAGCGGCAGATAGCCGTTAAGGGGATCGTGTGCGCTGGTCTGGTCGGTCACCATGTCCGGGCGCACGCCGCGTCTTACCAGCTCCGGTAAAATTTCCGCCGCGTTGCCATGCAGCGCGATGGATACCGCTTCTCCTTTTGCGGTATAGCGGGCGATACGGGCCAGGGCGTCATCCAGATCGCTGGCCTGCTCATCGACATAGCGGGTACGCAGACGGAAGTCGATACGCGACTGCTGACATTCAATATTCAGCGAACAGGCTCCCGCCAGGGTTGCGGCCAGCGGCTGAGCGCCGCCCATGCCCCCCAGACCCGCGGTCAGCACCCAGCGTCCGCGCAGGCTACCGTTATAGTGTTGGCGCCCGGCTTCCACAAACGTTTCGTAAGTGCCCTGAACAATGCCCTGACTGCCGATGTAGATCCATGAGCCGGCCGTCATTTGCCCGTACATCGCCAGACCTTTTGCATCAAGCTCGTTGAAGTGCTCCCAGTTTGCCCAGTGCGGCACGAGGTTCGAGTTGGCGATCAGCACCCGTGGGGCGTTGTCGTGAGTTTTGAAAACCCCCACCGGTTTACCGGACTGGATCAACAGCGTTTCATCATCATTGAGCTGCTTCAGGGTCTCAACGATCTTGTCGTAGCATTCCCAGTTGCGCGCCGCCCGGCCAATACCGCCGTACACCACCAGCTCTTTGGGATTTTCGGCGACATCGGGATCCAGGTTGTTCATCAGCATGCGCAGCGGCGCCTCTGTGAACCAACTTTTTGCGTTCAGCTTAGTGCCTCGCGGGGCTCTGATTTCAACATCGCGAAAACGGGTTGCTTGTTTACTCATGCGCTTCACCTTCTTATCCGTTGCCTGATTCATGTTACTTGATTGTTAAATTTGTGATTGACACTTTAATTGTATATACATGATAAGCATATTGGATGCCAGGTTAGCAATTAATTTATAAAATCAAATAAATTCAACTAATTAAGATAAAAACATAAAAATATGCTGCGCACAACCTCGTGGATAACATCATGATGATGAGCCATAACGGTGCAAAAAAATGCCTCAACGCATTATTTTTGTGCAACAAAACATCACAAAAAGATAACATCAATGCATTTTCGACCCCGCCATGACCTCTCACCTCGCTAAAAATTGCGCGACCAGAAAGCACCATAAAAAACTAAACATTTGTTTTTAAATGACTAAATAGTCATTCGTTTGCAGCAACTCCTGGTAATGGCACAAGTTTTGCTAGTTGTACATACAAGATTATACATAGCAGCATTTGTCGCATGATTCCCCTGCATACGGGAACACAACACACAACAATCAGAGGCGTGAAGATGATTACCTTCCAGAATGTGACTAAGCACTACGGCAACGGTTCGGTCGTAGTAGACGGCCTTAGCCTGGTAGCGCCGGGAGGCAAAATTACGGTATTTGTCGGCCCTTCGGGCTGTGGAAAAACCACCTCATTGCGGATGATCAACCGCTTAGTGGAGCCGTCATCGGGCCGAATCCTGCTTAACGGCGAAGCCACCGAGCAAATGGATATCGTGCAACTGCGCCGCCGTATTGGCTATGTCATTCAAAACGCTGGTTTATTTCCCCACAAAAACATTATCGATAATATTGCCACCACCGCGATTCTCAACGGCGCCGCCAAAAGTAAAGCCAGAGCCAGAGCCGGGGAATTGCTGGAAGTCGTCGGTCTGGATCCGCAAATCGCCAAACGCTTTCCCTGGCAGCTTTCCGGAGGCCAGCAGCAGCGCGTGGGCGTCGCCCGCGCCCTGGCGGCCGACCCGGAGTTTATGTTGATGGACGAACCGTTCAGCGCGGTCGACCCGGTGGTTCGCGAACAGCTGCAGGAAGAGTTTTTGCGTATTCAGAAAGAGGTGAGCAAAACCATCATTATGGTCACTCACGATATTGATGAGGCGATGAAGCTCGGCGACCTGGTCGCGGTACTCAAACCCGGCGGCAAACTGGCGCAGATGGCCTCCCCAGGCAAACTGCTCAATACGCCGCAAAACGCCTTTGTGGCGGACTTTATTGGCAAAGACAGAGGCTATCGCAAACTGAGTTTCCACTCCGCCAACACCGGAACCGCGTTACGCAACGAGCCCTATGCCGAGCTGGACTGTTCCTTCGAGCAGGCCAAAGAGATGGCCATCGACCGCTGGCTGTTGGTTACCCAAAACGGCAAAGCGTTTGGCTGGTTCGACACCCATCAGCCGGCAACGGCGATTACGCTCGACAACATCAATCTGGGGGCGACGTTCCACCAGCAGGGAAGCCCGTTGCGCCATTTGCTGGACGCTGCGCTGAGTTCTCCCAACCACCGGGCCGTGATCGTCGATGAACGGCAAATCCCGCAGGGGACTATCCACCTCGATCAGGTACTCGATATGTGTAAATCCACGCGCCAGGAGGGAGCATGAGATTCGATTGGCTATGGGCGCAGAGCGATAAAATCTTCAACCTGCTTCTCTGGCACAGCTATCTCTCGATTGTGCCGGTAGTGATAGGGTTAATTCTGGCGATCCCGGTGGGCTGGGGCATTCACAACCTGCCATCGGTCAAGTCGGCGATCATTAACCTGTTTGGCCTGCTGTATACCATTCCGTCCCTGGCGCTGTTTGTGCTGCTGCCCCCGCTGCTCCACACGCAGATTCTGGACCCCATTAATGTGGTGGTCGCTCTGACCATCTACAGCTTTGCGCTGCTGGTTCGCACCGTCTGCGACGGGCTGGACTCCGTATCGGCCGATACCCGTCAGTCCGCGGCGGCACTCGGCTATAAGCCCGCCCAGCAGTTTTTCCAGATTGACCTGCCGCTGGCCGTGCCGGTGATTGGTTCCGGCCTGCGCGTGGCCGTGGTGTCTAACGTCAGTATCGTTTCCGTCGCGGCATTGATCGGCGCGCCGCAGCTCGGCTCGCTGTTTACCCAGGGCTTCCAGCTGCAATTTCTGCCCCCCATCATCGCCGGGATCGTACTCAGCATCATTCTGGCGCTGCTGCTGGATATTCTGGTGGTTTACGCCACTCGTCAACTCAGCCGCTGGCAACCTCAGAGAGGATAATTATGCTTACCTGGTTCCTGGATCCGACCCACTGGTTTGGCGAGGGCGGCATTTTCACCCTTCTGGCGCAGCACATCAGCTATAGCGTTGTCGCGCTGGCGATCGCCTTTATCATCGCGTTTCCCGTCGGCTGTTACACCGGCCATACCGGCAAAGGGGAAGGGCTGCTCATCGGTACCACCAACGCCCTGCGCTCCCTGCCCTCATTTGGGCTGATTATTCTGCTGGTGATTTTACTTTCCGGCGAGTTTGAGTCCGATATGGCGTTTATTCTGCCCTGTATTCTGGTGCTGGTGGCGCTGGCGCTCCCGCCGATTGCCCTGGGCGTGCATGCGGGTATCCGCTCGCTCGATCCCTATGTCCTTGATGCCGCTCGCGGCATGGGGCTGACGCGGCTGCAGATCCTGCTACAGGTAGAGTTGCCCTGCGCGCTTCCGCTGATCCTCTCCGGCGTGCGCAGCGCCACGTTGCAGATTATTTCAACCGCCACCATCGCAGCCTATGTCTCGCTGGGGGGGCTTGGACGTCTGATTATCGACGGACGCGCGGCGAACGATTTCAGCCAGATGACCGCCGGCGCCATGCTGGTGGCGCTGCTGGCTTTACTGATCGACTGCTTGTTCTCTTTCTCGCAAAAAATGGTCGTTTCACCCGGTATTACCCGGCGTATTAAAAACCAATAACCTCACTCCACCGATCAAAAGGGTATTTACGATGAATATGAAAAAAAGTGTTTTGACGCTGTGTTCGGCTCTGCTGCTGTCGGCGACCTCATCGGCCTGGGCCGCGCCGAAAGTCATTGTCGGTTCTGCGGACTTCCCGGAAAGCCAGCTGCTGGGCACCATTTATGCGGGAGCGTTAGAAGCGCAACACATCCCGGTGGAGAAAAAGCTCAATATCGGCAGCCGTGAGGTGTATATCCCGGCGCTGCTGGACGGCTCCATCACGCTAATCCCGGAGTACAGCGGCGCGCTGTTGAGCTATCTGGATGCGAAAAATGAGGCCCACGGCAGCCAGGACGTCGCCAGAGAGCTGGCCGCTAAGCTGCCAGAGAAGGTCAAAATGCTGGAGATCTCCCAGGCTCAGGATATCGACGTTCTGGCCGTGACGCAGAAAACCGCCGATAAATATAAACTGAAAACCATCGCCGATTTACAGCCGGTTGCCAGCCAACTGGTTCTGGGCGGCCCGGCTGAATGGAAAACCCGCCATGAGGGGCTCTCCGGCCTGCGCGAAGTGTACGGGCTGAACTTTAAGAGCTTTAAAGTGCTGGACGTCGGCGGACCGCTGACGCTCAGCGCCATGAAAAATAACCAGGTCCAGGTAGCCGATCTGCTTTCAACCTCGCCCGCAATCAAAAAAGATCGCCTTGTGGTGCTGGAAGACACCAAACATCTGTTCGCGGCGCAAAATATTGTGCCCATCGTCGCCAGCGCGGCGCTGAATGACACCGTGACCACTACCCTGAATAAAGTCTCCGCCCAGCTAACGACGGAAGATCTGATCGACATGAACGAGCAAATTGCCGAATTTGTCAGCATCGACGATATCGCGCATCAGTGGCTGGTAAAACACGGATTTAGCCAATAAGGTCACCGACATGACAACTACCCTGAACGGCAGCATTACCCTCGGGCAGGCGCCAGGCACTGTGGATGAGATAGTGCGGATTGCCGACGGCGCGCCGATCGCGCTGGAGCAGGCCGCACTGGATAATATGGCGCGGGTCAGCAGCCGTATTCAGCGCGCCATTGAACAAGGTCAGGTGATTTACGGGCTGACGACTGGCGTTGGCGATCTGGTCACCACCCGGCTTTCCCCGGACAAGATGACGGATACGCAGTTGAATATGCTGCGCAGCCACGCCTGTGGAGTCGGGCCGGATCTGACGGTACGTGAAGTGCGGGCCATGATGGCGGTGACGTTAAAATCCCTGTTGCAGGGATACAGCGGCGTCACCCCGGCTCTGGCGCAGCGTATCGCCGAGATGCTGAACCGGCAGGTGACGCCGTGGTCACCCGCTAGCGGCTCCGTCGGTTATCTGATAGCCACCGCCCATATCGGCCTTGCGGTCTTCGGCGAAGGCAAATGCTGGTATCAGGGAGAACTGCTCCCGGCGCAACAGGCGCTGACACGGGCGGGTATCCCGCCCTATGTTCCCGGTCCCAGAGAGGGTCATGCGTTGGTTGGCGGCACCTATGAGATAACCGCGCTAGGCTGCCTGGCCGTGGCGGATTTCCAGCGCCTGCTTCCCGTCGCCGATATGGCGGGCGGGATGGGACTGGAGGCCATGCGGGGCAACACGCGCGGCTACGATGCCCGCCTGCACGCCCTGCGACCTCATCCCGGGCAGCAGGAAACCGCGCAAAACCTGCGCCGTCTGCTGAAAGGCAGCGAGATCCTGGAGCGTTATCGCGACCACCGGGTTCAGGACGCGCTGAGTTTACGCTGTATCCCCCAGATCCACGGCGCGGTGCGCGACCAGTTGGCCCACTGTCGGCAGATTATGACCACCGAACTCAATTCGGTGACCGATAATCCGCTGTTTCTGGTTGAAGAAGACCAGCTTATCGTGATGCCCGGAGGCAATGGCCACGGCGCGCCAACGGCGCTGGCGCTGGATGCGCTGGCCGTTGCCATTGTCCAGTTGAGCACCGCTTCTCAGGCCCGCTGCGACCGCATCACCAACGCGCATCTCAGCGGGCTGCCGGCCTTTCTTGTCTCGCCGGGTTCGGGGTATTCCGGGATGATGATCCCACCTTACGTTGCCGCTGCGCTGTCGGGCGATAACCGCAGTCTGGCTGGCCCGGCCAGTATCCACACGGTATCCACCTGCGCCGGTCAGGAAGATCATGTCAGCATGGGGGTTGCCGCCGCGCGTAAAGCGCTTAAAGCGGTGGAGAACGCGGTGGATATCGTCGCCATCGAGCTGCTGTGCGCCTGCCAGGCGCTGGAGTTCCATCGCCCGCTGCGTGCCGCCGTGGGCAGCGAAGCAACGCTGGAGAGAGTGCGTCAGGCGGTGCCGTTCCGGGATAAAGATACGCTGCTCTACCCGGATATACATGCGCTACGCGCCCTGATTAATCAGGGCGAACTCAGCGCGATGCTACTGGCATTGTGCGAAGAGGAGTAACAACAGCACGCCGCGGAAGGAGTCTGCGGCGTGATTAAAGGGGAAGCAGAGCGATGCGGGCCAGACGCGCGCCTGGAGTGTCCTCGATAACCAGCGTCACCGCCTCATCCACCAGCAGGCTGTCGTAATGTTCCAGTAAATAGTGCCGATCGCCGGCGTTCACCCGCAACGCGGGCCCGGCATTAAACAACACCCGCAGTCCGCCCTGATGCGACCACGTTCCCGCTCCGCACCAGCTTACCGTAGCCCGGAGGGCGGCTTCCCGGTAAATCACATTAAAATCCAGCAGCGGCCCGCCGACAATCTCACAGGATACGCCGCTCGCACCGTTAAATCCCAGCGCCTGGAAAGGCGCAATCAATGCGCTGCGCTGCCCATCGATCGTCAGGTACATTCCCTCGCCTTCCAGCACGCTGATATTGCGCAGGTAGCCGGGAAACGCGGAGAACGGGCCAGGCTGGCGAATGGTCGCCAGGGAAATACGCCAGTCGTATTCCCCCTCTTGCGGATAGCGGGCCACTTCGCGCGTTACGCCCTGGCCGTTTTTCCAGGGCATTTCCGTATACTGCCGGGCGGGGAGCAGACGAATCATTTGCGCATGCTCCCTTCCAGGCGGTAACGCGGGCCGGGATAGACCAGGCGCACGCTGGTGACGATTCTCTTCTCCTGGCGGCCGGTCCACGTCCGCCGATTGACCAGCAGACAAGGCGTATGTTCATCGATTTCCAGGTAGACGCACTCGGCCCGTCTGACGTTGACCGCTTCAATCACGTGCTCGCCTTCAACAATCGGCGCAATCGAGGAGAGGTAGGCGTTAGGCGTGATGCGGGTGAAATCCTGCTGCAGATAATCCGGCACCACCTGCATATTCACCAGCCGGTCTTCCAGCATCACCGGTACGCCATTTTCATAATGGCAAATCAGCGAATGGTACAGACCGCATCCCTGCTGCATGCCGAAACTGAACGCCTGCTGAGCATCGGCTTCGATTTCCGTCAGCCTGAAGACTCTGGCGTGGTGGCGATGACCACGGCTGGCTATCTCGTCGGCGATATTGTTAATGTCCAGCAGCGCCGACTGGCCGCGAATTTCGGCGACAAAAGTACCGACCCCCTGCATCCGCACCAGCAGTCCTTCCGCCGTCAGTTCCCGCAGCGCGCGGTTAATCGTCATCCGGCTATAGCCAAACAGATTGACCAGTTCGCTTTCAGAAGGGACACGGTAATTCACGGGCCACGCCCCGCTGTGGATCTTGGTTTTGATCATCGCCTTTACCCTTTCATAAAAGGGGGCAGGATGTTCAGGTAACTCATCCATGAAATCCGGATTTGACAGGTCACTGTGCGCCATTAACCATTCCTCATATGCTGACGTTGTCAGTTTACTCTATGACCTATTAGATGTATATATATGTACATGTATATACATTAACAATACGCTGAAAACAGGGTGATACTATGGCAGTCTGGTTGGCAGAAAAAGCGCTGTTGCCTGATGGCTGGGCAAATAATGTCGGCATAACCGTATCCGAAGAAGGCATCATTACCGCGCTGGAAAAAAACGCGGCGCCGAATCCGCAGGCGACGCGCATCAAAGGGGTCGTCGTGCCGGGTATGCCGAACCTGCACTCCCATGCCTTCCAGCGGGCGATGGCCGGGTTAACGGAGGTGGCGGGAAACCCGTCGGATAGCTTCTGGACCTGGCGGGATCTGATGTACAGGCTGGTAGATAAAATTACGCCAGAACAACTGGAAACCATCGCCAGCTATCTGTACATCGAAATGCTCAAAGCCGGGTACACCTCGGTCGCCGAGTTCCACTATCTGCATCACAGCAGCAGCGGCGCGCCTTATGAAGAGCGAACGGAATTAGCGCTGCGTATCGCCAGCGCAGCCAGACATACCGGCATCGGCCTGACGCTGCTGCCCGTGTTGTACAGTTACGCCGGGTTTGGCGCACAGCCGCCTTCCGCCGGTCAGCGCCGCTTTATCAACGACAGCGACAGCTATCTGACCATGTACGAGTCGCTCACCGCGCGACTCGCCGGCGAGCCGATGCAGCGTACCGGCCTGTGTTTCCACTCCTTGCGGGCCGTTACGCCGGAGCAGATCGGCACTATTCTGGCCTGCCATCCTGGCCAGCAGCCGATTCATATTCATATCGCTGAACAGCAAAAAGAGGTGGATGACTGCCTGGCCTGGTCCGGCGAGCGCCCGGTAGAGTGGCTGTACAACCATCTGCCGGTGGATGCGCGCTGGTGTCTGGTCCACGCCACCCATCTGACGCCTCAGGAAACGATGAAGATCGCCACTTCCGGCGCGGTGGCCGGCCTATGCCTGACCACCGAAGCCAATCTCGGCGACGGCGTGTTCCCTGGCCCCCACTATCTGGAGCATAACGGTGTCTGGGGGATCGGTTCGGACAGCCACATCAGCGTCAGCGTCAGCGAGGATTTACGCTGGTTCGAATACGGGCAGCGCCTGGTCGCCCAGCGCCGCAACCGACTTACCGTTCCGGGCGAGCCTCACGTCGGTAACGTGCTGTATCAAGGGGCGCTCCGCGGCGGCGCCAGAGCGCTGGGCCAGAACATCGGCCAGCTAAGCGTAGGCTACCGGGCCGATCTTCTGGTACTGGATAGCGAGGATCCGTTCATCGCCAGCGCAGAAGACAGGATGCTGCTCAACCGCTGGCTCTTTGCCTGCTCGTCAAACCCTATTCGCGCGGTGATGACCGGCGGGCGCTGGGTGATTGAGGATGGCCATCACCATAAAGAGGAGTCTATCGCTCAGGCGTTTATTCAGGTGATGAAACAGCTGGCGGCCTGACACGAAACAAGCCGCTTCACCAACGGCGAAGCGGCCTGGTCTCTGTACGGGCGGGACGAGCGACGGGCTTAGATTGCCTCGTCGTCTTCTTCCCCGGTACGAATACGAATCACGCGGGCGACGTCAAAGACGAAGATTTTACCGTCACCGATTTTACCGGTCTGCGCCGTGCGGATAATGGTATCCACGCAGGTATCAACGATATCGTCAGTAACCACAATTTCGATTTTCACTTTCGGCAGAAAATCCACCATGTACTCCGCACCGCGGTACAGTTCGGTGTGGCCTTTCTGACGGCCAAAGCCTTTCACTTCCGTAACCGTCATCCCGGTGATGCCGACTTCGGCCAGCGCTTCGCGCACGTCATCCAGTTTGAAAGGTTTAATAATCGCATCAATCTTTTTCATGGTTTTCCTGTCTTAGAGCCTATCCCATTAAGGCTATTTTACTTGCCATTTTGAACCTGGGCAGCGTTCAAAATCCTCACGTACTACGTGTACGCTCCGGTTTTTCCGCGCTGTCCGTGTTCAAACTGCCTGCGACAATAACGCCTACTGGGATAGGCTCTTAGTCGCGTAACCGGTTGCTTACCGTATCATAACTTGCGCCATGCTGCTGAGCTACTCTTTAAAGTCGTTGGCGTCGAGCTCATGGCGCGACAGCAGTTTGTAGAATTCAGTACGGTTGCGCCCCGCCATTCTTGCCGCGTGGGTGACGTTGCCTTTGGTAATTTGCAGCAGCTTGCGCAGATAGTTAAGCTCAAACTGATTGCGCGCTTCGACGAAGGTCGGCAGCGCGGTATTTTCCCCTTCCAGCGCCTGTTCCACCAGCGCATCACCGATGACCGGCGAAGTGGTCAACGCCACGCACTGCTCAATCACGTTCACCAGCTGGCGCACGTTGCCGGGCCATTTGGCGGCCATCAGCCGTTTCATCGCATCGTTTGAAAACGCCCGCACAAACGGCTTATGCCGATCGGCAGACTGGCGCAGCAGATGATTTGCCAGCAGCGGGATATCCTCCGCGCGCTCGGCCAGCGGCGGGATCTTCAGGTTCACCACGTTCAGGCGATAAAACAGATCTTCACGAAACTCGCCGCGCGCCATTGCCTTCGGCAGATCGCGGTGGGTGGCCGAGATGATACGCACATCGATATCGATATCGCGGTTACTACCCAGCGGGCGCACTTTGCGCTCCTGCAATACCCGCAGCAGCTTCACCTGTAGCGCCACCGGCATATCGCCGATCTCATCGAGAAACAGCGTCCCGCCTTCCGCGGCCTGGAACAGCCCCTCCCGGTTGCTGACCGCGCCGGTAAACGCGCCGCGCGCATGGCCAAATAGCTCGGATTCCAGCAGCTGCTCCGGCAGCGCGCCGCAGTTAATGGCGACAAAAGGTTTGTCGTGGCGCGGGCTGGCATGATGAATCGCCTGCGCGACAATCTCTTTCCCGGTCCCGCTCTGGCCGTTAATCAGCACGCTGACGTCCGACTGCGCCACCATCCCGGCCTGTTCCAGCAGACGCAGCATCAGCGGACTACGGGTGACGATAGCCTGACGCCAGCGCTGATCCGTCGCCGGCGCACTGTGTTCCAGCGCGTCATCGATGGCTTTATACAGGGCGTCTTTGTCCACCGGTTTGGTCAGAAAACCAAACACCCCTTGCTGAGTGGCCGCCACCGCGTCGGGAATCGAGCCATGAGCGGTAAGAATAATCACCGGCATCCCCGGATGCACTTTCTGGATTTCGCTGAACAACTGCAGGCCGTCCATCTCATCCATACGTAAATCGCTGACCACCAGTTCGACTTTTTCCCGGGCCAGAATGCGCAGTGCCTCCGGACCGCTTTCAGCGGTCACGACGCTGTAGCCCTCGCTGGTCAAACGCATTCCCAGCAGTTTTAGCAGACCCGGATCGTCATCCACCAGCAGCAAACGCGCTGGTTTACTGATCGTCATGTATGACCTCCGGAACTTTGTCGCTGCCGTGGCTGCCGTCGGAATTAAAATTCCCCCCCGGCTTGCGGCTGGAAAGCTGGCGTTCAATATCGGTGAGGTTTTCCAGCTTGCGGGTGGTTAGCTCAAGCTGGCTGCGCAACTGCTGTTCCTGCAGGCGCAGGGTCTCCAGTTCGCTATCGCTGGACTGCTGCAGCTTCGCGTAACGGGCGCGTTCATCCACCAGCTGCAGTTGACTGTTCTGACCATCACGCCAGAGCTGATACAGCGGACGCACCTGCATGGCTATCTGCGGGCTGAAGGTATCCAGGCGGGATACCAGTGCGCGGCGTTCATCCGGCGTAATCTTCGCATCCGCCAGCAAAATGCCGCGCTTAAAGGCATCCTGCCAGCTGTCATCATCGTGTCGTTTGGCCTCCGCTCGCGCCTGAACCGGCGCCAGACGGTCGGCACAATCGATCCCGCGTAGCCAGTACAGCGGGTTTTTATCACTGGTTTCGCTCTTCAGCGACCAGATATCGGCGCAGTCGACGGAGAGAAAATCCGCCACCTGGTGCTGCGGCAGCGCGGATTGTGCGGTGTCATTTTCCGTGTGCGGCGAAAACGCGGCGGAACACCCCGCCAGCGCCAGACACGAAATGCCGGGCAACAGCCATCCTTTGAAAGCACGGACCATTACGAAAAAGTGGGACATATTCACCCATTGTAGATTCATGTGTTGGTTTTTCCCGACTCAGCGGCGGGTAGCGTTATGCGAAAACAGATAAGCCCGGGTTGACTCTCTTCCAGGCTAAGCTCACCCTGCATTTGTCGGACGCAGTCCCGGGCAATACTCAGCCCCAGACCACTGCCTTTTACCGCCCCTTTACGCTGATGGCTTCCCTGATAAAAAGGCTCGAAAATCATATTTTTTTCCGCCTGCGGGATCGGTTCGCCGCTGTTGATCACGTCGATGCGAACCTGCTCGCCGTACCGGTAGCTATGAATACGAATGTTACCGGATTCAGCCCCATAGTGCACCGCATTGGAATAGAGATTATCCATCACGCTGATTAATAGCGCCGGTTCTGCCAGGCAGGTACGCTCCGCCAGCTGAATCGCGGTATGCATCATTTTTGCGCGCGCGGGCAAGCTGTGAGCGGCCACAACATTATCAACCAGTTCAGCAATATCAACGATTTCACGCGGGACCGGGCCATCGGCCTGTTTACGATTGTAGTCCAGCAGCTGCTCAATCAGTTTTTGTAGATTGCGGCTGCTGCTATCGAGAATTTCGACGATCTCCTGCTGTTCCGTGGTCAACGGTCCGGCCACGCGGTCGGCCAGCAGCTCGGTACCTTCCCGCATGCTGGCGAGCGGCGTTTTCAGCTCGTGTGAAAGGTGGCGTAAAAACTGATGGCGCTGCGATTCAAGCCAGGCCAGACGCTCGCTCAGCCAGATGATGCGCTCACCGACGGAACGCAATTCGCGCGGGCCGGTAAACAGCGCCGCGTTATCCAGCGACTTCCCCTCGCCCAGTCGGTTAATCATTTTCTCGATCCCTTTTACCGGGCCGATAATCATCCGGGTAAACAGCAGAACCAGCGCCAGGCTCAGCAGAAAAAGGACCAGCGCCTGCCAGCCAAAAAACTGCCCGCGTTCGGCAATTTCCTGCTGGAGCTGTTGTCCGCGTGAATAAACCACCGTTCGGGTGGCCTGAACCATCTCGCTGTTGGCGGCGGCAAAGGCTTCAAGGCTGGCTCCCGATTGCGCATCCGGGCTGCTGTTTTTGCACCTGAGCAGCGCAAGGTCGTTCAATTGCTGGCTCAGCGCCTGCCAGATTTTTTCGTCCGGCAACACCCCGGCATGAGCGTCAAGCATCTCGCTGTAGCGTTTACGCTGATTTTGATAGACCTTCGCCAGCGTCGGATCGTCCAGTACGCAGTACTGCCGGTAGCTACGTTCCATTTCCAGCGACGCGTTCACCATCGCCTCGCTGCGCCGGGCGTCGACAAGCGTCGTGCGGTTAATATGCGCGGCCTGCGCGCTCAGCGCATTCAGGCTCTGCCACGCCTGCCAGGCCAGAACCAGCAGCGGCAGCAGAATCAACACAAACGAGAGCGTGACCAGCTGACGCAACGAACGGGGGAAAAGAGAGATTCGCTTCAAGGATAGGGTCTCAATCATTAGCTCATCACGATGCTAACTGAGGACGCCGGAGAGTAACAGGAGCAATCGACCTTTCTGTTGCGCGAAAGGCGAAAAATAGCCCAGACGACGGGTAAGAGCATCCCGTGGCGCTGCAATAACCGGGGCGATATGGCAAGCATGTCGGCCTGAGAATCGGTAAATTGTCACGCCGCGAATAAAACAAAGCCAGGCATCGGCCTGGCTTTGTTATGGAATAAGGCGGTGCCTAACTCGACGTTTCGCCCGATGGTTGATAAAGCAAAGCTGTTATCAGAAGCTGGACGGCAGGCACCTTGTTGTGCGTCATTCGAAGTTTATGTAGCGCGTCCCGAAGGGGCTGACATAAGAAGGTGAATGAGCCACTGCCTGTTATTATGCATTAACTATGCCACATCGCAAAATAAATTATTAACACAATGAAATACAATGGATTTATAGTATTTGACGCGCATTTTCGTCACGATGTTTTTTTAACCACACTGTCGCCGTTTAGCAACACATAGCGCCATGTTTTCTCGCCCCATTAAAAATCAATGAGTTAAGTGTCTCCATTTGGCGACATCTCACACCGGCGTTTGTCGGTAATTCCCGACACCCTCAGGCGACCGCCGTCACAAATGAAAAAGCCCCCGCTCAACGTCGGGGGCCTGATACATTACGGTTCAGCCTGACAGGCTGCGCGAACGCGGCAGATCCTGTACAACTCGCCGGATTAACCCAGCTGTTTACGCGCGTTGCGGAAGATGCGCATCCACGGGCTATCCTCGCCCCAGTTTTCCGGGTGCCAGGAGTTCGCCACCGTGCGGAATACACGTTCCGGATGCGGCATCATGATCGTCGCGCGACCGCTTTCGCTGGTCACGGCGGTGATACCGTTCGGTGAACCGTTCGGGTTAGCCGGATAGCTCTCCGTCACCTTACCGAAGTTATCGACAAAGCGCAGCGCCACCAGACCTTTGCTCTCCAGCTGAGCCAGATGCGCGCTGTCACGCACTTCCACCTGCCCTTCACCGTGAGAAACGGCAATCGGCATCATTGAACCGGCCATGCCCTGCAGCAGCAGAGACGGGCTTTGCGTCACTTCGACCAGGCTGAAGCGCGCTTCAAAACGGTCGGAATAGTTACGCACAAAGCGCGGCCACAGGTCGCTTCCCGGGATCAGCTCACGCAGATTGGACATCATCTGACAACCGTTACACACGCCCAGCGCCAGCGTCTGCGGACGGTGGAAGAAGGTGGCAAACTCATCGCGCACGCGCTCGTTAAACAGAATCGATTTCGCCCAGCCTTCACCCGCTCCCAGCACGTCGCCATAGGAGAAGCCGCCACAGGCTACCAGCGCCTGGAAATCAGCCAGTCCGGTACGTCCCGCCAGCAGGTCGCTCATGTGCACGTCGATCGCATCGAAGCCCGCGCGGTGGAAGGCTGCCGCCATCTCAACGTGGGAGTTAACGCCCTGCTCACGCAGTACCGCGACCTTCGGACGCGCGCCGGTGGCGATGTACGGTGCGGCAATGTCTTCATTGATATCGAAGGAGAGCTTCACGTTCAGGCCCGGATCGTCTTCACGGCGTTTCGCTTCGTGCTCGCTATCGGCGCACTCCGGGTTGTCGCGCAGACGCTGCATCTGCCAGGTGGTTTCTGCCCACCAGATACGCAGCGTGGTGCGGCTTTCGCTGAACACCGGATGCCCTTCGGCGGTGATGACAAAGCGGTCACCTTCCGTCGCCTGGCCCAGGTAGTGGACGCAGTCTGCCAGGCCGTGAGAGGCCAGCAGCGCTTCAACCGCTTGGCGATCCGCGGCACGTACCTGGATAACCGCGCCCAGCTCTTCGTTAAACAACGCCGCCAGACGATCGTCGCCCAGCGCGGCGATATCTGCCGTCAGGCCGCAGTGGCCGGTAAAGGCCATCTCAGCCAGGGTTACCAGCAGGCCGCCGTCAGAGCGGTCGTGGTAAGCCAGCAGCTTACGATCGGCCACCAGCGCCTGCATCGCATCCCAGAAGCCTTTCAGTTGCGCGACGTCACGCACGTCGGCCGGAACATCGCCCAGCTGACGGTAAACCTGCGCCAGCGCGGTGGCGCCGAGCGCGTTACGACCCTTGCCTAAATCAATCAGCAGCAGGGCGTTATCTTCCGTGGAAAGCTGCGGCGTCACGGTATGGCGCACATCTTCCACGCGGGCAAAGGCGGAAATCACCAGCGACAGCGGCGAAGTCATCTCGCGCTGTTCGCTGCCTTCCTGCCAGCGGGTTTTCATCGACATCGAGTCTTTACCCACCGGAATGGTCAGGCCCAGAGCCGGACACAGCTCTTCGCCAACCGCTTTTACCGCTTCATACAGACCGGCATCTTCACCCGGGTGACCCGCTGCGGCCATCCAGTTTGCGGAAAGCTTCACGCGATTCAACGCGCCAATTTGCGTTGCCGCGACGTTGGTCAGCGCTTCACCGACGGCCAGACGAGCAGAGGCGGCAAAGTCCAACAGCGCGACCGGCGCACGTTCACCAATCGCCATCGCTTCACCGTAGTAGCTATCGAGGCTGGCGGTGGTTACCGCACAGTTCGCTACCGGAATCTGCCAGGGACCGACCATCTGATCGCGCGCCACCATCCCGGTGACGGTGCGGTCGCCGATGGTGACAAGGAAGGTTTTCTCGGCAACCGCCGGCAAATGCAGCACGCGATTCACCGCGTCGGCGAGAGTGATATCCTGGCGATCCAGCGCATCGCCTTTCACTTTCAGGGTCTGCACATCGCGGGTCATTTTCGGCGTTTTACCCAGCAGCACATCCAGCGGCAGGTCGATCGGCTGGTCGTTGAAGTGAGCATCGCCCATGTTGAGATGCAGTTCTTCGGTGGCTTCACCGATCACCGCGTACGGCGCACGCTCGCGGCGGCACAGCTCATCAAACAGCGGCAGCTGTTCCGGCGCGACCGCCAGCACATAGCGCTCCTGGGATTCGTTACACCAGATCTCCAGCGGGCTCATCCCCGGCTCATCGCTCAGGATATCGCGCAGCTGGAATTTACCGCCGCGCCCGCCGTCGCTGACCAGTTCCGGCATGGCATTAGACAGACCGCCCGCGCCAACGTCATGGATAAACAGAATCGGGTTCGCATCGCCCAGCTGCCAGCAGCGGTCGATCACTTCCTGGCAACGGCGTTCCATTTCCGGGTTATCGCGCTGTACGGAGGCAAAATCAAGATCCGCGTCGGACTGGCCGGATGCCATTGAAGAGGCTGCCCCGCCGCCCAGGCCGATATTCATCGCCGGGCCGCCAAGGACAATCAGTTTCGCCCCGACGCTAATTTCGCCTTTCTGCACATGCTCGCCGCGGATGTTACCAATACCGCCCGCCAGCATGATCGGTTTGTGGTAACCGCGCAGCTCTTCGCCGTTGTGGCTGGTCACCTTTTCTTCATAGGTACGGAAGTAGCCGTTCAGCGCCGGGCGACCAAATTCGTTGTTAAACGCCGCGCCGCCCAGCGGGCCGTCGGTCATGATATCCAGAGCGGTTACAATACGCTCCGGCTTGCCGAAATCTTCTTCCCACGGCTGTTCAAAGCCAGGGATCCGCAGGTTAGAGACCGAGAAACCGACCAGGCCAGCTTTCGGTTTCGCTCCGCGACCGGTTGCCCCTTCATCGCGGATTTCGCCGCCGGAGCCGGTCGCCGCGCCCGGCCATGGAGAGATGGCCGTCGGGTGGTTGTGCGTTTCCACTTTCATCAGGATATGGGCGTCTTCCTGATGGTAGTCATAGCGGCCTTTTTCGCGATCGGCGAAGAAGCGCCCTACCTGAGAACCTTCCATGACCGCGGCGTTGTCTTTATAGGCGGACAGGACGTAATCCGGCGTCTTTTCGAAGGTGTTTTTGATCATCTTGAACAGCGACTTCGGCTGCTGTTCGCCATCAATGATCCAGTCGGCGTTAAAAATCTTGTGGCGGCAGTGTTCGGAGTTCGCCTGCGCAAACATATACAGTTCGATGTCGTTCGGGTTGCGGCCAAGCTTGTTGAACGCCTCCTGCAGGTAGTCGATTTCGTCTTCCGCCAGCGCCAGCCCCAGACGGAGGTTGGCGTCAATCAGCGCCTGACGTCCCTGCCCCAGCAGATCGACGCTGGTCACCGGCGTCGGTTGATGCTGAGCGAACAGCTTTTCGCCCTCTTCCAGCGTGTCAAAGACGCTTTCCATCATCCGGTCGTGAAGTTCACTCGCGACCGCAGCCCATTGCGCTTCGCTCAGCGTGCTGGCTTCCACATAGTACGCTACACCGCGCTCAAGGCGCACAACCTGCGACAGACCGCAGTTATGGGCAATATCGGTAGCTTTAGAAGACCAGGGGGAGATGGTGCCAGGGCGGGGGGTGACGAGCAGTAATTTACCGGTTGGGGTATGGCTGTTTAAACTTGGGCCATACTTGAGCAGTCGTGCCAGACTCTCACGCTCATCACCGCTTAACGGCGCGTTCAGTTCGGCAAAATGAACATACTCTGCATATATTGTGCTAACCGGCAGGTTGGCCGCCTGGAAACGTGCCAGCAGTTTATTAACACGAAATGCCGACAGTGCAGGTGAACCACGCAAAATTTCCATCATAAGTCTCTCGTCTTCGCAGCTTTCAATATGAGCCAGGGGGGAAACGGGCGCCATTATAGTGAATCCTGAGCCTCGACGAAACCGTTTGCGTGGAAATAAAATCATTCCCCTGGTTTATCAATTAATGTGACCTCCCTCGCGAATAAGTTGCCAACTGACGCATTCTTAAGCAAAATGCCGCTCATTCGAGGACTCTCTTTTTATTTTTCCGCTAATAGCCTGCTGAGGAACACAGAGCTGCAGAAGATTAACTCTCTGAAAAAATTAAAGATTAATTATCTGCTCATCGGCATTGTGACCTTATTGCTGGCGGCCGCCTTGTGGCCGTCGATCCCGTGGTCAGGAAAGTCGGAGAACCGTGTTGCCGGAATTATGGCGCGCGGGGAGCTGCGCATCAGCACCATCAATTCGCAGCTCACCTTCGCGACCATCAATAACAAAACCTACGGGCTGGATTACGAGCTGGCAGAACAGTTTGCCAATTACCTCGGCGTCAGGCTGAAGGTGACCGTTCGCCAGAACATCAGTCAGCTGTTCGATGACCTTGATAACGGTAATGCCGATATGTTAGCTGCCGGGCTGGTTTACAACTCGGAGCGGGTCAAAAACTATCAGTCCGGGCCGGGCTACTATTCGGTATCGCAGCAGCTGGTCTACCGGGTTGGCACACCGCGCCCGCGCAGCCTCGCCAACCTCACGGCAGAACAGCTGGTGATTGCTCCAGGGCACGTCGCCATTAACGACCTGCAGACGCTGAAAGGGAATAAATACCCCGATCTCGGCTGGCGCGTGGATGAAAAGCGCGGGGCGACAGCGCTGATGCAGGCGGTTATCGATGGCGAAGTGGATTATACCATTGCAGATTCGGTGGCGATTAGCCTGTTCCAGCGCGTACATCCGGAACTGGCGGTCGCCCTGGATATCAGCGATGAACAGCCGGTGACCTGGTTTAGCGCCAGGAGCGAAGACAACTCGCTCCCGGCGGCGATGCTGGATTTCTTCAATAATATGAATGAAGACGGCACCCTGGCGCGGCTGGAAGAAAAATACCTCGGACACGGTAACGGTTTCGATTATGTCGACACCCGGACCTTCCTGCGCGCCGTCGAAAATATTCTGCCGGACCTGCAGCCGATGTTTGAGAAATACGCGCGTCAGATCGACTGGCGCCTGCTGGCGGCCATTTCATGGCAGGAGTCGCACTGGGATCCGCAGGCCACCTCGCCTACCGGGGTTCGCGGCATGATGATGCTGACCCGCAATACCGCGCAGAGCCTGGGATTAAGCGATCGTACCGATGTGGAGCAGAGCCTCAGCGGCGGTATGCGCTACCTGCAGGATATGATGAATAAAATCCCGGACACGGTCCCCAAAGATGAGCGAATCTGGTTTGCGCTGGCGGCTTACAATATGGGGTACGCCCATATTCTGGACGCCATCTCGCTGACAAAAAGGCAGAAAGGCAATCCCGACAGTTGGGCGGACGTCAAGCAGCGCCTGCCGCTGCTCAGTCAGAAACCTTATTACAGCCGGCTGAAATATGGCTATGCGCGCGGTCACGAGGCATACGCCTACGTCGAGAACATTCGCAAATACCACATCAGCCTGGTGGGCTACCTGTCGGAGAAAGAGAAAAAGGATGAGCAGCGGCTGGCGCTTGCCGGAGATTATCCGGCGGTCATGCCGGATGAACTGGATAAGGAACAGCGGGCGCTCCCCTTTTTCCTGTTTCGCGCGGAATCGTTAGTCGACAACGCCAGACTGAAGATTCCCGGACTGGGGCACTAAGCGTCCCCGGCCCGACGCGCCTTTTTCAAGGCTTTTTTCTCTTCCCGCCGCCAGCGGAAAAAGTCGCTGAGCATGCCTGAGCACGACTCCGCCAGAATACCTTCACTGATCTCCACCCGATGATTCATTCCCGGATGGTGCAGGACATCAATGAGCGAGCCGGCCGCGCCGGTTTTTGCATCCCGGGCACCAAATACCAGCCGCGAAATCCGGCTATGCACCATCGCCCCCGCACACATAACACAGGGTTCAAGCGTGACATACAGCGTCGCGTCAATCAGGCGATAGTTTTGCAGTACCAGCCCCCCCTGACGCAGCGCCATAATTTCGGCATGCGCCGTAGGATCGTGACGCCCGATAGGCCGGTTCCAACCTTCGCCGATAACCTGATGGTTGTGCACCAGCACGGCGCCAACCGGCACTTCGCCCTCTTCCCAGGCGCGCTTAGCCAGCGTCAGGGCGTGACGCATCCAGTATTCATCGGTCAGTTCATGGTCAGACAAAACGGGCACTCCTGCGGAAAAAGCGGGCCGCATTATACATGGCCGACAGATATTACACACTATTCTAACTGGTGGAGATCTCCCTGCGGGGTGACCCGCCAGCGGTGCTGGCAAAAATGAAGCAACGGATTATCCTGCTCGCTATCGCTATAGCCGCTGTACAGTTGCAGCGGCGCACCGATCTTCTGCTCCAGTTGCGCCACTTTTTCATGGCCCAGACAGCGTAGCGACAGGCCCCAGCCGCCGCAGCGGCGCTCCATCCGACTGGCGATAATGTTCACCCTCGGTAACCAGACGGTATCGCCGTAGACCTGTTCCACCAGCGATTGCGGCGACCCGGTAATCAGCCAGACATCAGCATCGCGCCGGGTCAGGTAGTCCGACAGTCGGGCCTGCACGACCGGGAAAGTGGTGACGCGCTGGCGAAACCAGCGGACAAAACCGGCCTCAAGGCGCTTTAGCGCGCGCTCGCTGCGCCCGAACGTCGATGCCCACAGCAGCAGGCTCATTGGCCAGCGCGCCGCCCGGCCATTTACCGCCAGTCCCGCCAGGATAACCGGCAACAACGGTACCACCAGCAGCAGATTCAGGGGCTGGTGACGCAAGGCGTAGCGTAAGAAGCTGCCGAACATATCCTGTTGATGCAACGTTCCATCGAGATCAAAAAAAACCACTCGCTGCGTGCTGTTCTTCAAACCTGACCTCTTTTTATCCAATGTTGTCTCTGATAGCGCTAGCTTAACAGTCTTGTGCCCTGAACAGAGAAAACATCCGCCGATGTTAAGCCCGGGTTGAGGCAATTCCTCTGCCGTGAATAAATCTCAGCGGTAGAATTTTTAATTCTCCGCAATCCTCTTATAATCGAATACAAAATTCTTTCAGCAGAGGGCGAAGGTTGTCCTGAGGAAAACCGATGAACTGTTTAATCCGCATCCGCCAGCGCTATCCGTCGCTGGCAGCAAGCGATAAGAAGCTGGCAGACTTTATTCTGGCTCAGCCGGACCAGACCCGCCACCTTAGTTCGCAGCAGCTGGCAGGCGAGGCAGGCGTCAGCCAGTCCAGCGTCGTGAAATTCGCGCAGAAGATGGGGTTTAAAGGTTTCCCGGCGCTGAAACTGGCGCTCAGCGAAGCGCTGGCCAGCGCGCCCGATCCTCAGTCGGTGCCGGTCCATAACCAGATCCGCGGCGACGATCCGCTGCGCCTGGTGGGCGAGAAACTGATTAAGGATAACGTGGCCGCCATGCACGCCTCGCTGGATGTGAACAGCGAAGAGAAGCTGCTGGAAGCCGTGGCGCTGCTGCGTCACGCGCGCCGGGTGATTATTACCGGCATTGGCGCATCCGGTCTGGTGGCGCGTAATTTCAGCTGGAAGCTGATGAAGATCGGCATTAACGCCGTTTCCGAACAGGATATGCATGCCCTGCTCGCCACCGTGCAGGCCATGTCGTCAGACGATCTGCTGTTAGCCATCTCCTACTCTGGCGAACGTCGCGAAATCAATATGGCCGCCGGAGAAGCGCTGCGCGTGGGCTGTCGGATCCTGGCGATCACCGGCTTCACCCCCAACGCTCTGCAACAGCAGGCCACGCAGTGCCTGTATACTATCGCCGAAGAGCAGGCGACCCGCAGCGCGGCTATCTCCTCCACCAGCGCGCAGATGATGCTCACCGATCTGCTGTTTATGGCGCTGGTTCAACAGGATCTTGAACATGCGCCGGAGCGTATCCGCCACAGTGAAGCGCTGGTGAAAAAACTGGTGTGAACAGAAAATGGGCGTATAATGCCCGCCCTGTTTGTGTTGTTTCTGAGAATTTCCCGATGGCGCTGTTAATCACCAAAAAATGCATCAACTGCGATATGTGCGAACCGGAATGCCCTAACGAGGCCATTTCGATGGGTCACAGCATTTATGAAATTAACAGCGACCGCTGCACGGAATGCGTGGGCCACTATGAAACGCCCACCTGTCAGAAAGTGTGCCCGATCCCGAATACGATCCTGAAAGACCCGGCACACCTCGAAAATGAAGAACAGCTGTGGGATAAGTTCGTGCTGATGCATCACGCGGACAAAATCTGATACCGCGGGCTGCGGGCGCTAACTCTCTACGATAACCGTGGCACAAGCGTAATGGCGCTCATCGGCCAGCGTCACGTGAATGCTTCTGACGCCCAGACGCTCCGCCAGACTCTTCGCCTCGCCCCATAAACGTAGCTTAGGTTTGCCCAGTTCGTCGTTGTAAACTTCGAACTGATTAAAAGCCAGACCGTTACGGATACCGGTTCCGAGGGCTTTCGCCGCCGCCTCTTTCACCGCAAAACGCTTTGCCAGAAAACGCACCGGCTGCTGGTGCTGCGCCCATATCGCCCACTCGTTGTCGCTGAGCACGCGCCGGGCGAGACGATCGCCGCTGCGGGCGATCACCGCTTCAATACGGGCAATTTCAACAATATCGGTGCCCAGCCCCAGAATAGCCATTACGCGCGAGCTTCCCGCATCAGGCGTTTCATTTCGGCAACCGCCTCTTTCAGGCCGCTCATCACCGCCCGACCGATGATCGCATGACCAATGTTCAGCTCATGCATCTGCGGAATGCGGGCAATTGCCTGCACGTTATGGTAGGTCAGGCCGTGACCGGCGTTAACCTTGAGGCCAAGGCTCGCGGCATAGGCGGCCGCCGTGGCGATACGCTCAAGCTCTTTTGCCTGCTGTGCGTCGGTTTCGGCGTCCGCATAGCAACCGGTATGGATTTCGATATACGGCGCGCCGACGTCCGCCGCAGCTTTAATTTGCTCGGCATCAGCATCAATGAACAGCGAGACCAGAATACCGGCATTGGCAAGACGCGTGCAGGCATCGCGCATTTTGTCGCGCTGACTGGCCACATCCAGACCGCCTTCCGTCGTCACTTCCTGACGTTTTTCCGGAACCAGGCAGCAGAAATGCGGTTTGGTCTCACAGGCGATGGTCAGCATCTCTTCGGTGACCGCCATCTCCAGGTTCATTCGGGTATCCAGCGTCTGGCGCAGAATGCGGACATCGCGGTCGGTAATGTGACGGCGGTCTTCGCGCAGGTGCACGGTAATTCCGTCGGCGCCAGCCTGTTCGGCGATAAAGGCCGCCTGTACCGGATCCGGATAGGCCGTGCCGCGAGCGTTACGCAGTGTCGCAATATGGTCAATATTGACCCCTAACAGTAATTCAGCCATGACAATCCTCATTGATCGTTATTCGTTTTATCTGCTGCTCGCGCCGCGAGGGCGGGCATAAACTGGCGAAACAGCTCCCGGCTCTTCAGCGGTTTACCGCCAAGATAGGGTTTCAGGGCGATACGGGTAAAGCGCTTTGCGGCACGTAGCGCATCGCTATCCGGGAACTCACGGTTAGCCAGCGCCTTCAGATGGTGCCCGGTAAAGGTGTTGTTATCAATAACCACGCTGGCGATGAAGCCTTTTTCTTCACGGTAGCGATAGGTCATGGTGTCATCCACCGCTTCGCCGCTGCCGGCACAGTGGAGGAAATCGACGCCATAGCCCAGATGCCCCAGCAGCGCCAGTTCAAAACGGCGCAATGCCGGCTCCGGCGTACCGCTTGCGCCAGCCAGCGCCTGCAGACAGTGCAGGTAATCGAAAAAGAGTTCGGAGAAGCGCGTTTCATGTTCGAGCACGCGGGAAAGCAGTTCATTGACATACAGGCCGCTGTAAAGCGTGATGCCGCTGAGCGGAAGAGACAATGACACGGCTTCGGCGCTGCGTAGCGTTTTCACTTCGCCACGGCCGCCAAAGCGCAGGAGTAAAGGGGTAAAAGGCTGGAGAGCGCCCTTGAGGTTGGAACGTCTGGAACGTGCGCCTTTTGCTACCAGGCGCACGCGACCCGACTCTTCCGTGAAGACGTCCAGCATCAGGCTGGTTTCGCTCCAGGGACGACTATGCAGAACGAAAGCGCGCTGCCAGCCTTCCATCATACTCGTCGTCTTTCAGGTTGCAGGTGCGTTGGCCGCACTCTTTCACCCCAGTCACTTACTAATGTAAGCTCCCGGGGACTCACGGTCTTGCCGCCTGCCTGCGCCGCGAAAGCCATGGCGTATCAAACTCAGAGATCGTCAACGTAACCGAGGCTGCGCAATGCGCGCTCGTCGTCGGCCCAGCCGGATTTGACCTTCACCCACAGTTCAAGATGCACCGGCGCTTCAAACATATCCTGCATGTCTTTACGCGCTTCAATGCCGATGGTTTTAATTTTGGCGCCTTTGTTGCCAATGACCATCTTCTTCTGACCTTCACGCTCAACCAGAATCAGGCCGTTAATATCATAACCGCCGCGTTCGTTAGCCTGGAAACGCTCGATCTCAACCGTCACCGAATACGGCAGCTCGGCGCCAAGGAAGCGCATCAGCTTTTCACGGATGATTTCGGAGGCCATAAAGCGCTGAGAACGGTCGGTAATATAATCTTCCGGGAAGTGATGAATCGCTTCCGGCAAATGTTTGCGTACGATCCCGGCGATGGTATCGACGTTCATCCCGGTTTCCGCAGAAATCGGTACGATATCGAGGAAGTTCATCTGGCTTGCCAGGAACTGCAGGTGTGGCAGCAAATCTGCCTTCTCCTGCACATTATCCACTTTATTGACCGCCAGGATCACCGGCGTTCTGGCATCGCGTAATTTGCCCAGCACCATTTCATCATCGGCCGTCCAGCGGGTGCCTTCGACAACAAAAATCACCAGTTCAACGTCACCAATAGAGCTGCTCGCCGCTTTGTTCATCAGGCGGTTGATCGCGCGTTTCTCTTCCATGTGCAGGCCCGGGGTATCCACATAAATTGCCTGATACGGCCCTTCGGTATGGATACCGACAATGCGGTGACGCGTGGTCTGCGCTTTACGGGAAGTGATCGAAATCTTCTGCCCAAGCAGATTATTCAACAGCGTGGATTTCCCCACGTTCGGGCGGCCAACAATGGCGACAAACCCACAATAAGTTTTCTCGGTGCTCATTCCAGCTCCAGCTTTTTCAGCGCCTGTTCGGCGGCAGCCTGCTCCGCCTTGCGACGGCTGGAACCTGTGCCTACCACCGGTTCACTCAGGCCACTGACCTGGCAGTGGATAGTAAATTCCTGATCGTGTGCTTCACCGCGCACCTGCACCACCAGATAGGAAGGCAGCGGCAGGTGGCGACCTTGCAGGTACTCCTGCAAACGGGTCTTTGGATCTTTTTGCTTATCGCCAGGACTGATTTCGTCCAGACGAGTCTGGTACCAGCTGAGAATCAGGCGCTCAACGTTCTGGATATCGCTGTCGAGGAAGACCCCGCCAATCAATGCTTCTACGGTATCCGCCAGAATAGACTCGCGACGGAAGCCGCCGCTTTTCAACTCACCCGGACCAAGGCGCAGACACTCACCCAGTTCAAACTCGCGGGCGATCTCCGCCAGCGTGTTACCTCGTACCAGCGTTGCGCGCATGCGGCTCATATCACCTTCGTCCACCCGAGGGAAACGATGATAGAGCGCATTGGCGATCACAAAACTCAGAATTGAGTCACCCAAAAACTCCAGGCGCTCATTGTGTTTGCTGCTGGCACTGCGATGAGTTAATGCCTGTTGCAACAGCTCCTGATGATGAAAAGTGTAGCCCAGCTTCCGTTGAAGCCGATTAATTACGATGGGGTTCATGCGTTACCAATAAATGAATGCGTCAAAAATGCAGCACACGAAACCGACCTGGGCAGCTCTGTCCCTGTTGAGATTGCCTGTGCGCTTGCCTGCCGCCTTTCTGCAACCCAAATTATTCAGAGTAAAATCAACCAACGCGGTTTCGTGTGCAGTGTCACTCTTGCGAGAGACAACCAAAACTTCGGGGGGATATTCTATACGCAACGACAATAGATGTCGTTAGTCTGAAGGGATTTAAATATTAAATAATTCACGCTGCCAATATTGCAGCGGCAGCGTGAATAAGGCAGGGAAATTAATGAATGCTGCCGATACGCGATAAACGCACGCCGGTCGGCCATTCACCTTCCTGTTTTTCAAAGCTCATCCAGATGGCCGTGGCTTTACCCACCAGGTTGGCCTCTGGCACAAAGCCCCAGTAACGGCTGTCGGCGCTGTTATCGCGGTTATCCCCCATCATGAAGTAGTGACCCGGCGGCACTATCCAGGTGGCCAACGGCAGGCCGGACTGGTGGTAGTACATTCCAACCTGATCCTGAGCAATCGGCACGGTCAGAATGCGGTGAGTCACCTCGCCCAGCGTCTCTTTGCGCTCGGTCAGACGAATGCCGTCAGCCTTGCTTTCGCCTTTCGGCAGCTGCCAGAAACCGCTGGTCGCTTCCCCGCCGTTCTGACGAGAGAACGTCTGGACGAAATCGCTGGGCTCAACGTTGGAGTAAGTCACCGGCAGTGCGTTACCACATGCCTGGCCGGAACTGCAGCCCGGCTGGATGGTGACCTGTTTTGCCACCGGATCGTAGGTGATCTTATCGCCCGGCAGGCCAACAGCACGCTTAATGTAGTCCAGACGCGGATCTTCCGGGTATTTAAACACCACGATATCGCCGCGTTTCGGATGACCGGTTTCGATCAGCGTTTTCTGGTAGATAGGATCTTTAATGCCGTAGGCAAACTTCTCCACCAGAATAAAATCGCCAATCAACAGCGTTGGCATCATCGAACCGGACGGAATTTGAAACGGCTCATAAATAAATGAGCGCACCACCAAAACGATCGCCAGCACCGGAAATACCGAGGCTGCCGTTTCCAGCCAGCCCGGTTTCGGGCCGACTTTCTTCAGCGTTTGCTTGTCGAGGCTATCACCGGTCGCTGCCTGAGCAGCGGCCTGACGTTCACGACGTTTTGGTGCAAAGATAAATTTATCCAGGCACCACAAAAGCCCCGTGATCACGGTTGCAATCACCAGGATCAGGGCAAACATGTTCGCCATGCCAACTCCTTAATGGTTATTTTCCGTCTTTACCGACGTGCAGAATAGCGAGGAACGCTTCCTGCGGCAGCTCAACGTTACCCACTTGCTTCATACGTTTCTTACCGTCTTTCTGCTTCTGCAGCAGCTTTTTCTTACGGCTGACGTCGCCGCCGTAGCATTTCGCCAGCACGTTTTTACGCAGTTGTTTAACGGTCGAACGGGCAATAATGTGGTTGCCGATAGCCGCCTGAATCGCGATATCGAACTGCTGGCGGGGGATCAGATCTTTCATCTTTTCCACCAGCTCACGACCACGGTACGGCGCATTATCGTTGTGGGTGATCAGCGCCAGCGCATCAACACGCTCGCCGTTGATCAGCACATCCACGCGAACCATGTTGGATGCCTGGAAACGTTTGAAGTTGTAATCCAGCGACGCGTAGCCACGGGAGGTGGACTTCAGGCGGTCAAAGAAATCGAGAACCACTTCCGCCATCGGAATTTCATAGGTCAGCGCAACTTGTTTACCGTGATAAACCATGTTGGTCTGCACGCCACGCTTTTCAATACACAGCGTGATAACGTTGCCCAGGAACTCCTGCGGCAGCAGCATGTGACACTCCGCGATCGGCTCACGCAGCTCCTGAATGTTATTCAGCGGCGGCAGCTTAGACGGGCTATCGACATAGATGACTTCTTTCGACGTGGTCTCCACTTCGTAGACTACCGTCGGCGCGGTGGTAATCAGATCCAGGTCGTATTCGCGTTCCAGACGCTCCTGGATGATTTCCATGTGCAGCAGGCCGAGGAAGCCGCAGCGGAAGCCGAAGCCCAGCGCCGTTGAACTTTCCGGCTCATAGAACAGAGAGGCATCGTTCAGGCTCAGCTTGCCCAGCGCATCGCGGAAGGCTTCATAGTCATCGGAACTCACCGGGAACAGACCGGCATACACCTGCGGTTTCACTTTCTTAAAGCCTGGCAGGGCCTTATCCGCCGGGTTACGCGACGTCGTCAGGGTATCGCCAACCGGAGCGCCGAGGATATCTTTAATGGCGCACACCAGCCAGCCTACCTCGCCGCATTTCAGCTCGGTACGATCAACCTGTTTTGGCGTGAAGATACCCAGACGGTCGGCGTTATAGACCTGACCGGTGCTCATAACTTTGATTTTGTCGCCTTTACGCATCGTGCCGTTTTTGATACGCACCAGCGAAACAACGCCAAGATAGTTATCGAACCAGGAGTCGATAATCAGCGCCTGCAGCGGGGCATCGGCATCACCTTCCGGCGGCGGAATATCACGCACCAGACGTTCCAGAACATCGGGAACGCCGACGCCGGTTTTCGCCGAACAGCGGACCGCATCGGCCGCATCGATACCGACGATGTCTTCGATTTCATCGGCTACGCGCTCCGGATCGGCAGCAGGCAGGTCGATTTTGTTGAGAACCGGCACCACTTCCAGATCCATTTCCATGGCGGTATAGCAGTTGGCCAGGGTCTGAGCTTCCACCCCCTGACCCGCATCGACCACCAGCAGCGCGCCTTCACATGCGGCGAGCGAACGTGACACCTCATAAGAGAAGTCGACGTGCCCCGGGGTATCGATAAAGTTCAGCTGGTAGGTTTCGCCGTTGGTCGCCTTGTAATCCAGGGTGACGCTTTGCGCCTTAATGGTGATACCACGCTCACGTTCAAGATCCATGGAGTCCAGTACCTGGGCTTCCATTTCACGATCGGAAAGGCCACCGCAAATCTGGATGATACGGTCAGACAACGTCGATTTACCGTGGTCGATATGAGCGATGATTGAAAAGTTACGTATATTCTTCATATGTTAGAGTTAATTATGCCTTACGCGTATCATGAGGCCACTGTTCTGTGCCTGACGTTTTTTAATCCGAAAACGCCGCATTCTACACTACATCCGCGAAACCAGGAAATGCTCTTACCAGCAGCAGAACCGTAGCAAATGATGTGTTCTGGCGGGGGTAATAAATCAAAAATAAAGGCCAGTGGAATCACTGGCCTGGTTCTGAAGAGGGTGTCTCTACGCGCACCAAATCTGGCGGCAGGCCAACGCTAATAATAACGGGCTGCCACGACTGGCGGGCGGCTAATCCGGGCGAAAGCCCGCGCGCCACCAGAAATCCACCGACGCCGCCGAGTAGCGCGCCACACAGCGAAGCGAAATCATTTGCAAACAGGGCCTGAAAAACAGACGCCATTGCAAACAGCCCAACCAGCGGCGCCATGTAGACCAAAACCGCCGAGCCCAGCAGGCTGCTTTCAGCAATCCCCAGCTCGACTTTTTGCCCGGCGGACAGCGGCTGTTCGCTGGCAACGCTGATCGTGTGGCTGGTTTGCGGCCCCAGCTTGTTGAGCACCCGACTGCCGCAGCCAGCGCGCGAGGCGCAACTGCTGCACGAGGCTTTAACGTCACAGTGCACCTGCGCCATGCCGTTATGCCAGGAGACGACCGTGGCCCATTCTTTAATCATTGTACTGCCCTGAATTTGATGCTGTCGGAGATGCGTTTAGCCGTTTGCGGCGGCAGCTCGCCAACCACGGTTATCTCGGCGTTATCACGTACCGTCGTGCTCACAGTGCGACGCCCGGTACGCAGCAGCTGATCGCTACTGTTTGCCGAGGCGCGGTTCACGTTTATCGAGAAGCTAAACAGCCCATCTGAGTACAGGCGAGATTCAACCGGACCATCAAACGTCGGCAGACGACGCTGACTGCTGGAGACTTCTGAGACGCCCTGCGGCAGCCAGGTTGGCGCCCAGTTGAAGTTGGCTTTATCGCCCCCTTCCGGCACCGACAGCAGGGGTGGCAGACTGGCTTTCGCCAGGGTCTCCATACTGCTGCTGACCTTATCGCCGACGTTAAAGGACACCACCCGGAACTGTTCCAGCGTTTCCCCGTCGCGGTCGAGCAAATCAACGCGCAGCGGCAGCCTGGTTTCCGCATCCAGCCAGACAATGTAGCTATAGCGCGTACCGTCCCGCGCAACAACGCGAATCACTTCACATAGCCGGTCGGCAATACGAGTGCGTCCGACAGAGATAAAGTCGTAGTAGGCAGCCAGTCGCTTAAAATCGGTATAGGCCAGCGAAGGCAATGAATCGACGATATAGTCGCCATTCAGCGTGAATGGATCGAGCCCCGGTTCAAAATAGCTGATTTCATTACCGCGCAGTACAACCTCCCGGCGTGGGCCGTCGAGTTGTAAAAGCTGGGCAAGAGGTTGATTGTTCAGCCGCGCGTGACGATAACGCAGCGACTCAACGCCCTGTTTGTTGATGCTGATGAAAGACAGCTCATAATTGAGGGACTGGCTGGCCAGGTTCATTTGCTGCAACAACGCCCCGGACGATGTATCAGCCGAGGCGTTGACAGAGAAGAACAGGCTGCCTGCCATGAGCGACATGGCACACCAAAGTTGCTTCATTACTGCGATTGCGTTCCTAAAGTTTGATAGCCTGGCACCTGAACAGCGGCTTGCTGAGTCTGGGCCTGACCAAACTGAAGCTGTTCTGCGTGCAGGCGACGCTGCAATTCATAGTCCTGCAGCATAGCATTAATACGGCGACGCTGTTCTTGCACCTGAGCCTGCTGGCCGCTCCCTGCCGACGCATCAGCCGGAACGCCAAGACTGACCGGGCTGGCTTTCCCCATCATTGGCATGGTGTTGAAAACAGGCGCTTCGGGCTGCTGAGCGGATTCGTTTTGCCCATTATACTGCTGGACGCCGACGATAACAGCAAGCGAAACGCACGCTGCAACCCCCATCTGAGTCAGTGAACTGGCCCACGGGCGGACTTTCTGCCAGAAAGGCATCTGACGCCACTGATGTGGTGCTGGCTGAGATTCAGGAATAAGCGGCACCGCCTGACGAACGGGCTCGTTCTCAATGGCGGCCATCACGCGGGCTGAGATATCAAAATGGAGCATCTCAGCGGTATCGCCTCGCAGCGAATCACGGATGAGATGGTAGCTCTCCCAGGTCTTTTGCATTTCAGAAGAACGGCTCAGCTCATTGAGCAGCTCGTTATCCAGCGTTTCACCATCCATTAAGGCCGAAAGTTTTTCTTTCTGCATGCCTGATACCCTTTTCAGTATTCCGCTATCGTCAACGCCTGATAAGCGGTTGAACTTTATTATCAATAGCTTCTCGTGCCCGAAAAATGCGTGAACGTACCGTTCCTACCGGGCAATCCATGATAGCGGCTATCTCTTCATAGCTCAGGCCATCCAGCTCCCGCAACGTAATTGCCATGCGTAAATCTTCCGGGAGTGATTCAATGGTACGAAAAACTATTTGTCTCAGTTCTTCTGACAACATTAAGTTCTCAGGGTTCGAAATTTCTTTTAGCGCCCCCCCACTTTCGAAGTTTTCCGCCTCATTGGCGTCAACATCGCTGGACGGTGGACGGCGTCCCTGAGCTACCAGATAATTCTTCGCCGTGTTGACGGCGATGCGATATAACCAGGTATAAAAAGCACTATCTCCCCGGAAGGACTCCAGCGCGCGCCATGCTTTTACGAACGATTCCTGAACAACGTCAGGGATATCGCCCGGCGGCACGTAGCGGGAGACCAGGCTCGCGACCTTATGCTGATAGCGCACCACCAGCAAGTTAAACGCTTTCTGATCTCCTTTCTGGACCCGTTCGACGAGGACCTGATCCGTTAACTGCTCGCTCATCCGAGGTAATGTCTCCCCAAACCCAATTCCCATGCGTCTTCAAAGCACTACCCAATCACTGCAATATGAGCAAGCAGACGATTGGAGTGTTTGAAAACAATAAAGTTCCGTTACGCCTTTGATTTTTGTCTGGCAACGGCGGACGATTTGTTATCTCTCATTATATGTCCCGCAACTCAACGCCAGGTAAGATGATGAAGAAAAAGCGTAAGGTCCGCCAGAAGGGTAACGTAACATCGCTTTTATTTCACTATAAAATCTGAAGCTAACGACCTGCCTCGCAAATATTTTCTTTCGTTTACACTGCGCCGCCCCACCCGCTTATGTTTAGTTTCCACAACGGCCAGTAAAAAAAATGTACGAATCATCACGACCTGGTGCTATTGTGGCAAAAATGTGTTTAGTAAATTAAACAAAGACGATGAATACTACTCCTGACTTCTCCTGTGATGTGCTGATTATCGGCAGCGGCGCTGCCGGTTTGTCCCTTGCGCTACGTCTGGCGGAGCACAGCTCCGTCGCCGTACTGAGCAAAGGCCCTGTCAGCGAAGGTTCCACGCTGTACGCGCAGGGCGGCATTGCCGCCGTTTTTGATGAAACCGACAGCGTGGAATCTCACGTTGAAGATACGCTCATCGCCGGGGCCGGCCTGTGCGATCGCCATGCTGTCTCTTTCGTCGCCAGCAACGCCAAATCTTGTGTGCAATGGCTTATCGATCAGGGTGTGCTGTTTGATACCCAGACCCAGGCCAACGGCGAACAGAGCTACCACCTGACCCGTGAAGGTGGCCATAGCCATCGCCGGATTCTCCACGCGGCCGATGCCACCGGTAAAGCGGTGGAAACGACGCTGGTTGGCCAGGCGCTCGCGCACCCGAATATTCGTATTCTGGAGCGGAGTAACGCCGTTGATTTGATCATTTCCGATAAAATCGGCCTGCCGGGGACGCGCCGTGTGGTTGGCGCCTGGATCTGGAACCGGAACAAAGAAAAGGTTGAGACCTGCCGCGCGAAATCCGTAGTACTGGCCACCGGCGGGGCGGCGAAAGTCTATCAGTACACCACCAATCCGGACGTCTCCTCCGGCGATGGCATTGCTATGGCCTGGCGCGCCGGCTGTCGCGTGGCCAACCTCGAATTCAACCAGTTTCACCCCACCGCGTTGTACCATCCGCAGGCGCGCAATTTCCTGTTAACCGAAGCATTACGCGGCGAGGGCGCATACCTGAAACGCCCGGACGGAACCCGGTTTATGCCCGATTTTGACGAACGTGGCGAGCTGGCTCCACGCGATATCGTCGCCCGCGCGATTGACCATGAGATGAAACGCCTCGGCGTCGATTGTATGTATCTCGACATCAGCCATAAGCCTGAAGCCTTTATTCGTCAGCATTTCCCGATGATCTACGAAAAACTGCTCGGCCTGGGTATCGATTTGACAAAAGAGCCCGTCCCGATTGTCCCCGCCGCCCACTATACCTGCGGCGGCGTGATGGTTGATGACAACGGACGTACTGATGTTGACGGGCTGTATGCGATTGGCGAAGTGAGCTACACCGGGCTGCACGGAGCTAACCGCATGGCGTCAAATTCGCTGCTCGAATGCCTGGTCTACGGCTGGTCCGCCGCCGAGGATATTCTCCGGCGTCTGCCGCTGGCGCAACCGGTTAACAGCCTCCCTTCCTGGGATGAGAGTCAGGTTGAGATCCCCGATGAACTGGTGGTGATTCAACATAACTGGCACGAGCTAAGATTATTGATGTGGGACTACGTGGGGATTGTCCGCACCACTCGTCGGCTGGAGCGTGCGCTACGACGAATTACCATGTTGCAGCAGGAACTCGACGAATATTACGCCCGCTTCCGCGTGTCGAACAATTTGCTGGAGCTGCGCAACCTGGTGCAGGTAGCCGAGCTGATCGTTCGCTGCGCAATGCAGCGTAAAGAGAGCCGCGGGCTGCACTATACGCTGGATTACCCGCAACAACTTGCGGATAGCGGCCCGTCGATTCTGTCACCTCTGGCTCACATAAAGAGGTAAAAGTCCTGGGTCAGGGCAGTAAACCCTTCGGAGTATTGCTGCTCAGGCCCACGGATAATCAGCCGATCGCTAAAACACTCCCCGGCGGTCGGCGAGAAAGCCAGCAGTACGCGGTGCGGCGGGCGCATTTCTGTTTCCGCGACATCGGTGCGTAAACGCAGATGCCAGCCCATAGTTTCGGCGCGTTGAACAAACGCATTACCAATATCCACCGGTAACACCACGCAGAAAAAGCCCTCTTCGGTGATCGACTCCGCGGCGCAGGTTAAGAGCGTGACGTGATCGAGCGTGGTCGTATATCGCGCCTGCTCGCGCTGCGATGTCGCACAGGGCACGCCTTCGGTAAAAAAAGGCGGGTTGCTGACAATCAGTTCATAACGGCGGGTCTGCGCAGGCTGCCACTGTTGAATATCACCCTGATGCACCTGGATACGCGCCCCCCACGGGGAGGTCGCCACGTTTTCGCGCGCCTGCGCTGTCGCCTCTTCATCAAGCTCTACCGCATCCAGCATGACCCGGTTGTCGGTTCGCTGAGCCAGCATTAAAGCCAGCAAACCGCTACCGGTCCCGATATCCAGCACGTGTTTGACCTGCGCGATCGGCGCCCACGCGCCAAGCAAAATGCCGTCAGTGCCCACTTTCATCGCACAGCGGTCGTGGGCAATAAAGAACTGTTTAAACGTAAAACCATTGCGCGGCAGCGCAAACTTCGACTGAGACATCCTGAATAACCTTGCGAACAAAAACTCCTGAGCCTGAAGCTATGCACAATACCGGAGAACAGATAGCCTTACAAACAGATGAACATTACGCCCGTAACGTCTATAATCGTCGGTCCACTCAGAGGTAGATCATGACTGTAACGACTTTTTCCGAACTTGAACTCGACGAAAACCTTCTGGAAGCCCTCCAGGAAAAAGGTTTCACACGCCCGACAGCCATTCAGGCCGCCGCTATTCCGCCTGCGCTTGATGGCCGTGATATTCTCGGTTCAGCCCCGACAGGTACCGGTAAAACAGCGGCGTATCTGCTGCCAGCGTTGCAGCACCTGCTTGATTTCCCGCGTAAGAAGTCGGGGCCGCCGCGTATTCTTATCCTGACGCCGACCCGTGAGCTGGCGATGCAGGTTGCCGACCATGCCCGTGAGCTGGCCGCCCACACACATCTGGACATTGCCACCATCACCGGCGGTGTCGCATACATGAACCACGCGGAAGTGTTCAGCGAGAACCAGGATATCGTGGTCGCCACCACCGGCCGCCTGCTGCAATATATTAAAGAAGAAAACTTCGACTGCCGGGCGGTCGAAACGCTGATCCTCGATGAAGCGGATCGTATGCTGGACATGGGCTTCGCGCAGGATATTGAGCACATTGCCGGTGAAACCCGCTGGCGTAAGCAGACCATGCTGTTTTCCGCGACCCTCGAAGGCGATGCCATTAAAGACTTTGCCGAGCGCCTGCTGGAAGAGCCCGTTGAAGTCTCCGCCAGTCCCTCCACGCGTGAACGTAAGAAAATTCATCAGTGGTACTATCGCGCCGATGACATTAAGCATAAAACCGCGCTCCTGGTTAACCTGCTGAAACAGCCGGATGCGACCCGCTCTATCGTCTTTGTGCGTAAGCGCGAGCGCGTTCATGAACTGGCCTCCTGGCTGCGCGAAGCGGGGATCAATACCTGCTGGCTGGAAGGCGAAATGGTGCAGGCCAAGCGTAACGAAGCAATCAAACGGATGACCGACGGTCGTATGAATGTACTGATTGCCACCGACGTCGCTGCCCGCGGGATAGATATTCCGGACGTGAGCCACGTTTTCAACTTTGACATGCCGCGCACGGCGGATACCTATCTGCATCGTATCGGACGCACCGGCCGCGCGGGGAAAAAAGGCGTTGCCATTTCCCTGGTTGAAGCTCATGACCATCTGCTGTTGGGTAAAATTGGCCGCTATATTGACGAGCCGCTCAAAGCGCGCGTTATTGATGAACTGCGCCCGACAACCCGCGCACCGAGCGAGAAGCAGACCGGTAAGCCATCCAAAAAGGTACTGGCTAAACGCGCCGAGCAGAAAAAAGAGAAAGATAAAGAGAAATCGCGCGTGAAGAAACGTCACCGCGACGCCAAAAATGTTGGCAAGCGCCGTAAACCAAGCGGTAGCGCGGGTGAAAATCAGCAGTAAAAAAAACGCCGGGATATCCCGGCGTTTTTATATTGAAGCCTCGACTTACAGGCTTTCAGTAAAGGTACGAGCAATAACGTCGCGCTGCTGTTCTGGCGTCAGGGAGTTGAAGCGTACCGCGTAGCCAGAGACACGAATCGTCAGCTGCGGATATTTTTCCGGATGTTCAACCGCATCCAGCAGCGTTTCACGACGCAGCACGTTAACGTTCAGATGCTGGCCACCTTCTACACGGACTTCCGGTTTCACATCGAGCGGAATTTCGCGATATTCGATGTCACCCAGTTTATTGACCGCAACCACGTCATCTTCAGCAAAGCTTCCTTTTGCACACAGGCAGCGGGCCTCGCCTTTTTCGCTATCCAGCAGCCAGAAAGAGTTCAGCAGGTCGTCGTTTGCAGCTTTAGTAATTTGGATACCAGTAATCATGTGATGCCTCCCTTAGGCAATATTTATTCGTCTTTTTGGCCCATTCCCGGCCAATTGGTAAAACCATTGTTGTCTGAGTGTATGTATATCAGCCAGACAACCGGCATTCATTGACTTAAATCAACAAAAACCACTCAATAAAAATGGGTATAGAGGGATATTATTGTTTTATATCAAGTTACGCCAGAAGCCATGCAAAATATTTTTGTAAATTTTCAATTTTTTTTGCATGCGAAACGTCAGTCTGACGCCGTGGATTTTGTTATGCAGAAAGAAGCAGTTAAGCTATAGCGATGACACTTTGCAGGAGAGCAAGATGACCCCCCCATTGACCTGGCACGACGTGCTGGCGGAAGAGAAGCAGCAGCCCTATTTTGTGAATACCCTGAAAACCGTCGCCGAAGAGCGCCAGTCGGGTATGACGATTTATCCGCCGCAAAAAGATGTCTTTAATGCCTTTCGTTATACCGAACTTGGCGATGTCAAAGTGGTTATTCTTGGTCAGGATCCTTATCATGGGCCCGGACAGGCGCACGGCCTGGCCTTCTCCGTACTGCCGGGAATCCAGACGCCGCCGTCGCTGTTAAATATGTATAAAGAACTGGAAGGGACGATCCCGGGATTCAGCCGTCCTACGCACGGTTATCTGGAAAGCTGGGCGCGACAAGGGGTGCTGCTGCTCAATACCGTCCTGACGGTGCGGGCGGGTCAGGCCCATTCGCATGCCAGCCTTGGCTGGGAAACCTTTACCGATAAGGTCATTTCATTGATCAACGAACATCGGGAAGGGGTCGTGTTTTTACTGTGGGGCGCCCATGCGCAGAAAAAAGGGGCGATTATCGACAGGAAACGTCATTGCGTGCTAAAAGCGCCGCATCCTTCGCCGCTTTCCGCCCATCGCGGTTTCTTCGGTAGTAATCACTTCGTCCAGACTAACCAGTGGCTGGCCGAGCGCGGCGAGTCCCCCATTGACTGGATGCCGGTATTACCGACCGCAGATGCTTAGTCTCCGCCTTTCGCAGACACAAAAATGCCAGCGTGACGCTGGCATTTTTTCAATTGAACTCAGCCATCAGGCCTTGTTCTGACGCCACCACTCGGCCAGCAATATGCCGGTCGCCACGGAGACGTTCAGGCTTTCTACATTGCCGGTACCTTCAATGGCCACATTCAGATCGGCGCTGGAGATCGCCGCATCAGACAGGCCATCGCGCTCCTGGCCTAATGCCAGCACCATTTTCTTCGGCAGCTCGGCCTTATGCAACGGCGTGCCGTTGTGGCTGGAGGTCGAAACAATGGCGTAGCCCGCTTTGCGGAACTGCTCCAGAGTGTCAATAAAGCTGTCGCCGGTGACAGGCTCCACGTGTTCTGCACCGCCTTCCGCGGTACGGATTGCCGCGCCAGATTCCAGCATGCCGGCATCCTGCACCACCACACCCTTCACGCCAAAATGCGCGCAGCTACGCATGATCGCACCGAGGTTGTGCGGGTTACCGACATCTTCCAGCGCCAGAACGCAATCTTCGGCGTCGGCTTTGGCGACCCACTGAGCCACCGAGGTACCGTTACGTTTCTTAATCAGGAAGCAAACGCCGCCGTGATGCTCGGTACCGGACGCTTTTGCCAGTTCAGCCTCATCAACCACGTGATAAGCTTTGCGGTTCGCCGCCATCCAGCGCAGCGCCTCTTTGAAACGCGGGGTGACGCTCTGCACAAACCAGGCGCGAACAATCGCTTCCGGACGGCTCTGAAACAGCGCCTGACAAGCATTCTCACCGTAAACGCGGGTCTCTTCCGCGCGCTGACGACGCAACACTTCCGGATCGATAAAGCTTTTGCCGCTGATCCCGCCGTGATCCGGCTTCACCGCCGCATCATCGTTTGGCGCACGCGAGACGGTACGCCACGGAGAAGAGCTGTCACGATCGAAATCATCGCGTTTACGATCGTCACGTTTGCGGTCATCACCGCGGCTGTTACGTTCATCGCGGGCAGGGCGGCTACGGCCGTCAACACGAGATTTTCCTGGGCGCCCTCCCCCTTTCCCGGTACGCGGGTTATGGGTGCGTCTGTCAGAATCATCATCACTGCGGACATACATCACTTTGACCTTGCCGCTTTTATTTTTCAGTTCGTCGCTCATCAATTTTCTCCACCTGCGCTGCGCGAAGCGCGAAGATTACCCGATGTGTCACCGCTGCGCCATGATTTCGTTTAAAAGATAGGGTCTATCGTATTCATCGAACAAAACACATTGTTGTTTAATAGCAGCTAATCGATAATATGTAACATTAAAGAAACAAATCGGCCACGCGCCACGCTGCAACCCATAACCAGAGGTTAGTTATGAATACCGTTTGTGCCAGTTGTCAGGCTCTGAACCGCATCCCCGACGATCGTCACGCCGATGGCGCTAAGTGCGGACGCTGCGGCCACGATCTTTTTGACGGCGATGTCATCAACGCGACCGGGGCAACGCTGGATAAACTACTGAAGGACGATCTGCCCGTTGTTGTCGATTTCTGGGCGCCATGGTGCGGTCCTTGTCGTAATTTTGCGCCGATCTTTGAAGACGTCGCGGAAGAACGCAGCGGCAAGATGCGCTTCGTCAAAGTGAACACCGAAGCCGAACGCGAGCTGAGCGCGCGTTTCCGCATCCGCAGTATCCCGACCATTATGATCTTTAAAAAAGGCGAAGTCATCGACATGCTTAACGGCGCGGTACCGAAAGCACCGTTCGATAACTGGCTGAATGAAGCTAACGCGCAGTAAACCTTCCGGGGCACAGCTTGTGCCCCTTTTTCACCTCTGCGACAATGGCGTTTTTTCTTAGCGACACTTTATGATTGATAACGCCGTCCTTCGCCTTCGCGCCGAACGTCTCGCTCGCGCGACCCGCCCTTTTCTCGCGCGTGGTAACCGGGTCCATCGCTGCCAACGCTGTCTGTTACCGTTGAAGCAGTGCCTGTGCGCGACCCTGATGCCGGCAACGGCCACCTGTCGTTTCTGCCTGGTGATGTTCGATACCGAGCCGATGAAGCCAAGCAATACCGGACGCCTCATTGCCGATATCCTGCCGGACACGGAAGCCTTTCAATGGTCGCGAACCGAGCCGCCGCAGGCGTTACTCGATCTGGTCGCCAACCCCGATTACCAGCCAATGGTGGTTTTCCCGGCCTCTTACGCGGGAGCGGAACGCCAGGTACTGAGCGCCCCGCCGGCGGGGAAACCGCCGCTGTTTATCATGCTCGACGGAACCTGGACCGAAGCGCGCAAAATGTTCCGCAAAAGCCCGTATCTTGATACGCTGCCGATCATATCTGTCGATCTGTCACGCATTTCAGCCTACCACCTGAGAGAAGCCCATGCCGATGGGCAGTACTGCACCGCAGAAGTCGCCATTGCGCTGCTCGACCTTGCTGAAGACCACACGGCCGCGCGCGCGCTCGGGGACCATTTTAGCCTGTTCCGCGCCCGCTATCTGGCGGGAAAAACCCAGCATAAGGGCAGCATCACAGCACAAATGGCGGAAAGCGTTTAAAATCATTCGGTCACTGGGGATTAAAGGAGACCGGAATGAGCCAACGAGGCCTGGAAGCACTGCTGCGGCCGAAGTCGATCGCCGTTATTGGCGCATCAATGAAACCACAGCGCGCCGGTTATCTGATGATGCGTAACCTGCTGGCCGGGGGGTTCAACGGCCCGGTCTTACCCGTCACCCCGGCCTGGAAAGCCGTTCAGGGCGTACTGGCCTGGCCGACCATCGACAGCCTGCCCTTCACCCCGGACCTGGCCGTGCTCTGTACCAACGCCCGGCGAAACCCCGAGCTGCTGGACGCTCTGGGAAAAAAGGGCTGCAAGACCTGCATTATTCTCTCCTCCCCGGCGGAACAATATCCTCTGCTACTGGAATGCGCCGCACGCTACCAGATGCGCCTGCTTGGCCCTAACAGCCTCGGCCTGCTTGCGCCCTGGCAGGGGCTGAATGCCAGCTTTTCGCCGGTACCGATTCATCGCGGCAAACTGGCGTTTATCTCCCAGTCCGCAGCAGTTTCCAATACCATTCTTGACTGGGCGCAGCAGCGCGAGATGGGCTTCTCTTATTTTATTGCGCTTGGGGATAGCCTGGATATTGATGTCGACGATCTCCTTGATTTCCTTGCCCGCGATAGTAAAACCAGCGCCATTCTGCTCTATCTTGAACACCTGAGCGACGCCCGGCGCTTCGTGTCCGCGGCACGCAGCGCATCGCGTAATAAACCGATCCTGGTTATCAAAAGCGGCCGCAGTCCAGCCGCGCAAAAGCTGCTCCATGTCAATTCAGGCATGGATCCTGCCTGGGACGCTGCGATTCAGCGGGCGGGGTTATTGCGCGTACAGGATACTCATGAACTCTTCTCTGCGGTTGAAACTCTCAGCCATATGCGCCCGCTGCGCGGCGAGAAACTGATGATCATCAGCAACGGTGCCGCCCCTGCGGCGCTGGCGCTGGATGAACTGTGGTTACGAAACGGCAAACTTGCCACCCTCAGCGAAGAGAGCGCGGAAAAACTACGCCAGGCGCTACCGGGTAGTATCGACATCGCGAACCCGCTGGATCTCCGTGATGATGCCAGCAGCGAACACTATCTCAAGGCGCTGAACGTTCTGCTGGATAGCCAGGACTACGACGCCCTGCTGGTGATTCATTCCCCCAGCGCCGCCGCACCGGGAACTGAAAGCGCCCTGGCGCTGATCGACGCGCTGAAACACCATCCGCGCGGTAAATATGTCACGGTCCTGACGAACTGGTGTGGCGAATTCTCTTCTCAGGAAGCCCGCCGCTTGTTCAGCGATGCGGGGCTGCCAACCTACCGCACGCCGGAAGGAACCATTACCGCTTTTATGCACATGGTGGAATACCGACGTAATCAGAAGCAGCTCCGGGAGACGCCGGTTTTGTCGGATATGGTGACCGCCAATACCGCAGAAGCCCATATGTTGTTGCAACAGGCGATTGGCGAAGGCGCCCGTTCGTTAGACACCCATGAAGTAAGCCCGGTATTGCACGCCTACGGGATCCACACCTTACCGACCTGGATTGCCGCCGACAGCGCCGAGGCGGTGCACATCGCCGAGCAAATTGGCTATCCGGTGGCGCTGAAACTGCGTTCACCGGATATTCCGCACAAATCGGAAGTTCAGGGCGTGATGCTCTATTTGCGGACCGCCGTGGAAGTACAGCAGGCGGCGGATGCTATTTTCGACCGCGTCAAAATGGCCTGGCCTCAGGCACGTATTCACGGTCTGCTGGTACAAAGTATGGCCAACCGCGCCGGCGCGCAGGAGCTGCGGGTCGTCGTTGAGCACGATCCGGTGTTCGGCCCGCTGATTATGTTGGGCGAAGGCGGCGTCGAATGGCGCGCGGAAGATCAGGCCGCCGTCGCCCTGCCGCCGTTAAATATGAATCTGGCCCGCTATCTGGTTATCCAGGCGATCAAAAGTAAGAAGATCCGTGGCCGCAGCGCGCTACGCCCGCTGGATGTTTCGGGTCTGAGCCAACTTCTGGTCCAGGTATCGAATCTGATCGTCGATTGCCCGGAGATCCAGCGGCTGGATATTCACCCGCTGCTCGCTTCGGGTAACGAGTTCACCGCGCTTGACGTCACGCTGGCCCTTGCCCCGTTTACCGGCGATAGCGAAAGTCGGCTGGCCATCCGCCCTTATCCGCAGCAGCAGGAAGAGTGGGTGGTGATGAAAAATGGCGAGCGCTGTCTGTTCCGCCCGATCCTGCCGGAAGATGAACCACTGCTTCAGGCTTTTATCGGCCAGGTGACGAAAGAAGATCTGTACTATCGTTATTTCAGCGAAATCAATGAATTTACTCATGATGACTTAGCCAATATGACGCAGATCGACTACGATCGAGAAATGGCGTTTGTTGCCGTACGCGCCAGTGCCGAAGGCAATGAGATCCTTGGCGTAACGCGAGCCATCTCCGATCCTGACAACATTGATGCGGAATTTGCCGTCCTGGTTCGCTCTGACCTGAAAGGGTTAGGTTTAGGCCGGCGGCTGCTGGAAAAGCTGATTGCCTACACGCAAAGCCACGGTCTGCAGCGGCTAAATGGCATCACCATGCCTAATAACAGAGGCATGATCGGCCTTGCCAGGAAGCTGGGGTTCGCGGTTGATATTCAGCTGGAAGACGGAATTGTGAGTTTGTCCCTGCAACTGGCAGCATAACAATCATAAACTGGCGACCGCAATTGTTGACCACATTCGCGAACAGTAATGTTATTATTGCCCGCTTACGTCGTCTGCATGGTACAGAAGACCCTTCAATAAACAGAGAAGAAACGCACTGTGATGTTGTCAAAATTTAAGCGTAATAAACATCAACAACACCTTGCCCAACTCCCTAAGCTTTCTCAGTCAGTTGATGATATCGAGTTCTTTTACGCTCCTGCGGATTTCCGGCAAGCGTTACTGGCAAAGATAGCCCACGCCACCCAGCGTATTTGTATTGTTGCGCTCTATCTGGAGCAGGATGATGGCGGCAAAGGAATTCTGCAGGCACTTTACGATGCCAAGCGCCAGCGTCCGGAGTTAGATGTTCGCGTTCTGGTTGACTGGCATCGCGCCCAGCGTGGACGCATTGGCGCGGCGGCAGCGAACACCAATGCCGACTGGTACTGTCGCATGGCGCAGGAAAACCCCGGCATCGATGTTCCGGTTTATGGCGTGCCGGTCAATACCCGGGAAGCCCTCGGCGTGCTGCACTTCAAAGGTTTCATTATCGATGATTGCGTCCTGTACAGCGGCGCAAGCCTGAACGATGTCTATCTGCATCAGCATGATAAGTATCGTTACGACCGCTATCAGTGTATTCGCAATGGCAAAATGGCCGATGTGATGTTCGGTTGGGTCGAGCACAACCTGGTGGAAGGCCGCGGCGTCAATCGCCTCGACAGCGCCGATCGCCCGAAAAGCCCGGAAATCAAAAATGATATCCGCCAGTATCGCCAGGAACTGCGTGACAGCGGCTATCATTTCTCTGGCAATGCGGATGACGATCGGCTGTCGGTCACGCCGCTGGTCGGTCTGGGCAAATCGAGCCTGCTGAATAAAACCATCTTCCATCTTATGCCCTGCGCTGAGCGTAAGCTGACGATTTGTACGCCCTATTTCAACCTTCCGGCTCTTCTGGTGCGTAACATTATTCAGCTACTGCGTAGCGGAAAGCAGGTAGAGATTATTGTTGGCGATAAAACAGCAAATGACTTCTACATCCCTGAAGATCAGCCGTTTAAGATTATCGGCGCGCTCCCCTATCTGTATGAAATCAACCTCCGCCGCTTCCTCAGTCGACTGCAGTATTATGTTAATACTGATCAGCTGATTGTTCGTCTGTGGAAAGATGACGATAACAGCTATCACCTTAAGGGAATGTGGGTTGATGATGAGTGGATGCTGCTCACCGGCAACAACCTCAATCCGCGCGCCTGGCGCCTGGATCTGGAAAATGCGATTCTGATTCACGATCCGCAGCATCAGCTCGGCGCGATGCGTGAAAAAGAGCTGCGTCTGATTCGCCAGCACACGACGGTCGTTAAACACTATCGCGACCTGCAAAGCATTGCGGATTATCCGGTCAAGGTACGCAAACTGATTCGCCGCCTGAGGCGTATCCGTATCGACCGCCTGATCAGCCGTATTCTCTGAATATCTGCCCCGCATCGTCGGGGCTTTTTTCTGGAATGTGTATGCGTACTTTCATTATTATTGCCCCGTTGCTGCTTACCGGCTGTAGCCATATGGCACATGACTCATGGAGCGGCCAGGATAAGGCTCAGCATTTTCTGGCCTCGGCGATGCTCTCGGCGGCCGGTAACGAATATGCCCAGCATCAGGGCTACAATCGTGACCGAAGCGCGGCCATCGGCCTGATGTTCTCCGTCAGTCTGGGGGCGTCGAAAGAACTCTGGGACAGCCGCCCGGCAGGAAGCGGCTGGAGCTGGAAAGATTTCGCGTGGGATGTGGCCGGTGCCACGACGGGCTATGCCGTGTGGCAGCTGGCGCACCAGTAGATCTAAAGTCGTAACCCCTTGCCCTTACGGTGCAGCATCAGAGAGACCAGAAAGGCAATCGCGCTCATCACGGTAACGTACCAGTAAAAGACATGCTCAACGCCGACCGATTTTAGCGACAGCGCGACGTACTCAGCCGAGCCGCCAAACAGAGCATTTGCCACGGCATATGACAAGCCAACGCCTAATGCGCGTACCTGAGCCGGGAACATTTCCGCCTTCAAAATACCGCTGATCGAGGTATAGAAGCTCACGATCATCAGCGCACAGATAACCAAACCAAATGCGGCATAAGGTGAGGTTACGCCCTGCAGCGCACTCAAGACAGGCACGGTAAAGAGCGTCGCTAATGAGCCAAAACAGAGCATTGATGTCCGGCGACCTATTTTATCCGATAGCGCGCCAAATAGCGGCTGAGCCAGCATATAGACAAACAGCGCCGCAGTCATAATCACGCTGGCCGTACCGGCACTCATGCCCGCCGTATTAACCAGGTATTTCTGCATATAGGTGGTGAAGGTATAAAAGCTTAACGACCCGGCGGCGGTGAAACCCAAGACCATCAGAAATGCTTTGCGATTGCGCCATAACCCTTTGAACGAGCCGGCCTCTTTTAATGCCCGCGTCTCCTGCTTAGATGTTTCATCCAGCTGGCGACGTAGCCACAGGGCCACAACAGCAAGTACCGCCCCAAGCGCAAACGGTATCCGCCATCCCCAGGCATGCAGTTGCTCGTCGCTAAGAATTTGCTGTAGGGCCACCACCACAAGCACGGCCAGAAGCTGACCGCCGATGAGCGTCACGTACTGGAATGATGCGTAGAAGCCTTTCTTGCCTTCTACAGCAACCTCACTCATGTAGGTTGCACTGGTACCGTACTCCCCCCCGACGGATATCCCCTGAAACAGACGCGCCAGAAGTAATAAGGCCGGCGCCCATGTGCCAATCGTTGCATAGCCGGGCAGACAGACAATCACCAGCGATCCCATGCACATCATGCATACGGAAATGAGCATCGAGGCTTTACGTCCGCGGCGGTCAGCAATACGACCAAACAGCCATCCGCCAATCGGGCGCATCAGGAAACCCGCGGCAAAAACCCCGGCGGTTTGTAATAGCTGAGTGGTGGTATTTCCGGAAGGAAAGAAGATATGTGCAAAATAGAGAGAGCAGAATGAATAGACATAAAAATCAAACCATTCAACCAGATTCCCCGAAGATGCGCCTACAATCGCCCATATGCGGCGGCGGGTGTCGCTTTGCTCCAGCGCACCCCGTTCATTAATACTGCTTTCTGCCATTGTCATCCTGCTCCAGCAAAGACTGCAATCTGTCTTTTCGGGCGTGCCACGTCACTGAGACAAATCAATTAGTGAAACAAATGTTATATAATTGTTATTGATTTATATGTGATTCAATTCACGTTTTTTTTCGTCGCGTGGTTTTCGGGATTAACGCCAGAGCATGAACGGGAATAAAGTGAAATATGGTGGGGAGGTGGTCATGGCAGGCTTTTATGTCGTCTGAACAAACAGACAGATTGCTGCCAGACGCCTGACTGACGGATTATCGGGACAAAAACGCAAAAACCCGTCCGTGAGGACGGGCTGCTTTCGCCATAAACCGCAGATAAACAAAAGGCCCGGTCTTTCGACCGGGCCTTTTGTTTTATTTGATGCCTGGCAGTTCCCTACTCTCACATGGGGAGACCCCACACTACCATCGGCGCTACGGCGTTTCACTTCTGAGTTCGGCATGGGGTCAGGTGGGACCACCGCGCTAGTGCCGCCAGGCAAATTCTGTTTTCACCCCGCATTCCTGCGTGATGATTAATCTGTAATCAAACTGAAAATCAATGTCGTCTCTTCGCCAAAACAGCTTCGGCGTTGTAAGGTTAAGCCTCACGGTTCATTAGTATCGGTTAGCTCAACGTATCGCTACGCTTACACATCCGACCTATCAACGTCGTCGTCTTCAACGTTCCTTCAGGACTCTCAAGGAGTCAGGGAGAACTCATCTCGGGGCAAGTTTCGTGCTTAGATGCTTTCAGCACT